>DASYBO010000474.1:0-10543 GCA_036500685.1 Pseudonocardiaceae bacterium | reverse complement strand
CCGGCGTCAGAGTTGTTCTGTACACGCCCTCAAACGCAATACGGCACTTGGCACCCAACCCGATCAAGATGACGTGGGGACGTGCGGCAACGATCCGGCTGATTCAGGAGTACGTCGACCGCCGGCTGGCAGTTGAGCCCTGGGAATCGGTCGCTGGCGCATCACATCTTGAGATACAGAAGCTCATGTACTTCGCCGGTCTGCACATGCCCGAACTGCAGCTGACCTTCGAGCGAGGAACCTATGGGCCGTACAGCGATCAGGTTCGCCGTCTCGTGCAGGAGATGGAAGCTGTTTACCTCAGCGGCTTCGGCGATGGGACGGCACCGGTTCAGGACCTTAATCCGATCACGCCAACCAGCTCTGGTAAGTCTGAAGCCAACGCGTATCTGGGTGACACCGAGCTTGGCCAAGAGGTCAATGCACGCATCGTCCAACCCGTGCTTCGGACCATCACTGGCTTTGAGGGTCCTTATGCCGTAGAACTTCTGGCCAGTACTCACTGGGTAGCCATGCACCATGAGTGCCGCACGCCGCAGGAAGCCTGGTCCGCGATCCAGGAGTGGACTTCACGCAAGCGGCGCTTGTTCACCGAAGAACACGTACGAACGGCATGGGATTCGCTGGTGCGATCCGGCGACCTTGTTCGCTGAGGTGCCTCTGGCTCGGCGCCCACCGACGGACAACTCGAACTGACGCGGGCACAATGGCGCGGTGAAGTGGAGTCGCGCGGTTCATCATCTTGAGCAGCTTGCCGAGACGTGCACGAAGATGGCCGAGGGGCCGTCGGACATCTATCGGATTCGCGTCCGGCAGTTGTGGACGTTCGCCGAGATGCTGGAGCCGGCACACGATCTGGAATGGATTCCGGTCGCGTTGGCGATCGATCTGCCGGTCGACGAGGTGGCCTGGCTGACCGAGCCGCTCGGGGCCGAGCACTGGTCGAATTCGACGCGGTTGAACCGCAACCCGTTCGTGCCGCGCTGGCGGTCGGTGCATGCGCCGGTGTGGAATCACGACATCGTGCGGCCGGTGATGTTCTGGGACGCGGAGAACGGAATCGTGCCGGACGCGCTGGAGGCGTTGCGGGCGGGTGAGGGTGCAGGGGTGCGTTCGTCGGCGCCGTCGGCGGCGGAGTTCGAGGCGCGGATGGCCGAGGAGTTGGCGACGTGTCTGGCCGAGGTGCGGCGGTGCACGGAGGTCTACACCGAGAAACGGTGGGCGCCGGGCAAGATGACGCCGCTCGCCGATGCGCTGTGGTTGGCCAACGTCGGCTACCTGGACGTGCTGGACGCCATCGGCAAACACCCAGGCGGCCGGCAATAACCGAGCTCAAGTTCGGGGTTTCGAACTGGATTGGACCCGCCGGACATGGTTACTGCCCAGTAATGGCACATTGTGGCGCGAATCGCGTCCGTTCGACCAGTGCTGAACAGTCGGCCTCCCTACGATGTTGACGTGGCTTACGACGAGCAACCACTGATCTACGTACTCCGTCACGGCCAGACGCAATGGTCCCTCACCGGCCAGCACACCGGCCGCACCGACATTCCGCTGACCACCGAGGGCGAGCAGGAGGCACGCCGCGCCGGACTGGTGCTGAGCCACCTGCGCGGCACGCACCTGCCGCCCGCGCTGGTGCTGAGCAGCCCCCGGCTGCGCGCCCAGCACACCGCCGCGCTGGCCGGTCTGCACGTGGACGAGGTGACCGACGAACTGGCCGAGTGGGATTACGGCGAGTACGAGGGCCTGACGACCGACCAGATTCGGCAGAGCGTGCCGGACTGGAGCGTGTGGACGCACCCGATCCCGGGCGGCGAGACCGCGGCCCAGGTGACCGAGCGCGCCAACAAGCTGCTGGCCAGGGTGGAATCGGCCATGACGCACGGCGACGTGATCCTGATCGGGCACGGGCACTTCAGCCGGGTGCTGATCGCGGCGTGGCTGGGCCTCAACGCGACCGAGGGCGTGCAGTTCGGGCTCGACCCGGCCGGCACCACGGTGCTCGGCACGGAACGCGGTGCGCGCCAGGTCGCCCGGTCGAACATCCCGGCCTGGAAGCCAGATGTCTGATACAGGGCAACAGGTTCGTCGCGCCGAACCGTCCGATGTGGAGCGGATCGTCGAGTTGTGCCGTGAACTCGCGGTGTACGAGAAGGCGCCGGACGAGTTCAAGATGACCGCCGAGCAGCTGCGCGCCGGGCTGTTCGGGCCCAACCCGCAGGTGTTCGCGCACGTCGCGGAGAACGACGGCGTCGTGGTCGGTTGCACCGTCTGGTTCCTGACCTTCTCCACCTGGGACGGCGCGCACGGCATCTACCTCGAGGATCTCTACGTCACCCCGGATCAGCGCGGCACCGGGCTCGGCTTCGCGCTGCTGGTCGAGCTGGCCAAGGAGTGCGTGCGCAACGGGTACTCGCGGCTGCAGTGGGCGGTGCTGGACTGGAACACGCCCTCCATCGAGTTCTACGACAAGCTCGGCGCGAAGCCGCTCGACGACTGGATCACCTATCGACTCAGCGGCGACGCCCTCCAGGAGCTGGGCCACCGCTGAAGCTGGATTCTCAGCCTTTTTTTGGGTGATTCAGGCACCTCGCCTCAGGTTGGGACGTTTTCCTGGTCATACCGGGCCACACGGTCCGGCACGGCCGAGGAGGTCACCGATGCTGGCCCACCACCCGCTACCCACCGTCCTGCCGCACTGGGATCAGGCGAGCGAACGCGGACCGCGCAAGGTCAACGCCGACGCGACCGCGGTGCACACCGATGTCGAGACCGGCGTGACCGCCTACGTGGTCGCGGACGGGGTCGGCGACGACCTGGTCGCGGCCCGGACCGCGACGATCGCCGCCGAGATGGCCGCGCGGATCGCCGCCGTGCAGGGGCCGGTCGCCGGCATCCTGGCCGCGCAGGAGGTCGTGCGGGCCAATGACGACGGCGGCGACTGTGTGCTGGTGGTCGCGGTGCCGGGTGTCGGGTCGACGCGGACCGGCTGCGATGTGGCCTGGGTCGGGGACTGCCGGGCCTACCACTGGAACGGCCGCATCCTGGAGCAGGTCACCAACGACCACACGGTGGCCGAGTACTTCCGCGGCCGCAACCAGCCGACGACGCCGAGGATGGAGCACCTGGTCACCACCAGCGTGCGCACGGCAGCGGCGGAGCGGATCGGCAGCACCAGGACCAGCATCGCGAACTCGCGGCTGTTGCTGTGCACGGACGGCGTGCACAAAGTGGTGGATCTGGGCCGGATCAGGGCCGTTCTCGACCAGCCGATCCCGCCTGCCGCGGTGGCCAGCACGCTGGTCGACACCGCGCATCAGTTGGGTGGCAAGGACAACGCGACGGCGCTGGTCGTCGATCCGCCGCCGGTGTCGATTGTCCAAGCAGCCGCCTGAGTAATCACAAACGTCGGGCCCTACTCGCCGGGAGGCGGCGAGTAGGGCCCGATTTCTTGTTTCAGCTAGCTGAAAACGACGATCAGAACGCGCCGAGGCCCTGCGGGGTGCCGAGGCCGGTGGGACCGTCCCAGCCCTTGCCCGCGTTGCACACGGCCGGGCTCAGGCCCGGGTAGTTGGCGCAGGAGTCCTGGACCTCGTTGTTGCCCGAGGTGATGTCGCGGAAGTTGGAAGCCGCCGCCGCGTACAGGGTGTTCGGGCCGAGCAGGGTCGAGGGGACGCCGGCCCTGGCGAACAGGCCCGCGATGTAGGGCGAGGACGCGCTGGTGCCGCCGACGACCGTCCAGTTGTTGGGCTGGTGGGTGCTGGGTGCGTAGGTGTCGTAGATGGCCAGCGGGGTGGCGGGCGACGCGTCGGCCGACACGCTCGCGGTGGCGAGGTGGTTGTTGCAGTCCTTGGTGACCGCGGCCGGTTGGCCGTTGGCCGCCGCGAAGTAGGTGTCGCAACCACTGCCTGCCGCGCCGTTGCCGCTGTCAACGCCCCAGGCCTTCTCCGACCAGCTGCTGCCGCTCTTGGTCAGCTGGGTTCCGCCGACGCCGATGGCGTAGGGCAGGTCGGACGGCCAGGAGGTGTGGGTGCCGCCGTTGAAGCCGCTGTCACCGGTGGACACCTCGATGGCGACACCGGGGTGCTTGAAGTCGGCGAGGTCGGTGCCGCTGGTGGAGACGCTGGTCGCGGTGTAGCCGTAGCTGATGCTCACGGTCTTGGCGCCGCCCGACACCGCGGTGGACACCGCTTTGGAGAAGTCGTTCATCGACGTGTTGTTGTCGTTGACGCCATCCGACCAGGGGACGGAGATCTCCGTGATGTGGCAGGTCGGGCAGGCCGCGGAGGCCATGTCCACATCGAGCGCGGTCTCGACCGCGATCTGCTCTTCGGCCTGCGCGCCCTGGCCGCTCTTCTGCGGGGCGGGCTGGGCGCCACCGGTGTAGTTCACCAGCTTCAGGCAGCCGCTTGCGGTGGTGCAGGCCGGCAGGCCGTAGGTCTTGCGGTAGGTGGCGAGGTCGGAGGCCAGGTTGCCGTCGACACCCGCGTCGATGATCGCGATGGTCGACGTCGCCGTGGAGGCTCCGGTGATCTTGTAGGCCGAGGCGAGGTCGCTGGGGCCGTAGCCGCTGGGCAAGGCCGTGCTGAGCGGCTTGCTGGAACCCTTGGCCTCGGTGACCAGCACCGACTCGCACTGCGGGCAGGTCCGGCGGGTGCCGTGGTCACTGAGCAGGGTGCCGTTGGTGACCTCCTGGTGCAGCTGCGCGGCCTGCGCGAGGGCGGCCGAGTCAGGTGCCGACGTCTGCGCCGTCGCGACGGTGGGCACCACGAAGGCGGCCGAGACCGCGAGCACGGCAACTGCCCTCGTCGACCATCGAACTGCCACTGTCCTCGAAAGGGACACAGTTCCTCCATAGGGGGATGGGGTTGTCACCGACAGTTCAATGCTGTGCGTGTGCAGGGGCACAGCATTGAGTGCGTTACCCGATGGAGTTTCACTGAGTTGTGAATGAACGAATACCCATCGTTAGACGGGTATCGGGCAACCGTTGGAAGGCAGTTGTTCACATTGACGGTTTTTCACGGTCATGACAGTGACCGCCAGTTGCGGTGAGTAGCCGACTGGCTACTCTTGCCGAATCCCGACCGCCCAGGCCCGCGCTCGCGCGGTGAACAGCAGCACCAGCGTTGCGACGCAGAAGACCGCGGTGACCACGCCCACGACGACCTGCCCGGACGGCCCGAACACGTACCAGGCGATGCCGAGGAAGATCAGCTGCAACACGGCGGCCGGCGTCCTGGTCCACGGCTGGCCGCGCAGCAACCCGACGGCGACGGCGACGACCGCCGCGCCCATCACCGCGAAGAATCCGGCCTCGGCATAGAGGTTGCCGACCGCGCCCTTGGTGTGGGTGAACGCACCGACCAGCACGGCGACGGCATAGCCGAACCCGGCGAGGCCCTGCAAGCCGACCAGCACACCGGCGATCCGCACCGATACCGGAGCAACGGGTTCGTCCACCACGGCAAAGGCCCCTCGAAGATTCGCGCCACGTCAGGTGACCACACTTGGTGACACCGCGAACCGATCGTAGGCCACCCGGTCGGCCGATTCTTTCCGCCCGGCGGCGAGGGAAGATCTCCTCAGCGCAGGTCCGCTTCGTCGGTGAGCAGACGGGTCGTCTGGGTGCACTCGCCAGTCGCGGTAGGACAGGCACAACGCACACGAGAGGAGTCGCCGACCGCTCGGGTGGTGGTCACCCACCAAGGTCGGCGTGTGCGCTGGGTGACAGGACGGCCGTGTTGCGCCCGGTTGGCGCCTAGGCTGACTGGGTGCTTGCCCTACTCGTGGTGAATCCGCAGGCCACGGCGACAACGCCGGCCGGCCGGGATGTGCTGGCGCACGCCCTGGCCAGCGACGTGAAGCTGGACATCCTGGAAACCAACCACCGGGGGCATGCCGCCGAGGCCGCCGCGCAGGCCGCGCGGGACGGTGTCGACCTCGTCGTCGCGCATGGCGGCGACGGCACGGTCAACGAGGTCGTCAACGGCCTACGGTCCGCGACGGACGTGCAGACCCCGATGCTGGGCGTGGTGCCCGGCGGATCGGCGAACGTGTTCGCGGGCGCGCTCGGCCTGCCGCGCGATCCGGTCGAGGCAACTCACCGGTTGCTGCGGGCCATCGAGACCGGGAGCAGCCGCACGATCGGCCTTGGCAAGGTCGAGCTCGGCGGGGGCACGCAGCGCTGGTTCACCTTCAACGCGGGCATCGGCTGGGACGCCGAGGTGGTCGCGGCCGTCGAACGCAGGCGCAGCAAGGAGGCCAGCCCGACCCTGTACCTGCGTACCGCGGTCACCCAGTACGTGCGGCAGCTGCGCCGGGGGCCGGAGCTGACCGTCGAGCTGGCGGGTGAACAACCGGTGAGCGGCATTCGGCTCGCCTTTGTCTGCAATACCGATCCGTGGACCTATCTCGGCGACAAGCCGCTGCACCTGATCCCGGGTTGTTCATTTGACACCGGCCTCGGCCTATTCGCGTTGAGCGGTCTCGCGCCCGGCACGATTGCCCGACACGGCACCCAGGTGCTGCGTGGGGCGAGCCGTCCGAAGGGCCGCCACCTGCTGTTTCGGGACGATGAGCCACACATCCGGGTGACTTCGGCCAAACCTGTGCGAGTTCAGGTAGATGGTGATCTCCTCGGCGAGCAAAACGAGGTATGCTTTATTTCAGTGCCAGATGCGCTGCGGGTTGCCCTGTGACTCCTACAGTGACCTGTCAGTGACCTGGTAGCGATTGCGTGTGGTTCTACGCTGATCACACCGTCGCGCTGCGAATCCGCGTTACATGCTTGGGTCGATCTTTCGGGTGAGTTCTCTCACCGGCTTGGTCCAAACCCCTTGACATCAACGCAGTTCGTGAAAGTATTCACAAGCACCCCGACGACCCACCCACGACGAATGGCGTGTTCAAGCGCGCCTTGTGAGGAGCACCGACAATGGACTGGCGCCACGACGCGGCCTGCCGTGACGAGGACCCCGAGCTGTTCTTCCCGGTTGGGAACAGCGGTCCCGCGCTGCTGCAGATCGCCGAGGCGAAGACTGTGTGCCGCCGCTGCCCCGTCGCTTCCAGCTGCCTTACCTGGGCGCTGGAGAGCGGACAGGACGCAGGTGTTTGGGGCGGCATGAGTGAAGACGAGCGACGTGCCCTGAAGCGCCGCAACCGGACCAGGGCCCGGACCAACGCCTGACGTTGGCCAACCCCGCATTCCTGGTTTCCCCCCATGAACCGGGTATGCCGGATCTCAAGCTGTTTGTCGCAGAGGACCTGACATCGCGACCACGATGTCAGGTCCTTTCTGCTGTCTGAAACCGCCGCTGTCTGAAACCGCCGTCGACGGAAACCTTTGCGGCGCAAGGGATATCAGCGCGGCTGGCGCAGCGGAACGCGTAGGATCGCCTCGGTCCCGCCACGTTCCCGCCGCCGCAGCGACAACGACCCGCGCAGTTCGCTGTCCACCAGGGTGCGCACGATCTGCAGCCCGAGCCGCTCGGTGCGCTCCAGCGAGAACCCGCGCGGCAGGCCCTTACCGGTGTCGGAAATGATCACATCCAGCCATTTCGCACCTCGGTCCACGTGCAGCACCACCTCTCCGCGCTGTGGCGCGGGGTAGGCGTGCTCGAACGCGTTCTGCAACAACTCGGTCAGCACCATCACCAACGCGGTCGCCCGATCGGCTGACACGACGCCGAAGTTGCCCTCCCGCCGGACCGTGACTCGCCCGTCGGTGCCGGCCAGATCGCCCATCATCGGCACCACCCGGTCGACCAGCTCGTCCAGGTTGACCCGCTCGTCAACGGACTGGGCCAGGGTTTCGTGCACCATGGCGATCGAGGTGACCCGGCGGACCGACTCGGTCAGCGCGTCCCGTGCGCTCTCGCTGGACACCCGGCGCGACTGCAACCGCAGCAGCGCGGCGACGGTTTGCAGGTTGTTCTTCACCCGGTGATGGATTTCCCGGATGGTCGCGTCCTTGGACAACAATTGACGGTCGCGTCGCTTCAGCTCGGTGACATCACGAACCAGCACCAGCGCGCCGGCAGCCTTTCCCTTGGGCTGCAACGGAAGTGCCCGGAACAACACCGTCGCGCCCTGCCGCGATTCGGCCTCGACGCGGGTGCTCGGCCTGCCGTCGAGGGCGTCGCGCATCCTGGTGCCGACCTCGGTCGCGTCGAACGGGTCCGCGATCAGCGAGCGGGTCAGCGGCGAAAGGCGCACCCCGATCAGGTCGGCGGCATGGCCCATCCGGTGATAGGCGGACAGCGCATTCGGACTGGCGAACACCACGGCGCCTGCCGCGTCCAACCGGATCAGCCCGTCGCCGACCCGAGGACTGGTGTGCACGCCGGGCGATGGTTCGTCGCTGGGGAAGGTGCCGTCCGCGATCATCTGGCACAGGTCGGCCGCGCCGCCGAGGTAGGCGATCTCCAGCGAACTCGGCACCCTCGGCACGGCCAGGTTGGTGTCCCGGCTGAGCACCGCGATCACTCGCTGCTGGAACAGGACCGGGATGACCTCGCGCCGCACCGGCAGGCCGAGGTGCCAGACCGGGTCCTCCTCGCGGCAGATCCGCGCCTCGCGCAGGGCCCGCAGCAGCTGCGTGTGGTCGGCCGTGCCGAGCTGGGTGCCCACCATGTCCTCGGCGTACGCGGTCAGGCCGGTGGTCGGGCGCGCGTGCGCGATGCAGATGAACAGCTGCTCGTCATCGTCGGTGTCGACGATTTCGGCTGGGAGCGGCGCCCACAGGAGGAAGTCGGCGAAGGAGAGGTCGGCCAGCAACTGCCATTCGGCCACAACGCGTTGGAGGTGGTCAACGGCGGCCCCTGGCAGCCTGGTGTGTTCGGCCAGCAGATCGACGAGGGTGGACACGAGTGGTGATCGACTCCCTGTTCGACGGCGACGGGTTCCGGCGGTCGGCCCTCACCCATTCTGCCGCGCGGGGCATGCGACACTCGAAGATGCAGCAGAACCAAGCAAGGAGAACAAGATGTCGAAGCGCGCCCGCAAGCGTCGCGACCGCAAGAAGTCCGGTCCCAACCACGGCAAGCGGCCGAACGCCTGATCGCGACCAGAACAGCCGAAACGGCCCCGGTGACGTTGGTCACCGGGGCCGTTTCGTACGAATGGTGGTCTTTCAGCTGGTTTCCCGCCGCACCTCGACCCGGGTCTCCCGGACCTCGATGGTCTTGCCGTCGGCGCTGATCTTCGCCTGACGCACGGTCTCGCGGATCGACTGGCGCACCCGCTCCTTGAACCCGTCCGGCACCGGGTCACCGCCGCACTTGCGGGCCAGCAGCAGCTTGAGCTGCTCCTCGATGCCGTACTGCTCAAGGCAGGGCGAGCACTCGTCGAGGTGCTCGACGAGCTTGTGCCGCTCCGTCGAGTCGCACTCGTGGTCGAGCAGCAGCCACACCTCGGCCAGGACCTTCGAGCAATCCGTCTCGTGCGGTTTTCCGCAGCTCACGACCCCGTCACCTCCTGGACGGACGGCTGGTTGTTGCGCAGGAAACCGCGGTCCCGAGCGACGTCGGTGAGCAGATCGCGCAGTTGACGCCGGCCGCGGTGCAGCCGGGACATCACGGTGCCGATGGGCGTACCCATGATGTCGGCGATCTCCTTGTAGGCGAACCCTTCGACATCGGCCAGGTAGACCGCGAGGCGGAACTCCTCAGGCAACTGCTGCAGGGCGGCCTTCACGTCGTTGTCGGGCAACCGGTCCATTGCCTCGACCTCGGCCGAGCGCAGCCCGACCGAAGAGTGTTCGCCCGCCCTGGCCAGCTGCCAGTCGGTGATCTCGTCCGTCGCGGACTGCTGCGGTTGACGCTGCCGCTTGCGATAGCCGTTGATATAGGTGTTGGTGAGAATCCGGTACAGCCATGCCTTGAGATTGGTGCCCTCGGCGAACGAGGCGAAGGCGGCGTACGCCTTCAGGTAGGTCTCCTGCACCAGGTCCTCGGCGTCGGCCGGGTTGCGGGTCATCCGCAGGGCCGCCGAGTAGAGCTGGTCGAGCAGTGGCATGGCCTCGCGCTCGAACCTGCCCGCGAGTTCCGCCTGCCCCTGCTCAGCCGACACTTCCGAGGTCGGCTCGAGGACCGGCGACTCCTGTGGGGTCGATTCGGGCGTGCTTGCCTGGCTACCTGGCACCTGGCTCCCTCCCCGCCGACCGGTGAGGCCGACGGCTACTGCCGGCGTCCCCCTCTTCAATGCTGGGGACAGCAGAGAGGATACCCGGCTCGGTTCGGGGCGATTCGTATCGCGATCGCCCAGTGTGGGAAAGCTCGCCTGCCGAAGCATGGGCGGCACACTTGCTACGTCGACTACCACGTTCGGTCCCAACACCGGGGCCGGTCCTAAGATTCCCGGCTATGCCAGGACAAGGCACCCCGGCGACCGCGCTGCTGGCCAAGCAGCGCGTGCCGCACACCGTGCACAGCTACGACCACGACGCCCGCAACGGAGCCGGCTACGGCCTTGAGGCGACCGAGGCACTGGGCATCGCACCCGAGCGGGTGTTCAAGACGCTGGTGGCCGAGGTCGACGG
>DASYBO010000473.1:0-7726 GCA_036500685.1 Pseudonocardiaceae bacterium | reverse complement strand
CGTGCCGTGCGGTCACTGTTGCCCGTTGAACGGTCCGCGCCACATCGGCCAATGCTGGTTGAAGGGCCACTAGACGGGCGAAAACATCCGCGATGGTGCCCTGCTGCAACTCATGGATGCGTTGGAGTTTCGCCTCATGTTCGGCCGTGATTGGCTGGAGAGGTTGGCCAGTCGCGGCAGACAGCAGAAGTTGGTTCGCGATATAACTGGACCGATTCTCATTCACCCCGCCGCCAAGACGCATACTCGCGGCGGCACGGCGAAGCTCTTTACGTCGCCGGCCTGCCGCAGAGCGCAGCTCCACGACCGCGGCGGAGTCCATGTGTCCATCGAGGGCGAACCGCATCGCCATCCGTCCCAGCTGCTCGCTACGCTTGGTGCTGGAGACGATGACCGGTTCGTCGGCGTCGATCTGCCGCCTTGCGCCTCGGGCCGCGGCGAAAATCAGGATGACTACCGCAATCCGCCCTCGAAAGCCGTGCTGGGGAATCTGGATTCGTTCCACCATTATCCGCCGACCTCCTTAACGGACCGTGACCGAACCCGGGATAGGCACGACCGCAGCATACCGCGGGTTCGTAACCATCACATGATTCGGCAGAGCGTTATTCACAAGGCGATTCTGTCGTAGACGTGAGGTAGTAATCCGGTACGGACGTTCCTTCTTTCACTCGTGACCAACTGGTCAAATAGGCGTCGATAAATGAATTAGGTACTGCACGCACACACGCTTGCCGAGTATGGTCACGAGTGCCGACTTATTTCAGCAGGGAATTCAGGTGGAGGCTCGCATTGCGGTAGGCCGCGTTGGAACGCAGCAACGGCTCGTCCGCGTCAGCGCCGGGACCGACCAATGACCCCAACGCGGTCCTGATGTATGTGCGGATCTCCGCCGCGGCCGCACTGTCCCGACTGTCGGTCGATGTCGCCCCCAGGGCCTCGGACTCGGCGATGACGTCGCGCTCGACGTTTGCGAGCAACGGCTGCATAGCGGCCAACCGGGCGAACACTTCCCCCACGGTTCCCCGATCCAACTGCCTTATCCGCTGAAACCAGTCGTCCAACTCGGGGGTGACCGCCCTGACCGGCCGATCGGTCGCGGCGGCCAGGAGGAGCTGGTTCGCCAGGTAGGCAATGGGCCCCTCGGTGGCCCATCCGCTCATCCGGACTCGCGCGGCGGCACGTCGCAGATCCATGCGATGACGGCCCGCGGCCGCTCGGAGGGCGGCCACAGCGACCGGGTCATCGCGCCCGGTCGCGGCGAAACCACGGGCCAGCTGATAAAGGCGCTGGCTTCGTTTCGTCGCCGAGACCATCGTCGGGACATCTGCGTCGAGTTGTTCGCGCGCGCACCGCCCCATGGCCCAGACCACCATCGCGACGACAATCGAGCGCTGACCCGGTGCTGTCTCGTTCGACATGATCATCGACTCCGCTACTGGCCACAGTCGGGGTTCGGGTTCGGGAGAATTGCTCCTGGCGGCAATGGATGGTCCGTTGCGACGATCGGGAGGACCGTGGGGTTGAACGCCCACCTCACACTGATCTGGACCTCCGCGCTGATCTCCGTGCCGGCCGGCATCTCGGCCTTCAGCTCGACTTCCCGTTCTCGCACCAGGCTAGCCGCAGTCCTGAGCTCGTTGACGAATGTCGGGAGCGCGGTTAGGCCCAGACGTATTCGTTGGCGCAGCCGCCCTGGACCGGGTCAACCGTCAGGTGTCGAAGTCGCGCGCGCCGATGCTGGTGAGCCCGGTCGAAGTGTCGATCGGGTCGTTGAAGAACCCGTGGAGATCGGGCCACGGGCGGTGCTGCTGGTGCCAGAGCCCATGGTGCTGCTGACGCTGGTGGGGTCGTAGACGGCATCCATCGTGTTGCGCTGGTCGCCATCGAGGAACTCAGCGTCCCCCTTACCGGTCCGCTCGGCGATGGTCTGGCCGTGCCTGAGATGCCCGTTGGTGAGATCGAGAGCATTGACCGTGACCGGGCGACCAGTGATCTGATGGACCCGTGGGACGCCCAGGGACGTTGCCGTTCCGTACACAAAAAACACCGTCCGTCAGAATGATCTGACGGACGGTGGTGTGAAAGACGTACTTTGGTGGAGCTGAGGGGAATCGAACCCCTGACCTTCTCGATGCGAACGAGACGCGCTACCAACTGTGCTACAGCCCCTCGTACGGCAGTTAGCTTAGCAGCTGCCGCCGAGCCGATTAGCCGGGGCCCTATTCACCGACGGCGCGGCGATAGGGCAGGACGCCCGGCTGGTCGAGGTCGTCGAAGATCGGATCGTCGTCGTCGGTCTCGACCACCACGGTGCCCGGCCGAGGCCGTGGGCGGGCCACTGGGCGGGTCAGGGTGGCGCGCGGAGCGGGTGGGGCGTCGTAGCGGTCGGCTTCGCGGTAGTCGCGGTCGGCGTCGTAGTCGCTGTAGTCCTGGCGGTACGCCTCGTCCTCGGCTTCGGCGCCCAGCCGCGCCGCGCGGCGCTGCCGGATGTCGTCCTCGATGCGGACCTGGCGACGCAGGTAGCTGAGGTAGCTGATCAGGCCGACGTCGAGCAGGCCGTGCGCCCACCAGATGACCGGCATGGTCAGCGCGGCCAGGACCGCCGTCGCGATGGCCAGCACGATGATGACCAGCACGATCCGCTGGCGGATCGCGTATTTCGCGCGGGCGCTGGCCGCGGCGGCAGCCGGGTCGAAGCCGCCTCGGCCTGGGCGGTACGGCCGGTGGGGATGCCGCCGGTCGTCGTCCTCGTAGTACTCGTCGACGACCTCGTCCTCGTCGACGTACTCGTCATCGAGGTCGTCGTCGTAGTCCTCGGCGGCCAGTTCGTCGGCCTCGGCGGTGTCGAGTTCGTCCGGTTCGAGGTCCTCGTCGTCGAAGTCGTCGAGTTCGTCCTCATCGATCTCGAGTTCGTCGGCGTCGACCTGAAGCTTCGCCTTGTCGTGGTCCGGGTTGTCGGACACGGTGAACGCCTCCTCCACCTTGGCGCTCACGCCACCGCTGCGCACCACTCGCGCGGCGAGGGTTGAGTCCGCGGTCTTGGCCACTTCCTGGCGCCGACGTGCGGCAATGGGGACGAGCACGAGGAGCCACGCGACAACAAGTGCCACGATGATCAACGAGCTGGGCACGGCCCCGTCACCTCCCCCGATCCGCACATGGCGCACTCACGGCACCCGTCACGTTAGTCACAACAGTCACACCAGTGTCGGAGGCGCGCCGGTAACGGTCGGTTCCCTTCACAGGGAATCAACCGCCGAATGGACCCCGCCGACGAGCCCGGGAGGAGGAGAGGCTAGGGGAAGCGAGCCCTTCCATCGGCGACGAGTTTGTGCACGAGACCGCTCGGCGCATCGTCGACGGTGACCGCGAGCAGGACGTGGTCGCGCCAGGCGCCCGCCACGTCCAGGTAGTGGCGGAGCAGGCCTTCCTGGCGAAAACCGAGCTTGTCGAGCACCCTCAGACTGGCCGCGTTCTCCGGTCGGACGGTGGCCTCGACGCGGTGCAGTCCGGCCGCGAACAGGCAGTGGTCGGTGAGCATCGCGACGGCCGCGGTGGCCACGCCGCCCCGGCCAAGATCCGCAGCGACCCAATAGCCGATCCAAGCCGAGCACAGTGACCCGCGCACCACGTTGCCGATGGTGATCTGGCCGGCGAACTCACCGTCGACGGTGATCACGAACGGCAGGGTGTGGCCTCGGCGGGCCAGGCTGCGCAGCGACCACCACTGCCCTGGCCAGGCGACGGCGGCGTTGCGTTCCTCCCACCGGCCCGGCGCCGTCGGCTCCCAGTTCTCCAGGTAGGCGCGGTCGCGCAGCCTGATCCGGCTCCACGACGCCCCGTCGAACAACCGGGGCGGGCGCAAAGCGACGGTGCCGGCCGGCACCACCAAGGGGCCGAGCTTGACCGGCCAGCCGGGATGCCTGCTCGCGGTCTCCAGATGGGTCCAGCCTGCGTCGTGGTCGTCCGCGCCGGAGTAGCCGGCGATCGGGAAGTCGGGCACGTGAGCTCTATCCGCGCTGCGCCAGGAACGTGACCTGGACGTCGTCGCCGACCGCGACGTCGGTGGTCTCCTCCTCCACCTGGATCAGGCAGTTGGCCTCGGCCAGCGAGGCGAGCAGGTGCGCACCCGAGGTGCCCAGCGGCTGGACCAGGTATTCCTCGGTCTTGGTGTCGCGCAGCAGCTGGCCGCGCAGGTAGCCGCGCCTGCCCTTGGTGGACACGACCGGCGAGAGCAGCCGCGCGGACACCATCCGCCGCTGCGCGCTGCGCTTGCCAAGCGCGGTGCGGATCAGCGGCCGGACCAGCACCTCGAACACGACCAGCGCGCTCATCGGATTGCTGGGCAGCAGGAAGGTGGGCACCAGGTCGGGGCCGAGCCGGCCGAAGCCCTGAACCGAGCCAGGGTGCATGGCGACCCTGGTCACGTCGATGTTGCCCAGTTCGGACAGGGCGGCGTGGATGTCCTCGCCGCTGGATCCGCCGATGCCGCCTGCGATCACGACGATCTCGGAGAGCAGCAGCCTCCCCTCGACCACCTCGCGCAACCGCTGGGCGCCGCCGCCGACGATGCCGACCCTGGACACGTCGGCACCGGCATCGCGCGCGGCCGCGGCCAGCGCGTAGGTGTTCACGTCGTAGACCTGGCCCGGCCCCGGCGTCCGCTCGATGTCGACGAGTTCGTCACCGACCGCGAGCACCGACACCCGTGGCCGAGGGTGCACCAGCACCTTGTCGCGACCGACCGCGGCCAACAGCCCGACCTGGGCCGACCCGATCGCCGCGCCCTTGCGCACCGCGACGTCGCCGGGCTGCACGTCCTCCCCGGTCCGCCGGACGAACGCGGCAGATGGCACCGGCTGGGACACGGTGACCCGCGCGTCGTTGCCGTCGGTGTAGCTGGCCGGCACGACCGCGTCGGCCAGGGTGGGTAGCGGCGCGCCGGTGGCGATCCGCACCGCCTGGCCGGGTTGCAGCCGCCTCGGCTGGCGCGATCCGGCCGGGATCTCCCCGACGACCGGCAGCTCGACCGGTTCGACCCCGGCCGAACTGACGTCGACGCTGCGCACCGCGTAGCCGTCGACCGCCGCCTGGTCGAAGCCGGGCAGCGCACGCTCGGCGACGACCTCCTCCGCGCACAACAGGCCCTGGGCCTCGGAGATCGCCACTCGAACGGGCGCTGGGCGCACCGCGGCGGCGATCACCTTGCGCAGCTGTTCGTCTACTGATCTCATCGGCGCTTCCCCGTCGTTGCGCGGTACATCTTTTGGGTCCAACACTCAGGATTGGTCGAGTCGCTCCCGCAGCCATGCACGAAGGCTCGGCCCGTAGGCCGGGTGCTTCAAGGCAAAGTCAACATTGGCTCGGATGAATCCGCCGGGATTGCCGAGGTCGTGTCGCCCACCGGAATGCACGACGACGTGCACCGGGTGCCCCTCCTTGATCAGCAGCGCGATCGCGTCGGTGAGCTGCAGCTCGCCGCCCGCACCTGGGGTGATCCGGCGCAGCGCGTCGAAAACGGCCCGGTCGAGCAGGTAGCGACCGGCGGCGGCGAAGGTCGAGGGAGCATCCTCCGGCGCAGGCTTCTCCACCATCCCGTTCACCCGTTTGACGTCCGCCGATCCAGTGTCCTCGACATCGAAAACGCCAAAAGCGGAAATCTCCGACTTCGGAATGTCGAACGCGCACAGCACGCTCCCGCCGAGCTCGGCTCGGACCTGCGCCATCCGGGCCAGCACGCCGCCGGGCAGCACCAGGTCGTCAGGCAGCAAGACCGCGACAGCCTCGTCATCGTCGGTCAGGTTGCCCTCGGCGCAGCCGACGGCGTGGCCGAGCCCGAGCGCTTTGTCCTGGATCGCGGTCTCGACCGTGAGCAGCTCCGATGACCTGCGAACCTTCTCGGCGAGGTCGGTCTTGCCGCGCTCGGCAAGGGTCTGTTCCAACTCTGGCTGCGGACGGAAGTACCGCACGACCGCGTCCTTGCCGGGTGAGGTGACGATCACCAGGCGGCTCGCGCCCGCCTCAGCCGCCTCGGCGGCGACCAGCTCGATACCGGGGGTGTCGACGACCGGCAGCAGTTCCTTGGGCACGGCCTTGGTGGTGGGGAGGAATCGGGTGCCGAGTCCGGCGGCCGGCACGATAGCGGTGGAGAACGAACTCGTCGGGCTCATGGCCTGCGAGCCTAACCGCGCCTAATGTCAGGACGTGACCGAGTCGGCACAAGATCCCGAGTCCAAGGCCGCACTGCGCCGACGACTGTCCGCAGCGCGCCGCGACCTGGCAGCCGACATCCGCTCGGCCGAGGCATCCGCGCTGGTCAAGTGGGTTGGTGAGCTGTCGGCCGAAGTGGTCTGCTGCTACCTGCCGGTCGGCACCGAACCGGGGAACGTGGCCATGGTCGACGCGATCGGCGCGCGGGTGCTGCTGCCGATCGTGACCGGCGCCGCACCGCTGGACTGGGCCCGGTACGAGGGCGAAACGTCCCTGGTGCCCGGCCCGTACGGCCTGCGCGAGCCCGCAGGGACCAGGCTCGGCCCGGACGCGATCGGCCTCGCCGACGTGATCCTGATCCCCGCGCTGGCCGTGGACCGACGCGGAGTCCGCCTCGGACGTGGCGCGGGTCACTACGACCGCTCGCTGCCCAGGGCCCGCGCCGACGCCGCGCTGATCGCGGTCCTCCGCGACGACGAACTGCTCGACCGCCTGCCGGACGAGCCGCACGACGTGCGCATGACGGCCACGATGACGCCTCGAGTGGGCATCAGGACAATCGGCTAGGGCTGGCCAACGCGGGTGGCTCGGTTCAGTACCCTGTGTCGTCGCGACGTGACGTTCACCGGCCTTGTTTGCGCTCGGCCGCCAAGCTGGCGCATCATCGACAGTAAGCATTAGCACTCGATGCCCGTGAGTGCCAGAACGAGTTTCGCGGGTTGCCGCGAGGGGAGCGACACAGTGCCGACTTATCAGTACGCCTGTACCGCATGCGGTCACCGGTTCGAGGCAGTGCAGTCCTTCTCCGATGACGCCCTGACCGAGTGCCCCGAGTGTGCCGGCAAGCTGCGCAAGCTGTTCGGCTCGGTCGGCGTCGTGTTCAAGGGCAGCGGCTTCTACCGCACCGACAGCCGCTCCGAGTCCGGCCAGAAGACGAAGGCCACCGCGGGCGCGACCAGTTCGGACTCGTCCTCGAAGTCCACGGAGTCGTCCAGCTCCGGCAGCGGCTCGTCGTCCTCCAACGCGACCTCGGGTTCGACCTCGTCGTCGAGCGGCTCGTCGTCCAGCGGCTCGCCGTCCAGCGGTTCGTCATCGAGCAGCTCGTCGAGCACCACCAAAGCCGCGCCCTGACGCCTCAAGTTGTCCACAGCCCCTGAAATTGTCCACAGGTAGCCGTTCGAACCCGATCGAGTGCTCGACTCTTCCCTAACGTCTCCGCTCGGCAGGTAGGCGCAGCAGGCGCCACCGACGAGGACGACCGGGAGAGGTTGTGCGTGAGGTTCGAGTTACCCCATCACCCGTGGACCGCATCCGCGGCATGCTCCGCCTTCGTGGGCCGTGGGTTCGCCGTGGGCTGGCGGCGGTCCTGCTCGTCCTGGCTCTGGCACTGGCCCTCCGCCCGAACCCGAGCGGCGCCCGGCCGACCGCACCGGTCCTGGTCGCGAGCCACGATCTCACCGCTGGCAGCACCCTCGCCACAGCCGATGTCGTGTTACGCCAGATACCGACCGAC
>DASYBO010000472.1:0-4934 GCA_036500685.1 Pseudonocardiaceae bacterium | reverse complement strand
GCCAGTTCGACGCGACCGGCAGCTGGCTGATCGTGTCGTAGTGCAGCGCGGCAAGCGTGCCCGAACTCGGCACCCGGAACCGGAACCCGTCCGCGACCAGGAACACCTGACCACTGCTCGCGGACACCAGCAGACCCTGACCGCCCGCGAGCACCTGCTGGCCGTCCTCTGTCGAGGAGCCCAGGATCAGCGTCGAGGTCGGCTCGACACCGGTCGGCTGGTTCGGCGAGGTCCTGCTGCACGCGGTGAACACGTGATCGGCCATGGCCGTACTGGCGGGCAGCGAATCGGGCGCGCCGGGAATGCCGAGCATCGGTCCACGGGACACCGAGGACAGTGCGTCGGCCGAGACCGTTGCGGTGGCCGTTCCGTTGCCGGCGGCGAGCAGACGCGCGGAGGCATAGTTGAGGACCGGGTAGAGCCGGCCGTCCTTGCCGAGGATGTAGCGGGCGCCGTTGTCCTGTTCGACGATGACCTGGCCACCCTGTTTCCAGTTGGCCGAACTGCTCGGGTTGAGCAGGCCGAGCACACCGAACACGGCCGCGGTGAGCACGGCGCCTGCCACGCCGAGGATGGTGCCGAGCACGAGTCGGCGGCTCGGTGAGGTCGAGTGGTTGGCGTCGGCGACGACCAGCGCTGAGACCAGGCGTCGGCGCAGGAACTGATAAGCCTGGATTTGATCACGCTGGGTCCACACCGTGACTTTCCCCCATTTACCCTTTCGCAAGTGATTTCGCTGTACGCGGCGCAGTCAGCATACCTATGCTTGGCGATGTTCCGTAGGGCGTGCCATTGTTTTTACCGAGCCGGGAGTTGTTTCGTCCGATGAGCCAGATGTCCGCTCCGCCAAGGGAAGTCACCCGAGGTAGCGGGAATTCCGACATGGACCGAGACGCTCGATCGCGCAAGGGTAAAAATACCCTCGCCGAGGGCATGATCACGGCTAAACGCATTGGCAGATTCCGTCCGGTGGGAATCCGGCAGATTATGCTCTGGGAAATTGCCGGCGTCGTCGTGGTGGCGAGCTGGTTTCCGGTGCGGTTGGCGACCTGGATCGTGCTCGGCGTCGGCGCCGCCGTGGTCGCGGTGACCTCGATCCGGTTCGACGGACTGTGCGCCTACCAGTGGATCGGCGTGTACCGGCGGTTCCGCGGCAGGCGGGCCGCCCACCGGAAGCCGGCCGGCGATCCACTCCAGACCATCCTGCCGGGCCTGCGGATCAGCCAGCACATCGACCGCGCCGGCAACCGCGCCGGAGTGGCCAAGGTGGACGATTCGTTCGTATCGGTGGTGCGGGTCGCGCCTCCGCTGCCCGTCGACCCACGCGTCCTGTTGACATTGCTGCGAAAGGCGTATGACCGTACCGACATTCGGCTGTGTACGGCGGGATTGGTGACCTGGTCGGTGCCGAGTCCGCCGAGGGCTCGCTACTACGGCGACGAACGCGACACCCAGCCGTTGCAGATCCACTGGCTCGCCCTGCGCTATCGGCCCAGTCTGGCGCCGAGTGCGACGCTGGCCAGGGGCGGTGGGGACACCGGCGCGGTGCGCGCGGTGGCGAGCGCGGCGATCGCGCTGGTCAACGAGGTGGCCAAGCTGGGCCTGGCCTCGGTCGCGCTGGACCAGAACGACCTGCGGCAGGAACTGCTGGTCGCGCTCGGCGTCGGCAACTCCGGCGGTGGCGTGAAGACCACCGAGACCTGGCAGGACTTGTCCTTCGGCGCGGTGCGGCAAGTGGGGTTCGGCACCCGTGAGGGCCGTGACGACGTGGCCGTGCTCGGCCGGTGGGTGAACGGGGCCGCCTTCACCGCGACCTCGTTCACGCTGCACCGCGACCAGCGCGGCCGGGTCAGGGGCACCGGCCAGATGCGGGTCGGGGTGCGCCCGACCGAGGCGCGGATGACCATCCGCCAGTTGAGCAAGGCGCTCGGGGTGCGGCTGCTGTCCAGGAACGGGCGGCAGGAACTCGCGGTGCGCGGCACCCTGCCGCTCGCACTCTGAACCGGATTACAGCGCGCCGCGCAGCGCGGCGTAGAGGCCGACGACCTCGCCGGCCAACGGAATGATCGCGATCAACCCGATGAACTCGGCCACGTCCAGCAGCCGCGACCAGTACGGCGACTGCTTGCCGCGCACCGCGCGGTTGGCGTAGCTCAGGCAGATCGCGCCGGACAGCGCGAGCACACCGGCGCCGACCAGCATGGCGGTGTGGTCGACGGACAGCGCCAGCCACCCGCCGAGGCAGGCGAGCACGGCAAGACCGGCGACCACGAACACGACGCGCGGCAGCGTGCCTGAATAGGACCGGGATCGCAGCAGCCATACCACGCCGACGACTCCGGCCAACGCGGCCTGGCCGACGTTGTCGCCGCGCAGCAGCACGATCACCCCGCCGAGCACGACAAGCCCGAACGCGGAGAGCAGCCCGGCAAGCAACGCCTCGGCCTGCGCGGTCTGGTCCAATACGGACGGTCCCAGGGTCGGCTTCTCCTTCTCCCGGAACGAGTCCATGTCGGTCGGCACGGTCGGCAGCGGCAGTTTCGCCAGCCGCAGCGAGAGCATCGGCGCGGCCGCGGCCAGCGCCGTGGCCAGTGCCACGGCGATCGCCGCCGACCCCTCGGCGGCCACGTCGGCGATCAGCGGCACGGCCCCGGCCACGGCACCGAGCAGCGCGGCCACGGTGATGCCGAGAAACCACGGCAGCCGGTAGGCGACCACGACCACGGCGAGCGTGCAGTACAGGGTGATCGCTGCGAGCGCGGTGGCGACCTCGGCGGCACCCAATGCCAGCGTGTGCGAACCGAACACCAGCAACCCGGCCAAGCCGGCGACCGGCACCCCGGCCAGCGCGCACACCGCGCCCGCGTCCGCGTCACCCTGGGCCCTGGCCAGCGCTCCCCCGCCGACGAGCAGCAACACGGCGAGCGCGCCGACGCCGACCGACGCGAACGGCGAACCCCACAACCCGCGCAGCAGCAGGAAAGCGGCGCCGATGAACACGACCGCCGCGCCGGCCATCCCGGCTCGGTACGCGGCCTTCGATCCCCACGCGCCATCGCGGTTCTCGGCCGCGCTGGCGATCGCGTCCACCACGTCGTCGAACAGCAGCGGCGCCATCCGCCGCTCCTTCGGGTTCAGGTAGAGCACGTCCCCGTCGCGGATGCCGGCGGCGGTGATGGTCAGCCCGAGCGGCATCGGCGCGCCACCGAGCCGCGACAGCAGCCAGCCCGGATTGTCGGCCTGGGCCATGCTTTCCGCGCCGGAGAGGCGAACCAGCTGCGGGATCAGCTCGACCAGCGTGCTACCCAGCGGAAGGGCGACGTCGACCCGAGCCTGCGGGGTGACCACGGTGACCCGGCAGGCCGAGGAGACCGAAACCGGCAACGTCATTGGCCGACCCGCTCGATCCGGCCCGCCGCCTCGATGATCGGCTTGAACCGCGCGGTGCTGGCCTCGCCGAGCTTGCGCAGCCCGTCGTTGACCGCCTCGAGCACGATCTCGCCGAGGTCGCGCGCGTTGAAGCGGCGCATCGTCTCGGGATCGATGTTGATCTCGGTGAACCGGCCGGTGCCGGTCACGGTCACGGTGACCTCGTTGTTGCGCGAATTCCCCTTGACCTGCATGGCTTCCACGCTGCGCTGGATGCGCTGCACCTCGTCGGCCTGTTGGCGTACCTTGTCGAGCAGACCGGCAACGTCGACGTCGGTTTCCGGGTTCACCTGTGATCTCCTTCTACCATTGCGCGTTCGAGCGCGATGCTGCGCACGATGTGGGTGAACTCCTGCTCGACCAGCGGCCGTTGCTCGGGCAGGCAGGACAGCACGAGGGTGGCGACGTCGTGCCGCTCGCCGTCGCTCGACGGCAGGCCGGCGTGCACCTGGAACCGGGTCAGCCGCATCGGCCTGTCGGCCGAGCTGGACCGGTTGGTCAGCTGGAATCCGCGCAGTATCACGGTTTCCGCGCCGCTTCCCCAGTCCTGTTCGGTGAACACCACGATGCTGGCCGACTCCCGCGCCGCCCGGCCCAGTGCCCGGTCGGCGAGGGTGCGGACGGCGACGTCGACCGGGACGGTGCGGGTGAGCAGGGTCAGGTTCGGGGTGAACGGCTCGTCCGATTCGGGCTGCCGAAACGCCGCGAGATCGGTGCCGTCGTCGTGTTCGATGCCAACGGCCTGCCAGTTGCGGGGCAGCTCAATGCGCAGTGGCATCCGGACCCCCCTGCTCATTGGACTGGATGTGGAAGCTGGCCACGAAATGCTGGAAGTCGCCGGTGACGGCGGGCAGCTGCGGCGGCGTGCAGCTGCACACCATCTCGACGGCGAGCCGGTCCTGCGGTGCGTCGCCGAGCGGGATCAGCAGGTGCACCTGGGACTGCACCACCGTCCGCCCGGCCTGGCTGCACTCGATCAGCTGCGTGAGGCACGGCGCGTCCTGTTCGGCCAGGACATCGCGCTCCAGCACGGACACCTCGACGCCGGTCGCGGCCAACCGGCCGATGGCCTCGTCGGCGATGTCGGCGACGCTCGCGTCGTCGGTGCGGCGGGTCAGGCCCATGGTGATGTTGGGCGTGAACCCGGCCTCGGCCGGCACACCCTCCCGGACCAACACGACAACAGCGCCGGGTGCCCCGGCCGAGGCCGGATCCACAGGGCGCCACTCGTCCGGCACGTCAAAGCCGAGCGGCACGTCCAGCCGCTCGGCACCGATCGGAGTCATCACTACCAGCCTCCTGCCCAATAGTTACCGGCATTGGTGGCCGCCTTGCCGATCGCGTCCGCGGCGGAACTGGCCGCGTTGGACACCGAGGTGGCGACGGAACCGCCGTACTGCTGCACGTTGTCCCACATCTTCGGCAGGTTGACCTCGACGTTGCCGCCGACGCTGGCGCCGAGCCCGACCGCGGCGCCCGCCCTGAAGTTGACCTTGACGTCGCCG
>DASYBO010000471.1:0-24266 GCA_036500685.1 Pseudonocardiaceae bacterium | reverse complement strand
CGGGTCGATCTCGTAGGGCTCGGCAGGCAGGCCGAAGGTCAGCCGCAGGAAGTTCTCGACGAGGCCCAGCGAATTGTCCGGGTACAGGAAGGGCTGGCCGACGCTCTTCTTGTACGCGTACGCGGCCAGCGTCGGCACCTTGGCCAGCAGCCGGATGGTGGACAGTTCGACATTGGGCTCGTCGAACGGATTCAGGCTGTCCTGGTAGAAAGTGGACAGTGCGGACACCGCGGAGGACAGCACCGGCATCGGGTGCGCGTCGCGCGGGAAACCGCCGAAGAATCCCTTGAGATCTTCGTGCAGCAGGGTGTGCCGGCTGATCTTCTCGGTGAAGTCGGCCAACTGTGCCTCGGTGGGCAACTGGCCGTAGATCAACAGATAACTGACCTCGATGAAGGTCGACCGTTCCGCCAACTGCTCGATCGGGTAACCGCGGTAGCGCAGAATGCCCGCGCCGCCGTCGATGTAGGTGATCTCCGATGAGCAGGATGCGGTGTTCACGAAGCCCGGGTCGATGGTCACCAGGCCGGTGGTGGAGAGCAGCTTCGTTACGTCGATCCCGGGCGACCCCTCCGTGACGGGTCTGACCGGAAGCTCCAACTCGCCGCCTGAATGGCGCAGCACAGCAGTTTGAGTGCCGGCGGAGGTCGCGTCGGGCATTCGAGCCTCTTTCACGCTTGGACGAGGCGGGCCTGGGTAGGGCGACCGGCAAACTGGATCAGTACAGAGACCGATCCAGACTGACCACCGCGAATGACCACTCGATCGGGGTGACCGACCGCAGCACCGCCCCGTTGGGGTCTGAGTCAGTCCTAACGTTAGTGCCAAATACACGGCGCGCCCACCCGGGCGACACGTCAAGTCCCCCACATGGGACGTCCGTCACACGAGCTTGCTATGTCAATAACTAAGCGGATCATGCTTTCGACCAGTGCGGTCGGCGGTACGCGCGTCATGTGATGCACCCCAATCGTGACCTCGGCGCCATTGACAGGTGAATGTGCGCGATCGCGAACGGGACGCCAAGAGGCCACGGACCACCTGATCGGGAACGCCGCTGGGCCGACCCGGCGAATCTCGCTTTTACTTTCGACGAAAGTGAATACTCCTCGGAGTCGATAGCCACTCAACCCGGGGAACGACAAGTACGGGAGAAACCGACTAATTTCGGTGGCACGGCCGTGAATTACCAAGAGACCTCGCCGACAAATGCGGAGGGAATCATGATCGCTATCGGTATCGGTCTGGGACTGTTCGTCGGACCGTGGTGGTTCTGGCACTGCCACTGATCATCGATCTGACAAAACCCTTGTCCTGACTGGGAAACCCTCAGCGGGACCGGCTCAACGACAACGCGGCACGGTGGCGTCCCGCCGGGATGGCGGGACGTCTACCGGTGTTTATTTCCAACATTTCCACCAACTCATCGAATGCCGGCCAGTTCCGCTGCATAAGGCGGTTCCGCACCGACTCGGGAAACGGTGATGGCGGCGGCTTTCGCGGCATAACCGAGCGCCTCCCGCCAGGCGTCCGCGTCGAGTTCGCGCAGTGCGGCGGCACTGCCGACATCGTGCGCGGTGAGCCAGGCCAGCAACGCGGCGTGCACGGTGTCCCCCGCCCCGATGGTGTCGGCGACCTCGGTCGGCACCGCTGGCACGTCCACCCGGCCGAGCGCCTCGGTGAGCACGGTGAGACCGTCGCCGCCTCTGGTCAGCACGACGGCGCCGACCCCGGTACGCAGCCAGTCCTTGGCCAGCGGCAGTACGTCGGTGTCCTCGGGCACGTCCCCGAGCCAGCACGCGTCCTCGACCGACGCCTTGAGCAGGCCCACCGAGGGCAGCCAGGTGGCGAAGCGGTCCCGGTAGGCGGCCGGGTCGGGGATCAGGCTGGTGCGGATGTTCGGGTCGAGCACGGTCAGCCGACCGGCGGCGGCCTCGCGGTGCAGCATCGTCTCGTAGACGGTCGCGCCTGGGTCAAGGACCAGTCCGAGCGTGCCAAGCGACAGCGCGGTCACGTCGTCGGGCAGCGGGCCCGGATCGGCGACCAGGCGGTCGGCGGTGCCCTGGACATGGAAGGTGTAGCGGGCCGAGCCGTCCTCGGCGAGCGTGACGACCGCGAGGGTGGTCGGCTCCGCGCCGCGTTGCAGCAGGTCAAGGCCGACCCCGGCGCCAAGCAGCCGGTCGACGAGGGCGTCGCCGAAGGCGTCGGTGGAGATCCTCGACAGGAATGCGACGGGCGCGCCGAGCCTGCCGAGCGCGACCGCCGTGGTGTACGGGCCGCCGCCGAGCCGGGGCAGCAACGGGCGCAACGCACCGGTCTGACCGGGCTCCGTCGCCGGTGCGGGGACCAGATCCACCAATGCCTCGCCGCCGACCACGATCACCGCGCACCTCATTCGTTCGTCGTTCGCCGCCGGACGTGCTCCGGTGCGCTCCCGGCCGATTGTCTCGTTCGGGTTCTGTCGACCCGAAATCTACCCATCATGCCGCGCGGATTTTGTACCGTAGGACGTCCGACCGTACGGCCGCCAAACATGTGTGCCGTGCCGTTACTCGTTGTGCTGGAGGACCCATGCCGGCTGAACGGAATCTGCCGTCGACGGAAGCAGAAGACCTGCTCGCGCTGGTGCGTGAGATCGCGACCGAGGAGCTGACCCCGGTCGCCGCCGAATATGAGGAAGCGGCCCGCTTCCCACGCGAGAAGTTCCGCTTACTCGGCAAAAGTGGCCTGCTCGGCCTGCCCTACCCCGAGGAACTGGGCGGGTCCGGGTTGCCCTACGAGGTGTATCTCCAGGTCGTCGAGGAGCTGGCCGCGGCCTGGATGACCATCGGTGAGGGCCTTTCCGTCCACACCATGTCCTGTTACGCGCTGGCCTACTTCGGCACCGAGGCGCAGCGCGAGCGCTGGTTGCCGGACATGCTCGGCGGCGAACTGCTCGGTGCGTACGCGTTGTCCGAGTCGCATGCCGGGTCCGATCCGGCCTCGATGTCCACCCGTGCGGTCCGCGACGGGGACGCCTATGTCGTCAACGGGACCAAGGCCTGGATCACGCATGCCGGGGCCGCCGACTTCTACACGATGATGGTGCGCACCTCCGACGAGCCGACCGGCCACATCAGCTGCCTGCTCGTGGATGGCGCAACACCCGGCCTCTCGGCGGCGAAGCCGGAGCGCACCATGGGCCTGAACGGTTCGATCGTCGCCCAGCTGCACCTCGAGGACGCGCGGGTGGACGCGGACCGGTTGATCTCGCGGGAGGGCGCGGGACTCAAGATCGCGCTGGAGGCACTGAACTCGGGCCGGCTGGGCATTGCCGCGTGCGCGGTCGGTCTGGCGCAGGCCGCGCTGGACGAGGCGGTCCGTTATGCCAAGGAACGCACCCAGTTCGGCAGGCCGATCATCGAGTTCCAGGGCCTCGAGTTCCTGCTGGCCGATATGGCAGCGGCTGTCGAATCGTCCCGGGCGACCTACCTTGAGGCGGCCCGGCGCCGGGACCGAGGACTGCCGTTCCGGCGGCAGGCCTCGATCGCCAAGCTGATCGCGACGGACAACGCGATGAAGGTGACCACGGACGCGGTGCAGGTCCTCGGCGGTGCGGGCTACACGCGCGACTTCCCGGTGGAGCGGTTCATGCGCGAGGCCAAGGTGCCGCAGATCTTCGAGGGCACCAACCAGATCCAGCGGATGGTCATCGCGCGGGAGCTGCGCAACGGCTGAAATCCTGGTCAGCGTTCGGTGTAGTAGGGGTTGACGACGACGCCCTCGCCTCTGTCCTCGTCGTAGGTGTAGACCTCGCGGCCGTCGATGAACACCCGCAGCGCGCGGCTCATCACGTCGAGCGGATCGCCGGACCACAGCACCACGTCGCCGTCCAGGCCCGGCTTGAGCGCGCCGATCCGGTCGTCGAGCCGCAGGATCTTGGCCGGGTTGACGGTGAGCGCGCGCAGCGCGGTGTCGGAGTCAAGCCCCTCCTTCACGGCCAGTGTCGCCTGGTGCACCAGGAAGTGGATGGGCACCACCGGGTGATCGGTGGTGATGGCGAGGCGCACGCCGGCGCGGGCCATGATGCCGGCCGCGCGCATCGTGCGCTGACGCAGTTCGACCTTGACCCGAGAGGTGAACATCGGGCCGAAGATCACCGGAATGTCCCGCTCGGCCAACAGATCCGCGACGAGGTGACCCTCGGTGCCGTGGTTGATGACGAGCTCGTAGCCGAACTCGTCGGCGATGCGGATCGCGGTGGCGATGTCGTCGGCCCGGTGCACGTGCTGGTCCCAGAACAGTTCCCGGTCGAGCACGCGGACCAGGGTTTCGAAGGTCAGGTCGCGCTCGAACGGCTTGCCCTGCTCGGAATCGTGCTCGCGGCGCGAACGGTAGTCCTGCGCCTTGGTGAACGCCTCACGCAGAATGGCGGCGACGCCGAGCCGGGTGGACGGGGTCTTGTCCTTCTCGCCATAGACCCGCTTGGGGTTCTCGCCGAGCGCGCTCTTCACGCTGACATCGGTGCGGAAGGCCATCTCGTCGACGCTGCGGCCCCAGGTCTTCACCGCGACGGTTGCGCCGCCGATCGGGTTTCCCGAGCCGGGTTTGATGATCGCGCTGGTGATGCCGCCGGAGAGGGCGTCGGCGAAACCGAGGTCGGCCGGGTTGATCGCGTCGATGGCGCGGAAGCGGGCACCGTTCGGGTCGGTCATCTCGTTCGTGTCGTTGCCGGCCCACGCCTCGCCGTCCTCGTGCACGCCAAGGTGCGCATGGGACTCGATGAAGCCGGGCAACACCCAGCAGCCCGCCGCGTCGACCTCGGTGACCGCGTCCGGGACGTCCACCTCCTCGGCCGGTCCGACGGCGACGATCCTGCCGTCCCTGATCAGTACCGTTCCACCCTCGATCGGCGCCCCGTCGACCGGGACCACGTGACCGCCTGTGATCGCGACATCCATGGTGTGCGAGGCTAACCGATGTTTGATCCGTAGTCTTGCTGCCGGGCGTATTCCACTGGCCGGACCGGCTCCGCCCGGCAACCAACGGTCCACTGTGGACTAGCCCAGCGGCAGGAAACCCCAACGGGCGGACCAGGATTCGCCGGGAGCGAGGGTGATCAGGTCCTCGCCGGAGTTGAGCGCGTCCGGCGGGCAGGTCATCGGTTCCACCGCGACCACTCCGTCACCGCGACCGGGGAACTCGGGCGGGGTGAACGCCTGCACCCAGCCGAAGGCCGGATCGGCCCACAGTTCGATGCCGCCGTTGGGGCTCGTGAGCCGGTGGTGGATCAGGCCGTCGGGCCCGGGGAAGCATTGGCCGAAGGGCTGATCGAGGCTTGCCCCGGCGAGCGAACGCGGCTCGCGGTAGTCGTAGTCGGTGCCATCCACCGGCACGGCGGGGCCGGCCGGCATCAACGTGTCGGGGTCCAACGGGAGCATGGTGTTCGCGGAGAGTTGGAGTCGGCTCTCCGACCGGTTGGCCTTGCCGGCCCTCGGGTACGGGTGGGTGCCGACGCCGAAGGGCACCGCGGCCTCGCCGATGTTGCGGACCGCGTGCGTGACGGTCAGGCCGCGCTCGTCGAGGGCGTAGTCGATGCTGGTGTGCAGCGCGACCGGCCAGCCCGGCTGCACCGGGATGTCGGTGGCCAGCATGATCCGGTCCGAGGACTGCCGCACGACCTCCCACACGTCGTGGCGGACCAGGCCGTGGATGGCGTGACCGCGATCTGGCTCGTTGATCGGCACCCGCTGCTCGACGCCATTCCAGTGCCACACGCCGCCGTTGATCCGGTTCGGCCAGGGCACCAGCACGGTCCCGGCACCCAGCGGCGGGTGCTCACCCTCGGGGAACGTCTCCAGGTAGGGCACGCCGGCCACCTCGAACGCGCGCAGGCCGGCACCGATCCTGGTGATCACGGCGCGGGCCCCGCCCGAGGTGATCTCGTAGTCCGCGGTTGTCATGGCCGCAGCCTAACCGGGGAGCGGGACGATCAGTTGGTGTCGATGACGTTGGCGAAGGAGAGCACCTGCGCGAGCTGCACCGCGCCCACCGCCGTGATGTCGATGGCCACGGTGTTGCCCTGGAGGTTCTTGGCCGCGTACACGCCGAAACCGGTGCTGCCCTGGGCGGTGACGCTGTAGGAGAACGCGCCGTCCGAGCTGCCGATCTTGGACTGGGTCTGGAAGTTGCTCGCGTTCCCGGACTTGCTCAGTTGATCTTGGCCGTTCTGGAGCACGCTCTGGGGGGTGACGCCGTTCTGCCCTGCGAAGTTGAACGCGATCACGTTGATCCCGATCGCGCCCGGTCCGCCCTGCGTGCTGATCAGGCAGCTCACCGCGGACACGCCGTTGGTGTCCTGCTGCTGGCCGGGAGTGATGTGCGCACCGGACACGCCGAAGGCCTGCTGGACCATGCTGGCGGTGATGTTCGAGCAGAACTGGCTGGCCTGGGTGTTGCCGCCGGAGCCACCGGAACCGCTGGGCTGGGTGGTGGGAGTGCTGTGCGTGGTGGGGTGCGACGCCGCCAGCGGCGTGCCGCTCACCGCCTTCGCGCACCCGACAAGGCTCATGGCGAGCACCGCGCCCGCGGCAAGTCCAACGGCGACCGTGCGACTACGCGACATACCGCCAAGTACACACCATCGGCCGACCGAACGGACGAAGGGTCACGCGCGCGGCGCGCGGTAGCGGACGAACGCGGGCAGGGCGGCCGCGGCGATCAGCGTGAACACCACAACCAGCAGGCCGCCACCGACCACGGTCGCGGCACTGCCGGCACTCGCGCCGATGGTGCCGTGCAGGGTGTCGGCCAGCCTCGGGCCGCCCGCGACGACGATGGTGAACACGCCCTGGGTTCGGCCGCGCATCTCGTCGGTCGCGGCGGTCTGCAGGATCGCGCCGCGGAAGACCATGCTGACCATGTCGGCCGCGCCGGCCAGGGCCAGGAAGATCACCGCGAGCGGCAACGCAGGGCTCAGGCCGAACCCGGCGATGGCGACGCCCCAGGCGGCGACCGCGACGATCACCACGACGCCGTGTCGAGGGGTCCGGGCGAGCCAGCCCGAGAACAGGCCGCACACGACCGCGCCGATCGGGATGGCTGCGAACAGCCAGCCGTAGGCGATGCCGCCGCCCGGCGGGTCGCCGAAGGTGTGTTCGGCCATTTCCGGGAACAGCGCCCTCGGCATGCCGAAGATCATCGCGATCATGTCCATCACGAACGACGCGAGCAGCACCTTCTGCGTGTTCAGGTAGCGGAAGCCGGCGAAGATGTCGGCCAGTCCGGCCCGCCGGGTCTGACCGGCCAGTGGGGGCAGTGGCGGCAGCCGCCAGACCGCCCACAGCGTCAGGGTCAGGCCGATCGCGTCGATCAGGTAGAGCGTTGACAGCCCGATGAACGGGATCAGCGCGCCGGCCATCAGCGGGCCGAGCACGGCGCCGACCGAGAAGACCGTGCCGTTGAGCGCGCCGGCCTGCGGCAGCAGTTCGGCAGGGACGAGCCGGGCGATCGACGCGTTCGCCGCAGGCTGGTTGATCGCGAACAGGCCCTGCTGCACGCCGAGCAGCACCAGCACCACGGCGACCGAGTTGAGCCCGACCGCCGCCTGGACCCAGAGCAGCACGGACATCAACGCGATACCGGAGTTGGTCCAGAGCAGCAGTTTGCGGCGGTCGACGGTGTCGGCGATGGCCCCGCCCCACAGCCCGAAGACCAGCAGCGGGACCAGCGCGACCGCGCCTGCGAGGCCGACGAAACTGGAGGAGCTGGTGATGTCGTAGACCTGTTTGGGTACCGCGACGGCGGTGAGCTGGCTGCCGATGGAGGTGACCGCGGTCGCGGCCCAGAGCCTGCGGAACGGAAGCACCTTGAGCGGCCGGATGTCCATCAGGACTCGGCCACGCCCTGGTTTCTCCGGGTCCTCCGGCGGGCTGTCGGTCTCGGCGCTCACGTCCAACAAGCTTAGGCTAGCTAACTAACCTGGTGAAAGACCGTCCAGATAGCGATCGGGCCGGTGCGATGATCACCGCACCGGCCCGCTTCAACTCGTCGACCTGGGATTGTTCGGGATTGATCAGGGGGCGAGGCGGCGTACTCGCCAGTCGTCGCCTGTGAGCACGAACACCAGCCGGTCGTGCATGCGGTCCCGCCTGCCCTGCCAGAACTCGACCGTCTGCGGCCGGATCCGCCAACCGCCCCAGTGCGGCGGCACCGGGATCTGCTCACTGTCGGCGAACTGCCGGTTGATGTTGGCCAGCGCACTGTCCAAAGTAGAGCGACCGCTGACCGCCTTCGACTGCGGCGAGGCCCACGCGCCCAGCTGGGAACCGCGCGGTCGGCTCGCCCAGTAGGCCGCGGTCTCGGCCGAGCTGACCTTCTCGACAACGCCGCGCACGTGCGCCTGGCGCTGCATGGCGAACCAGGGGAAGGTGGCCGACGCGTACCGGGTGGAGATCAGGTCGTGGCTCTTGTTCGAGGTGTAGTTGGTGTAGAACACCACGCCGCGCTCGTCGAGGCCCTTGCACAGCACGGTCCGGGAGGAGGGTCGGCCTTCGGGATCGGCGGTCGCCAGCACCATCGCGTTCGGCTCCGGCAGGCTGGCCCGAGTGGCCTCGTCGAGCCAGTGCTGCAACTGCTCGAACCAGGTGCGTTCGAGCGAGCCCTCGTCGAGCACCCCTTCCTCATAGGAAACCCGCATCGCGGGGAGTTCGAGTGCGATATCGGCTTGAGACATCCCGAATCACCTTCCGGCCTGTCGGACCCGTTGTGCGGGGATTGTTAGCGGCTGGTTTGCGAGGCTGGTTTACGAGGTGGCGGTGGAATTCACCAGCAGTGAGTTGACGCTACGGGTTAACGCGCGTTCGCGGAACCACCCGAGCGGTGATCCGGGCCACCGGGCCGGGTTACTTTTCGCGAGGTCAGTCACTTAATCGTGTACGGGATCGAATCAGAGCGTTTTACTTGCGCCGTGAGCAACGATGCCGCTGTGGACGCCGCGCCCGGGTTCGTACCGGGGCTTGAAGGCGTAGTCGCGTTCGAGACGGAGATCGCCGAGCCCGACCGCAACGGCGGCGCGCTGCGCTATCGCGGGGTGGACATCGAGGACCTGGCCGGCAAGGTCACCTTCGGCGATGTCTGGGCGCTGCTGGTCGACGGCCGGTTCGGCACCGGCCTGCCGCCCGCCGAGCCGTTCCCGCTCCCGGTGCACACCGGCGACGTACGGGTCGACGTGCAGGCCGGCTTGGCCATGCTCGCTCCGATCTGGGGTTATCAGCCGCTGCTGGACATCACCGACGAGCAGGCGCGCGAGCAGCTGGCGCGGGCGTCGGTGATGGCGCTGTCCTACGTTGCCCAGTCCGCGCGCGGCATCTACCAGCCCGCAGTGCCGCAGTCGCGGGTCGACGAGGCCACGACGATCACCGAGCGGTTCATGGTCCGCTGGCGCGGCGAACCCGATCCGGCGCACGTGCGCGCGGTCGACGCCTATTGGGTGTCCGCCGCCGAGCACGGCCTGAACGCGTCCACGTTCACCGCACGGGTCATCGCCTCGACCGGTGCGGATGTTGCGGCGTCGCTGTCCGGCGCGATCGGCGCGATGTCCGGCCCGCTGCACGGCGGCGCGCCCGCGCGGGTGCTGCCGATGATCGAAGAGGTCGAGAAGGTCGGCGACGCGCACAAGGTGGTCGCATCCGTGCTGGACCGGCACGACCGGCTGATGGGCTTCGGCCACCGGGTCTACCGGGCCGAGGACCCGAGGGCGCGGGTGCTCCGCCGCACGTGCCGGGAGTTGGGCGCCGAGCGCTACGAAGTCGCCGCCGCGCTGGAGCAGGCGGCGCTTGCCGAGTTGCGCGAGCGCAGGCCGGACCGGGCCATCGAGACCAATGTGGAGTTCTGGGCCGCCGTGATCCTGGACTTCGCCCAGGTCCCGCCACACATGATGCCGGCGATGTTCACCTGCGCGCGGACCGCGGGCTGGTGCGCGCACATCCTGGAGCAGAAGCGCACCGGCCGACTCGTGCGGCCATCGGCCCGCTACATCGGGCCCGAGCCGCGCGGGCCGCAGGACGTCGAGGGCTGGGACGGCATCCAGCACGGCTGATCGCCCCAATCGTTGCGGTCCGCGAAACGCCGACGTGATGTCGATGACATCGCTCGGACACTTTTCGCGGCGTCATCTCACCGACTGGACGGGTCGTTCACCCAGTTCAGGGGCGTTTTCCCCAGTTGTCGGAGCCACCAGCGCACCACAAGGTGGGAATGCGAGACTGGCCACAACCGGCAACGGCGCCGGGTTGCCCTGTCCAGACGCTCCCGAAAGGCGCCGCACATGACCAAGGCCGCCGATCCACTCACGCTCGAAATTCCCGCCGAGCTGAAGCCGTCCGACGGCCGGTTCGGTTGTGGCCCGTCCAAGGTGCGACCGGAGCAGCTGGCCGCGCTGGCCGCCTCCGGCGCCGAGTACCTGGGCACCTCGCACCGGCAGAAGCCGGTCAAGTCGCTGGTCGGCCGGGTACGCGCCGGGCTTTCCGACTTGTTCTCGCTGCCGGCCGGCTACGAGGTCGTGCTCGGCAACGGCGGAACGACCGCCTTCTGGGACGCCGCCGCGTTCGGCCTGGTCCGGGAGCGTTCGCTGCACCTGACCTACGGCGAGTTCAGCTCGAAGTTCGCCAAGGTCACCCAGGGCGCGCCGTTCCTTGCCGACCCGGTGGTGGTCAAGGCGGAGCCGGGCAGCGCGCCCGCGCCGCAGTTCACCGAAGGCGTCGACCTGATCGGCTGGGCCCACAACGAGACCTCGACCGGCGTGATGGTGCCGGTCAGCAGGCCCGCCGGGTCGGAGGGCGCGCTGGTCGCCGTCGACGCGACCTCGGGTGCCGGCGGTCTGCCGGTCAAGGCCGAGGACTTCGACGTCTACTACTTCGCGCCGCAGAAGTGCTTCGCCTCCGACGGTGGCCTGTGGCTGGCGCTGATGAGCCCTGCCGCGCTGGAGCGGGTCGCGGAGATCGGCTCGTCGGACCGCTGGGTGCCGGAGTTCCTGTCGCTGCCGACCGCGCTGGACAACTCGACCAAGGACCAGACCTACAACACTCCCTCCGTGGCCACGCTGTTCCTGCTGGCCGAGCAGCTGGACTGGATGAACGGCAACGGCGGCCTTGCCTGGACGACCGGTCGCACCCAGGACTCGTCGAGCCGGCTGTACACCTGGGCCGAGAAGACCGCCTACACGACCCCGTTCGTGGTCGAGGAGGCCAACCGCTCGCACGTGGTCGGCACGGTGGACTTCACCGACGAGGTGGATGCCTCGGTGGTGGCGAAGGTCTTGCGGGCCAACGGGATCGTGGACACCGAGCCCTACCGCAAGCTGGGCCGCAACCAGTTGCGCATCGCGATGTTCCCGGCGATCGACCCGGACGACATCACCGCGCTGACCGAGTGCATCGACTGGGTCGTCGCCCGTCTTGGCTCTGTCTAAGAGAATTCACCGAAGAGCGGATTGACGTTGTGAGATCAAGTGTGGGATTGCCTAATCCGGCAGACAGCACGGGGGCGGCAGGATCACACTTGGATCTCGAGGGACTCGGCGCGCCTGCTGCGTCAAGGAGGCGCGCCGACATAACGTCATACCTGGCGAGGTGAAGTCATCAGGAGGCCGTGATGCGTGCGCTGCGAGTCGTGGGACTCAGCGAGGACGGTGAGACCGTCATCTGTGAGGACCTCACGCGCAATGAGCGGTTCACGATCCCCGCAGACGAGCGACTGCGCGCGGCGGCCCGCGGCGACATCACCCGACTCGGCCAGATCGCCATCGAGCTGGAGAGCCAGATGCGTCCTCGTGAGATCCAGACCCGCATTCGCGCGGGTGAGTCCATAGACCAGATCGCGGCGGCGTCGGGCCTGCCGGTGAACAAGGTGGAGCGGTTCGCCTACCCGGTTTTACTCGAACGGTCCCGCACTGCCGAACTCGCCCAGCGGGCGCACCCGGTCCGTGAGGACGGTCCGGATGTGCAAACGCTTGCGGAGGTGGCGGCACACGCGTTCGGCCTGCGCGGCCACGACTACTCCACGGTCACCTGGGACTCCTGGCGCGGCGAGGACGGCAAGTGGATCGTGCAACTGGCCTGGCAGACCGGCCGATCCGAGAACCACGCGCACTGGGCGTTCCACCCCGGCGCGCACGGTGGCACGGTCAGCCCGCTTGACGACCACGCGTTGGACCTGATGGACCCGAACGCGCCGGTCCGGCCGCTGCGGACGGTCCGGCCGGTCACCGAGTTGGCCCGGCAGGCCATGGACGTGGCGCCCGCGCCGGTCCGGCCGGTCGAGGTCGAGCCGGAGATCGAGGAGCCGGTGGCCCCGCCGGTGCGGGCCAGCCGGGTCGTCGAGCCGGAACCGCTGCCGGAGCCCGAACCCGAGCCGGAACCGGTCGTGGTCAAGCCGGCCATGCCCAAACCTGCTGTGGCCAAACCTGCCGTGGCCAAACCTGCCGTGGCCAAGCCGACGGTCAGCAAGCCGGTCGCCAAGCCGGCCGCGACCAAGCCCGCGGCAACGGTCGAGCCCGAGCCGGTGGTCGAGGAACCCGAGCCCGAGCAGGCTCTTGTGCCGGAACCCGAACGCGAGCAGCCCGCCGCGCGCAAGCCGGAACCGCCCAAGCGCGGCAAGAAGAATCACCCGATCGTGCCGTCCTGGGAGGACGTGCTGCTCGGGGTCCGCGGCCAACGCGGCTGACCCGTTCTCCCCCTGCTCTGGCCCGCGACGAGGGTCAGAGCAGGGTGAACAGCAGGGCGAGCCAGGCAAGGCCGATGCCGCCGATCACGCCGTAGGCGACCCACCGCCATACCGGCACGTTGCGCGCGAGCCAGATCGACGGGGCGAGGCCGAGCGCGATGATCACGTTGGCGGCCACGGCGAGCCAGCGGCTGGCCGCACCGAGCGCCTCGGACAGCGCGATCACCGCGAACAGCACGACGATCGCGGCGAACCCGCTGACCACCAGACCGGTCGCCCAGGGCGTGCGCACGGCGCGTCGGTCGGGTCGGGGCCGGTCCTCCTCGGCAGCGTGCGCGCCTGCGGTGCGGGGCGGCGGCCAGTGGTCCTCCGGTTCGCCGACGTCGACCACCTCGCCGGTGAGCGGGTCGACGTAGCTGATCACCATGCCCATCTCGGCGGCCAGCCTGCCGGCCAGCTGACGGCCGCGCCGGGAGATCAGGCCACCGGCCGCGCCACCGCCGTCGGTGTTCGACCGGGCGACCGCCTCGGCGACCCTTGCCCACTCGTGCAGGGCGCGGGCCAGGTCGGGGTTGAGCTCGATGTCGTCTTCTTCGAGGTCGGGCTCGGTATCGTCGCTGGTCACCCCCCCGATGCCGAACTCGATGTCGTCGTCGGCCAGTACCGCGCGACCGTCGCGGGCGCGAAGCTGCACCGGCCTACCTCCGTTCTCGACAGGACCGCTGACCACGAAATTACTCACCTCGGCCCAAAGCGTGAAACACCACCGCCGCGGCGGTGGCCACATTCAGCGAATCGACGCCGCCTGCCATGGGGATGCGCACCTGTTCGTCGGCGCCGCGCAGTGCCTCGTCGGTGAGGCCGGGGCCTTCCGAGCCGAGCAGCACGGTGTCGCGCGCCCCGGGGCGCACCTGGGACAGCGGGGTCGCGGTGGGGCGCGGAGTCAACGCGAGCACCCGGTGGCCTGCCGCACGCAGCACGTCGAGCCCGGTGGCCAGGTCGGGCACGGTGGCGAAGGGCACGCGCAGCACGTGGCCCATGGACACCCGGACGCTGCGCCGGTAGAGCGGGTCGGCACAGCCGGGGCCGAGCAGCACGCCGTCGACGCCGAGCGCGGCAGCATTGCGAAATATCGACCCGAGGTTCTCGTGATCGCCGACGCCTTCCAACATCGCGAGCAGGCGTGATCGATCGGCCAATTCGGCCGGATCAGGTTGGGGTGCGCGGTCGGCAACGGCCAGCACGCCGCGATTGAGGTGAAACCCGACAACGGTGGCCATCACATCGGGCGAGGTGATGTATACCGGGGCATCCAATCTGGACAGTTCGGCACCGAGCTGTTCGATTCGACGCGCTACGCCGAGCAATGCGCGGACCGGATATGCCGAATTCAGTAACCGACCGATCACCACCGTGCCCTCGGCAATCACCAAACCCCGACCCCCTGGACGATCAGGGCGGCGGTCGGCCGCGGTGAGGTCACGGAAGTCGTCGACTCGGCGATCATCCGGATCCCTGATCTCGATCATGCTCGGCACGCCCGGTGAGTCTGCCACTACCCTGTTGTGCTCGACAGATGGGAGTCGACAACCCGCTGACGGTAACCGCGGAGCCGCCCCCGTCACACTGCACCGGTTTGGCGTCTAGCCGATCGTCCAAACCCGTGTCACGGTGGGCTTTCGGCGTAGAGGACACAGCACACCTGATCTGGACGCGAGGAAACCCTGCCACCCAGACCGTCGAGCGACCGATCGAAAGTGCCTTGGGAGGGCGGGCAATGAGACAGGACGCCGGATGGCGGGCGGCCAGCAGCCTTGACCGGCAACAATTTCGCGAAAAAGTGCGGCGGTGCCTTGACGCGCTGGCCATCATGCTGGATGGCGACAGCTTTTCTTTCCAACAAAGAAAAATCGGTCTGGAGATCGAACTCGACCTGATCAACGAGCAGTTCGGGCCGGCGATGGCCAATGCGGCCGTGTTGGAGAAGATAAACAACCCGTCATTCACCACCGAACTCGGCCAACAAAACATAGAGGTCAACGTGCCTCCGCAGCCGCTGCACGGTGATCAGGCGCTGCGCCTCGAACGGGAACTGCGCGCATCGCTGCTGGCCGCGGACGACATCGCCACCGAGGCAGGCGTGGCCCTGGTGATGATCGGCACGCTGCCCACGCTGCGCCTCGAGCACTTCGACCCGAAATGGCTGTCCAACGGTGCCCGCTACGCCAAGCTCAACACCGAACTGTTCGCCGCCCGCGGCGAGGACATGGTGCTGAACCTGGAGGGCGCGCCCGGCCCGGCCGGCACGGTCGACCGGCTGACGACCAGGGTCGGCTCGATCATGCCGGAGTCGGTGTGCACCTCGGTGCAGCTGCACATCCAGACCGCGCCGGAGGATTTCGGCGCTTACTGGAACGCGGCCCAGTGCCTGGCCGGGGTGCAGGTCGCGATCGGCGCGAACTCACCGTTCCTGCTCGGCAAGGCGCTGTGGCACGAGACCCGGATCCCGCTGTTCTTACAGGCGACCGACACGCGGCCGGCCGAACTGGCCAACCAGGGCGTGCGGCCGAGGGTCTGGTTCGGCGAGCGGTGGATCGACTCGGTTTTCGACCTTTTCGAGGAGAACGTCCGATATTTCCCCGGCTTGTTGCCGGAAAGCTGGGCCGAGGATCCACTCGCGGTGCTGGCCCAGGGACGCGCGCCGGAGCTCGGCGAGTTGCGGGTGCTGAACGGGACGATCTGGCGGTGGAACCGGCCGGTCTACGACGTGGTGGACGGCGTTGCGCACCTGCGGCTGGAGAACCGGGTGCTGCCATCGGGCCCGACCGTGCTGGACATGGTGGCCAACGCCGCGTTCTTCTACGGCGCGCAGCGCGCGCTCACCTCGCTTGGTCGTCCATTGTGGACTCGAATGTCGTTCAAGGCCGCCGAGGACAACCTCTGCGCCGGCGCGCGGTTCGGCATGGGGGCCCAGCTGTACTGGCCAGGGCTCGGCGACGTACCGCCGGATGAGTTGGTACTGCGCAAGTTGCTGCCGATGGCCCACGAGGGCCTTCGCGAGTTGGGCATGTCGGACGCTGCGGCCGATCGCTACCTCGGCGTGATCGAGCAGCGCTGTCTGCGTCGACGCACCGGCGCGAGTTGGCAGCGGGACACCGTCGCCCGACTTGAGGCGCGCGGGGCGAACCGGGAGAACGCGGTGCTCGGCATGTTCCGCCGCTACGTGGAGCTGATGCACTCGGGCGAACCCGTGCACAGCTGGCCGATCGGCGGCTGATCCCCCTTCGATACGGAAGAGGCCTCGCAACCGCCGTGACGTGCGGTTGCGAGGCCCCACCGTATTCCCGAACTGACTGCCGCTCCCACCACGAAGCAGGCAGGAGTTAGGTTAGGCTAACTTCAGTCAACGCGTCAAGTCCGGTCGTCGAGCGCGCACGACCACTGCGAGCGCCAACGCCGCCAGCACCGCTATCCCGCCGCCGACCAGGAACGGCGAGCGGCCGCCGAACTCCTCGGCCAGCCACCCGGTGAACGGGCCCGCGATCGGGTTGCCGCCCAGGAAGACCAGCATGTACAGGCCCATCACCCGGCCGCGCATCTCCGGACTCGCGGCCAGCTGCACCGAGGAGTTCGCGGTGACCGAGAAGGTCAGCATGGCCGCGCCGACCGGGATCAGCATCAGCCCGAAGGTGAGGTAGCTCGGCATGAAGGTCAAGCAGACCTCCAGCAGGCCGAACACCAGCGCCCCGCCGAACAGCATCCGCCGGGTCGGCCTGCCCCTCGACGAACGCCGCGCGGCCAGCGTGGCGCCGAACAGGGTGCCGACCGCGATCAACGTGGTGAGCAGGCCGTAGCCGGTGGCATTGCGATGGAACACGTTGGCCGCGACATTGGCCAGCGTGACCTGGAAGTTCATCCCGAACGTGCTCACGCAGAAGATCAGCACCAGCACCACGAGGATGTCCGGCCGACCGCGCACATAGCGGATGCCCTCGACGAGCTGACCACGCTTGCGCGGCGCCCTCGGCCCCCGGTAGAGCTTGGCCGGGTCCATCAGGATCAGGCTGGTGATCACCGCGCCGAACGTGCCCGCGTTGAGCAGGAACACCCAGCCGGTGCCGATCACGTTGATCAGCACCCCGGCGATGGCCGGGCCGACGATCCTGGCGAGGTTGAAGGTCATCGAGTTCAGCGCGACCGCGTTGGGCAGCTGCGGCTTGCCGACCATCTCCATCACGAACGACTGGCGCACCGGCTGGTCGATGGCGGCGAAGCAGCCGAGCAGGAAGCACATCAGGTAGACCTGCCACAGCGCGGCCGAATTCGTGACCACCAGCAGGCCGAGCACCAGCGCGGAAAGGCCCATGCCGGTCTGGACGATGATCTCCAGCTTCCGCTTGTCCAGCCGGTCGGCCAGCGTGCCGGCCCACGCCGAGAGCAGCAGGGTCGGCGCGAACTGCAGGGCGGTCGCGATGCCCAGCGCCATCGGGCTGCGGGCGGAGAGTTCCAGCACCAGCCAGTCCTGCGCGACCCGCTGCATCCAGGTGCCGATGTTGGACACGATCTGGCCGGAGGCGAAAAGCCGGTAGTTGCGCTCGGACAGCGAGCCGAACATCGCCTTGACCGAGTCGAACCGCGACTTCCCCGGCAGCTGGTTGTCTACAGTGGACTGGGGTGGATCCGGTGGGGCTGGTGGTGTTCGGTCCTGGATAGGGGTGGCTACCGCTTCTGGGATTCCGTTCACCTGTGCCCGCACGCGCTACTGCCCCGCCATCCTGTCGATGATCTCAGCCGCCTTGTCAAGCAGCTCTTGCTCCTCCTGCGTCAACTCGGCGAGTCGACGGTCCAGCCAGGCCTCTTTGGCCATGATCTGCGCGTTGTGGAAAGCCCGCCCGGCCTCGCTGATCGCGACGATCGCCTGTCGCCCGTCGGTCGGGTGCGGTTCCCTTGTGACGTAGCCCATTTCCTCCAGTGCGGCGATGACCCTTGTCATCGACGGCGGCTGCACGCCCTCCTTGGCGGCCAACTCGCCCGGCGTCAACGGGCCACGCTTGGCCACCGTCGACAGGGCGGCGAGCTGGGTCAGCGTCACCGTCGAGTTGGTGCGCTGCGCCCGGAGTTTGCGGTTGAGCCGCACCACGGCCAACCGCAGGCGACTGGCGAGGGAGCGTTCCTCCGCAGCGGACTGCGTCACGTAGTTAGTGTAGCTCACGAACTATCTCGGCTCCACGTGTTCGCGACCACGCAGCGCTCGGGTCGGATAGCCTTGTTGACGTGCCAGAACAGACCCTGCGGCAACCACAACCGCTGCCGAGCAGGCTCACCGATCTGCGGCCGCCGCTGTGGATCGGCATCGGGTTGTGGTTCGCCGCGTTCGTCGTGCTGCTGGTCGCCCGGCTCGGCTTCCACGCAGGCCCGCCGACGGTCTGGCTGTGGACCTGTTTGTGCGGTTGGGTGCTCGGCCTGATCGGGATGGGCATCGTCTACTGGCAGCGCGGCGCCGCCCGTCGCGGCGCCCGTGCCGCGCAGCAAGGCATCGTCGACTAGCGCAGCGCGGTGCTCGCGGTGGGGTCGGTGAGCAGGCCTGCCAGTTGCCACCGGTCCGACCAGCGGTCCAACACCCAGGCCAGCGCCCTGGCAAGGCCGTCCGAGGTGTCCTCGGCGTAGACGGTGTCCGCGCCGTACTCGTGCTCGATCACCCACCAGTCGACCCGCCGCCCGTCCACCACCAGTTCGTCGGTGACGAACACAAGGCCCGCCGGGACGTGCACGCCCAGCAGCGAGCAGGCCAGCCGGATCGCGCCGAGATCCGACCAGGCCACCGGTTCGCCGTCGAGTTCGGGCGCGGCGGTGACGACCTCGCTGGCCAGCGCGATGTTGCACAGCTCGGCAAGGCTCTCGATCGGGTCGAACTCGGCGTCCTCGGTGACCGGCAGCACCCGCGCGGCCAGCACCCGGTCCTCCGGCAGCACGCCGAGCAACCACGGCCGGTCCAGCAGCACCGCGTCCTCCGCGTCCGCGGTCTCCCCCGAGATCACCCGCACCCGCGCGGGCGGCTGCACGTCGGCGGGGTCGAACCCGCCTGCCTTCATGGCCGAGGCCAGTTCGGTGTGCATGCGCATGGCCGTGCCGGCCGACACCGCGCGGTCCGGGTCGCCAAGCCGTTGCAGCATCTCCTGCGCGTCCGGCGCGTCCGAGATCACCAACTCGGCCTGCACGCCGACCATGGTCAGCAGCTGCGCGGACAGGCCGAGGTCGGGCACCTCGTCGTAGAGGCCGACCAGGTCGACCGCGCTCGGCAGCCGCCAGTGCAGCGGCGGATGCCCGCCGAGCAGCGCGTAGCGGGCCAGCCACCAGGCCGAATAGCCGGCCGGATCGGCCAGCGCGCGGGCGGTGTCGGGCTCGCCTGCCAACAGCCGCAGCGCGGCGGGCCAGGCCTCCTCGTCGACGAGGTCGAGGTCGCGGATGCCGATCAGGGTGTCCGGTGGCGACACGTCGCCCTCGATCCACTCCCACCATTCGGCCTCGTCCGCGAGATCGTGGTCCGGGCCGGACGGCGACTCGACCACGACGACCGCGAACGCGTTGAGCACGCCCAACGCGGCCAGCACATGCGGCGACCAGTCGTCGGCGAACTCGGCCGCGAGCACGCCAAGCGGCGCGTCCGATCCCACCGCATCGTCGGCGAGGACCCCGAGCAGCGGGGCGTTCGGTTGCACGAGTTCGGCGGCGCGGCGGGTGCCACCCTGATCGTCGGGCAGCGCGAGATCGCCGAGCCAGGGCCGTTCGCCCGCGCCGAAGTCGGCCCGTTCGACCAGGTGCAGCACGGTGTCGACGAGACCCTGGATGTCCACTCCGGACTGTGCGTCGGCCATGCTGTTGGCCACCGCGTCGCGCAGCGCCGGCGCGTCGAGCAGGTCGAGGGCGTCCGCGTGCCGGGCACCGAGCCGCTCCAGCAACGGATGCACCGCGTCCGGGTCGGCGACCCGAAGGCCGACGATGTCCACTTCGGACAGCAGTTCGCCGACCTCGACCGTCGGCAGCAGCAAGTCGCGCGGGCCGAACGACATCCGGCCGTCGAGCAACGGCACCGGCAGGCCGCCGAGTTCCTCCGCGATGTCCGCGTCGGCAGCGACCCAGCGGTTCAGCGCCGCGTAGAGCCGCGCCCACCAGGCCGGTTCCCGCTCGATCCCGGAAACGGCGGCGACCAGATCGGCCGCGCGCACCCGGCGCACGTCGAAAATGGCCAGCGCGGGCGCGTACATCGGCTCGGAGAGCCAACCGGCGAGCAGGCCGGGCAGCAACGCGACGACGAGGCCTGCGAGTTCGGCATCGGGCAGGTCCAGGACGCTCGCCCCGGCAGGCGCCCGCACGCCGCCCGCTTCGGTCGGCAGCCAGGACGTCTCGGCCAGCGCTGCCAGCACCCCGGCCCGCAGCTGACCATCCACTTCGGACAGTGGGAACCCTGGCAGCGGCACCAGCGCGAGGCGGTGTTCGGTCGGCAACGCCGCGAGCAGCGCCGCGTACTCGGCTGCGGCAGCGGCCAGCACCGCGTCGGTGGCCGGGCCGGGCAGCAGCCTGCGCCGCGACGGTTCGACCGGGAGCGTCGCCAGCAGTCGGGCCGGCAGGGAGAGTCGCTCGTCGGTCGGGGTCGGCGCGTGCAGCACCTCGCCGGAGACCGGCAGCGGCGTGCCGTCCGCGTCGACCGGAACCGCCCAGCACACCGTCCAGTTCGCGCGGGCCCGCGCCTCGACGCCAAGGCGCTGCGACTGCGCCCCGGTCAAGGTGCCGGTGCTGCGCCTGGTCAGCCAGCGGGTGAGCGTTGTGGGGCCATGCAGTTCGATGATCCCGGGCTTGTCGCCGTCGGTCCGCTCCCAGCGCTGGTCGCCGACCTCGATGACCGTCAGGCCGGGCAGGGCCAGCAGCAGGTCCGGCGCCTGATCCGCGACGGCGGCGAGCAGCTGCTCCAGGTCGACCTCGGGTCGCGGCGGCAGCCGAACCTCGGTGTCGAACCCCGCCGGGACCGGATCGTCGGTGTCCTCGACCGGCCAGGCCAGCCGCAGGACCGGCACCTCGTGCTCGCGCTCGGCCAGCAGCGCGCCGAGCCGATCGTGGTCGGCGATGGAATCACGCGTGCGCGCGGCGGAAAACCGAACCCCGCCGGTCGAGGAGACGACTCGGGGTTCCTCGGTCACCGCGAGCACCGCTGCGAAGCCGACCCCGAACTGGCCGACCTGCTCACCGGAGCGCTTGGCCGACGCGCGCAGCGAGGCGAGCGCGGCAACCCCCTCGTCGGTCAGCGGCGCGCCGGTGTTGGCAACGCGCAGTTCGCCGTCGACGACGGCCAGCCGCAAACGGCCGGGGACGCCGGCCGACACCGCGGCATCGGCCGCGTTCTGGGCCAACTCGACCAGCATGCGATCGCGATAGCCGCCGAGCCGGAGGTCCTCCTCGGCATTGGCGTCCTCGCGGAACCGCGTCGGCGAATCGCGCCAGGCGGCCAGGACGGAATCACGCAGCGCGGCGGTGCCGAACGGATCGGCCGCCGTGGACACGGTGGTCACTCCTCGGCAGCCGGTTCTTCAGCATCGGCGACCGGCTCGGGGTGTTCGACGTCCAGCGTGGTGTCGTCGTAGACCAGTTCGGAGACCGGCACCGGGAAGCTGGTGTCCAGCTCGACCTCGGAGTGCGCGCCGCAGCCGTACTCGACGTGCACGACGCGGCCGTCGGCCGGGGCGAACTCGTTGCCGCACACGCCGAACGCGGCACGCATCGAGCCCGCGACCGAGAGGTAGAAGCCGCAGGTGCCGCAATGGTCGGGGGCGCTGCGAGCCATGTCCGATTCGGGACCGTAGTCGCCGTCGTGCCAGCGGTCGGCCGCGTCGTCGCGACCCGTCCTGGACATCACGCGGACCCGGCCGAGGCCGATGTCGGTGGCGACCTCGGCAACGGCGTCGTCGTCATCGGCGGACTGGTAGGCCTGGACCAGCCGGATGTCGCCGGGGTTGGTCGGCAGCAGGTCGCCGACGCCGAGATCGCCTGCCTGCACGCGGTTCTGCCAGGGCACCCAGCTGGGCGCGGTGAGCGCGTCCGGGCCGGGCAGCAGCACGACCTCGCTGACGGTCACGGCCTCGCCGGCACCGGCGTTGGCCACAGTGACGGCCCAGCGCCAGCCCCGGTAGCCCGGCAGGTTGGTTTCGAAGAGGTGCGTCGCGGCGCCGCCGTCCTCAGCTTCGACGCCGACGTGCGCGCCGATCGGTTCGCCGCCCGCCTCTTCGATCGCCGCGGCACGGGCGACCTCGACGGCTGCCGCCAGTTCGGGGTCTGGCGCGGCGGTCTCGGCGGCTGTGTGAACTGCACGGGGCGGCCAGTTCGAGGTGGGCATCACAAACCTAGATTGTGCCTCACTACCGCCTGCACTCCGCAGCCACTCGGCTGTCTACTACTCTTGGCAACTCAATTACTCTGTGTAGTTCCGCGCGACGGCTTGGACGGTAGCGTGAATCTCGAGAACCTGTCGCGTCCGACCCCGGTATCTGCCCGTCGGCTTGCCGGGTGGGGCAGGATGGAGGCGTGATTCGCGGCAACTCGGCTGGCCAACCCGGAGATGCCCGTCGTGGGCGGCCGGGCTGGAGTGGTGGCGGCCGCAAGCGGGTCGCGCCTGGCCCATGGGGCGAGGACAACGCCGCAGGTCAGGACCCGCAGGCCAGTCAGGCGCCGCCGCCGGTCGGCCGCCGGCAGGAGCCACCGACCAGGGCCACGCCCGGCCGCTCGCGGGGCGAGGAGCCATACCGCCCGGAGACCTACCAGGCCAACGGCTACCCGCCCGGCAGCCAACCCTCCGGCGAGCTGCCGCCCCGACGCTCGGGCGGCTGGCGTTCCGCGCCGCCACCGCAGCAGAACCAGGCGCCACCCCCGCCCCCACCGCCGCGGTCGACCCCGCCCCCGCCCGGTCGGGTGCCCTACGACCCGAACACGCGGCACCTGCACCAGGACGCCACCGAGCCGGAGGGCCCGACCGCGCCGCAGCTACCCAAGAAGCTGACCGTGACCAGGGTCGCGGCGTTCCGCAGCCGGCAGCTGACCCAGCAGGGCGTCGCCATGTTCCAGCGGGCCGTGCACGCGGATGGCGCGCGCGAGTCCGGCATGGCCGCGTTGAACTACGCGGTGATGATCAACTATGCCTCGTCCGCGACCTTGGCGGTCGGCCTTGCCAACACCCTGTTCTTCTCCGCGGCGACCGCGGAGAGCAAGATCAAGGTGGCGCTGTACCTGCTGATCACGGTGGCCCCGTTCGCGTTGATCGCGCCGGTGATCGGGCCGCTGCTGGACCGGATCCAGCGAGGTCGGCGAATAGCCCTTGCCGTGTCCTGTGTCGGTCAGGGCCTGCTCACGATCGTGATGGCGCTGCACTTCGACGACTGGATGCTCTACCCGGCCGCGCTCGGCACGCTGGTGCTGTCCAAGTCCTTCGACGTGCTCAAGGCCGCCGTGGCGCCACGAGTCCTGCCATCGGGTATCACGCTGTCCAAGTCCAACGCCCGGTTGACCGTGTTCGGCCTCGCCGCCGGCGCGGTGTTCGGCCTGTTCGCCACCGGGTTCCTCAAGTTGTTCAACTCGCCGGGCGCGCTGTGGTTCACCGCCGCGCTGTGCCTCGCCGACGCCGTGCTCTGCCTGCGCATCCCGGCCTGGGTCGAGGTGACCCAGGGCGAGGTCCCTGCGACGCTGCGCGCGGGCTCGCGCAAGAAACAGCCGATGGGGCGCCAGGTCGTGGTGGCGTTGTGGGGCAACGGCACCATCCGGATCCTCACCGGCTTCCTGATGCTGTTCCCGGCGTTCGTGATCAAGTCGCTGACCGAGCACTCGCCGACCAAACAGCTGCTGCTGCTCGGTCTGATCGGCGCCGCCGCCGGGATCGGCGGGTTCGTCGGCAACGGGATCGGCGCGCGGTTGCAGTTCGGCAAACCCGATCAAGTGATCATCGGCTGTCTGGCCGCCGCGCTCGGCGGCACGATCCTGGCCGCGGTCCTGCCCGGCATCGGCAGTGCCGCCATCGCCGCGTTGTGCGCGTCGGTGGCCAGCGCGCTGGCCAAGATCAGCCTGGACGCGACCATCCAGAAGGACCTGCCCGAGGCGTCGCGGGCCTCGGCGTTCGGCCGGTCCGAGACGATCCTGCAGTTGTCCTGGGTGTTCGGTGGCGCGATCGGTGTGTTGTTGCCCACGACCTTCTGGCTCGGCTTCGCCGTGATCGCCGTCCTGCTGGCCGCCGGAGGCGCCCAGACCTTCGTCGCGCGGCGCGGATCCACCCTGCTGCCCAACATCCCGCTGCGCCGTGGAAACCCCGCCCCAGCTGCGGCTTTCGCGTCCGAGGCGCCGTATGAACGCCCGCCGCAGGGACCGACCGCGACCAGGGCGATGCCGACCGAGCACATGGACGGCCCAGCCTCGGCGGAGCCGCGACCAGGACCGTAGGGTTCCGACGTGCGCCGAAACATCCTCCGAGCAGCCACTCTGCCGTTGCTGGCCGCCGTCGGCCTGATCGTGGCGGGTTGTTCGACCCCGCC
>DASYBO010000470.1:0-4834 GCA_036500685.1 Pseudonocardiaceae bacterium | reverse complement strand
GATCTTCCTGAACCTCGGACTGGTGGTGAACGGCGCGGTCTCCGTCGAGGTCGTCTACAGCTGGCCCGGCCTGGGACTGCTGATGTACAACGCGTTGAACGTGCCCGACCTGCCGCTGATCCAGGGCGCTTTCATCACCCTGGCCGGCTCCGTGATCGTGATGAACGTGCTCGCCGACCTCGTCTACCGGCTGCTCGACCCGAGGGTGCGTACGTCATGACCGCGACCATCGGCACCACCTCGGCCCGCAGGGTCACCTGGACCCGGCGCCGCAAATCCGTTGCCATGGTGTGGAAGCAGTTCGCCGCCAACCGCGCCGGCCTGTTCGGCCTGATCGTGCTCATCGTCGTCGGCCTGCTCGCCGTTCTCGTGCCGGTGCTCACCAACGCCGACGGCCTGAACGTCACCAAGGTCAACGGCCCGCTGCTGTCCGGCCCCACCGCGGGCTACCTGCTCGGCACCGACAACAACGGCCGTTCGGTCCTGCTGCTGCTCTGGTGGGGCGCGCGGATCTCGCTGTTCGTCGGCCTGACCGCCGCGCTGCTCACCGTCGGTATCGGCACCCTGATCGGGCTGATCTCCGCGCACTTCGGCGGCTGGCTGTCCGCGGTGCTCATGCGCATCACCGACTTCTTCCTGGTCATGCCGTCCCTGGTGCTGGCCATCGCGCTCGGCGCCGTCCTCACCCACAGCGAGGTCACCATCGTCGCCGCGCTCGCCCTCACCTCGTGGCCGACCAGCGCCCGGATCGTCCGCGCGCAAACCCTCACGGTGGAAACCCGGCCCTACATCGAACGTTCCCGCGCGCTCGGTGCCGGCCACTGGCACATCCTCGGCAAGCACGTGCTGCCGGCGGTCATGCCGCTGGTACTCGCCAACGCCACCCTCACCGTGGCCGGCGCGATCATCGGCGAATCCACCCTCACCTTCCTCGGGCTCGGCGATCCCACCCAGGTGTCCTGGGGCGGGATGCTCGACGACGCCTGGAAAACCGGGGCCGTTTCGGCCAACGCCTGGTGGTACCTGTTGCCACCCGGACTCGCCATCGTCGTGGTGGTGCTCGCGTTCACCCTGTGTGGGCGCGCGCTGGAAGCCGTGCTGTCGCCCGGAATGCGGAACAGGTCGGGGAAGAAACAGTGACAGTGAAACAGAACGTGGCACCGCTGCTGGAATTCCGCGACGCCACCATCACCTATCGAGGCGCGCGAGGCACGGTCCCGGCCGTACGCGGCGTCAACCTGAGCATCGGCGCGGGCGAAACCCTCGGCCTTGCCGGCGAATCCGGCTCCGGCAAGTCGACGTTGGCGATGTCCGTGTTGCGATTGCTGCCGGCCAGCACCAAGATCGGCGGACAGATCCTGCTCGATGGCGAGGACGTCACCGCCATGAAGTGGGGCAGGCTGCGCGCGGTCCGCTGGGCCGACGCTTCGGTGGTCTTCCAGGGCGCCATGCACGGCCTCAACCCGGTTCGGCGGATCTCGGACCAGATCGCCGAGCCGATCGTGGTGCACGGCAACGCCTCCGGCGCCGGCGTCGACAAGCGCGTCCGCGAACTGCTCGACCAGGTCGGCCTGCCCACCCGCCGCTCCAACGCCTATCCGCACGAACTCTCCGGCGGCCAACGCCAACGCGTCATGATCGCCATGGCACTGGCCTGCGATCCGCGCCTTGTCATCGCCGACGAACCCACGACCGCGCTCGACGTGATGATCCAGGCGCAGGTGCTCGACCTGCTCGCCGCGCTCGTCGCCGACCGAGGCGTCGGCCTGCTGATGATCAGCCACGACCTGTCCGTGCTCGCCGACACCTGCCAACGCCTCGCCGTCATGTACGCGGGCCGCATCGTGGAGAACGGCCCGTCGACCGAGGTCGTCCGCAATGGCCGCCACCCCTACACCCGCGCGTTGTCCGGCGCGTTCCCCACCATCGGCGACGCCGCCTCCCGGTTCGCCCCGCAAGGCCTACCCGGCGACCCACCCGACCCCAGCGATCTACCTGCCGGCTGCCCGTTCCACCCGCGCTGCGCCAGCGCCATCGACGAGTGTTCAACCGTCGACATCGGCCTGCGCGCGGTCACCCCCGACCACGACGCCGCCTGCGTCCTGATCGACCGGCAGGAGGCCTACTCATGAACGACGTCCTGCTGCGCGCCGACGACGTGCACGTCGGCTTCGCCACCCCCGGCGGCGGCCGGGTCCGCGCGGTCGCCGGCGTCAACCTCGAACTGCATGCCGGCGAGATCGTCGCGCTCGTCGGCGAATCCGGCTGCGGCAAGTCCACCCTGGCCCGCGCCCTACTCGGCCTCTACCAACCCGACCAGGGCAGCGTCTCGTTCGAAGGCACCAAGCTGCCCAGGTCCGTGCGCGGCCTACGCGCGTACCGGCGCGAAGCCCAACTGATCCTGCAGGACCCCACCGGCGCCCTGAACCCGCGCCACTCGGTGTACGAGGCGGTCGCCGAGGGCCTGCGCATCCACCACGTGTCCGGCAACGAGCCCGACATGGTCGCCGACGCCCTGTCCCGCGCGGGCCTGCGGCCACCGCAACGGTTCATGCCGCTGCTGCCCGGCGAACTCTCCGGCGGCCAACGCCAACGCGTCGTCATCGCGGGCGCGCTCGCCCTACAACCCCGCGTCCTGATCGCCGACGAACCCGTCGCTTCCCTTGACGCGTCCGTACGCGGCGAAATTCTGGCTTTGCTGCTGCGTTTGCGCGACGACCTCGGCCTGGCCTCCCTCGTCGTCACCCACGACCTCGGCCTGGCTTGGAACATCGCCGACCGCATCGCCGTCATGTACCTCGGCCGCATCGTCGAATCCGGTCCAGCGCCAGAAGTCCTCACCGCGCCGAAACACCCCTACACCAAGGCGTTGCTCTCGGTGCTGCCCGAATCCCCCGAACGGATCGTGCTCGCTGGCGAACCCCCGGACCCCGCACGCATCCCGGCAGGCTGCCGCTTCCACCCCCGCTGCCCCGCGCTGGCCTCCGGCGCTGCCGCCGCCGTCGCCGACCGCTGCCGCACCGTCGATCCGACCCCGCTGGCCGCCGACACGACCGGTGTCGCCTGCCACCTGGTCAACGCGGTCGCCGCGGCCGGTGTCGCGTCAGGCCAGGAGTGAACCGAAGACGATCTCGAAGAAGTCGTCGAACGCGGTACCGGCCTTTTCGGCCCGCATCGTGATCAGCGTGCCCTCCCACGCGGCGAGGACGAACCGCGCGGTGACCTTCGGGTCGATGCCGCTGCGGATGGCGCCCTCGGCCTGGCCGTCGGCGATGGCGCCCGCGAGCGCGTCGCCCCAACTGCGCAGGCTCGACCGGACCGCGTCCCGGATGACACCGCTGTGGTCGCTGATCTCGGCGCCGAAGTCGCCGATCAGACAGCCACGCGTGTAGTCGCGCGTCTCGTTCTCCTCGCGCAGGAACGTGAAGTGCTCGCGGAGTCGTCGCAGTGCCGGCACCGACGCATCGCCGAGTTCGGCAAGGCGACGCGTGGTGCCGTAGCGCTGCAACGCGACCACAGCAAGGGCTTCCTTGCTGTCGAAGTGGTTGTAGAACGACCCCTTCGGCACCCCGGCCGTATCGGTGATGTCCTTGACCCCCGCCGCGTTGAAACCGTGGGTGTGAAACTGGTCGAGCGCGGCAGCCACGATCTCCTCGCGCATGCTCTGTCGCGCCATGCCGCGCCTCCCATTCCAATATGGCCGGTCATCTCTCCATCAGTATGCCTTACCCGCCGGCTCGCACCCTCTCAGGCCGCCATGTCCAACACCATCCGGAACCGGGCCTGCCCGGCCATCATCTTCGCGTACGCCTTGGGCGCGTCCTGCCACGGCACTACTTCGATCATCGGCCGAATCCCGTTGTGCAGACTGAACTTGAGGTTGTCCTCGTTCTGGATCGCGCTGCCGGTCAGGCTGCCGCTGATGGTGCGCGCGCCGAACACCAGGTCGGTGGTGTTCACCGAGACCGGGTCCTGAGCCGCACCGACGACCATCAGCTTGCCGTTGTTGGCAAGCCCGGGAACCAACGGCGACATGGACGACCCGCTGGACGCGGTCGCCACGATCACCGCGGCCCCACCCAGTTCCCGCAGCGCGACACCAGGGTCGCCGGCCTTGCTGTCGATGTAATGGTCCGCGCCCAACTGTCGGGCAAGTCCCTCCTTGTCCGTGCCGCGCGCGATCGCCGCGACCTGGAAGCCGAGGCGCTTGGCGTACTGGATGGCAAGGTGGCCGAGGCCGCCGATGCCCTGCACCGCGACCAGTCCGCCAGGGTCGGCCTTCGCCTTGCGCAGCGCACTCAACACGGTCAGTCCCGCGCACAGCAGGGGAGCGGCATCGACCGACGCCAGCCCCTCGGGCACCCGGACCAGGCCGTTGATCCGCGCGTAGGCGTACTGCGCGTATCCACCGTCCACAGTGGTCCCGGTAACCGGCTGGTTCTCGCAGTTGACGAAGTCGCCCCGCCGGCACGGGTCGCACTCGTTGCAGTGCCCGCCGAGGAACCCGACACCGACCCGATCACCGACATGCCAGGCGCGCACCCCGTCGCCAACCGCGTCGATCACGCCGACCAGCTCGTGACCCGGCACGATCGGCGCCGAAGGATCCGCACGCAGCCCCTCGACAGCCAGCACGTCGGAGTGGCACACCCCGCATGCCTCGATCCTGATCCGCACCTGGCCCGGTGTCGGGTCGACCAGTTCACGGTCGACCAGTTCGAAGTTGTGTACGCCGGTCACCTGAAGTGCCTGGTAGGTAGCCACTCTCGTCCTCGCTCAGCTTGGGCCAGTCATGCTCGTGCATTCAATATGACCGGTCGTCTTGAAATTGTCA
>DASYBO010000469.1:0-8313 GCA_036500685.1 Pseudonocardiaceae bacterium | reverse complement strand
ATCGGCCTCGGTGAGCCGCACGTGAATCTGCTGCCCTTCCGGCAGGTTGTCACCGACACAGCGGGCGACAACCGGGGGTTCAACCACGAACACCTCACCGGATCGCGCCTCGGCATGCAGCACGACCGCGGGGAAGACCTGGCCGACCTGGTCGGCAAGCACCCAGGACTCGACCTGGGCCAGGCAGGTGCGTTCGACCCGGCTCGCGAGCAGGTCGGAGGACGCCATCAGACCGGGCAGGTCCGGCAGCGCCTGCACAGCCCAGTCCGGGATGTTCGCGTCGGCCGCGACGGCCAGGCAGATCTCCGCGGCGAACCGGTCGACGAGGCGCCGCAGCGGAGCGGTGACGTGCGCATACGGGGCGCCGAGGCCGGCGTGCGCGATGGTGTCCGGCAGCGAGCCGGTGGCCGTGTCGAACACCGTGTAGCCGGCGCCGCGCAGCAGCCGGGTGGCGTCCACGTGGAAGGCCAGGGCCTCCGGCCTGCGCGGGTCGAGTCCGGCGAGGACCCTGGCCGCGGTGTCGCCTGCCGGCCAGTCGATGCCGAGGGCCTGGGCCCTGCGGCGCAGGCTGGCCATGGCCTCCGGCTCCGGGTCGGGCAGCGTGCGCAGCACACCGACCCCGGCCTGCAACATCAGGTGGGCCGCGCACATACCGGTGAGCAGCGAGAGTTCCGCGTTCCACGCCTCGACGTCAACCCTGGAGCGCAGTTGCAGGCGCCAGCCGCCCTGGCCGTCGGACACGGCGCGTTGTTCCGGCAGCTGCAACTCGACCGCGCCCCTGTCAACCGCGAGTTCACGGCGCAGGCGACCGAATTCGGGCAGCAGGGCGAACGACGGGTGTCCCGCGCCCGCGGCGAGTTGCTGGCGGACCGTGGCGTAGTCGAACTGGGCGACCGAGCGCACCGTGGCCCTGCGCACCCGCACGGCCTGGGCCTCGCCGTTGGAGTCACAGTCGATCGTCCAGAGCACCGAGGGGCGCAGCTCGCCCGGAAGCAGGCTGGCGGCGTCCTCGGAGAGCAGGGCCGGATGCAGCGGCACGACCGCATCCGGCAGATACAGAGTCTGGCCACGGCGGCGGGCCTCGGCGTCCAGGTCGCCACCGGAGTGGACGAAATGGCCGACGTCGGCGATGGCGTAGTCGAGGCGGTAGCCGCGGCCGTGTCGGCGGACCAGTAACGCCTGGTCGAGATCTTTCGCACCGGGCGGATCGATGGTCACCAGCGGCAGGTCGGTCGCGTCCTCGCGGGGACCGAGGTCGGCCGACAGTACCTGTTCGGCCTCGACCAGCGCGGCGGTCGGGTACTCGGCGGGGAGCGCGAACTCGGCGCGGATGGCGGAAAAGTCTCCGCCACCGCTCCGGGGCGAGGAGCGGATGGCTTCAGACCGCGATTGCGCCGCCACACCACGACCCTAATGGCCTCCCCGGTACCGCGTCAGGTCCGGTAGGGGCACGATCACTCATCGATCACCCGCTGATCACCACTGTTGGCGACCGGGCCTGCCGCCAGGGTTCGGGCCGAAGTCCGGATGGGGACCGGGAACCGGCGGGGGCGGGACCGGCATCGGCGGGTACTGCTGGGGGTAGGTGGCGTAGGCGGGGGCGGTCTGCGTGGCCGGGATCGGGTCGAGGCAGGAGACCAGCACGGTGGCCTCCTCGGCGTTGGCGATCAGCCTGCCGTTGCGCTCGCGGTAGACGAGTTCACCGTTCGCGTCGATCTCGACGATGCAGCCGACCTCGGCCAACTGATCCTCGTCGAGGTCGACGAGCTTCTCGTAGCGGGAGGGCTGGACCCGGTAGATCGGCCAGTTGAGGTGGCCGAAAGCCTGGTGGAACTCGGCCAACAGGTGCGTCATCTGCTGCTGCCAGGGCAGCGGCATGGATTCCACCAGCGACCTCGGCAGCACCGCGTATCCCTCGGTCACGCCGGGGTGTGGATGGGCGAAGTAGTCGCGCAGCGGTGTGCTGGACGCGGGTGGGCCGGCCGGACGAGGAATGGGATCAGGGGTGAACATGCTGCCGCCTCCTGCACATGATCAACTGTTCGCACTCGGCCTCCGACGCGCCACGCACCCCCGAGTCGCGTCGGAGCACCCGTTCAGACTCCAGGACGAACCGCCTGCTGGACAAGTTGAGCATCGTTCCAGGGCATCGGGACCTGGCGGACGTTCTGGCCGGTGTAGGGCGCCTCAACTATCTGGTTGTTGCCCAAATACATGAAAACGTGGTGGATGGTGCTCGGGTCGTTGGGGTTGGTCGCGAGGAACATCAGATCACCCGGTTGGGCGTCATGCACGGGCAGCAGCGCGCCCGCGTGGAACTGATCCCAGGACACTCGCGGCAGGTTGATGCCGGCGGACTGGTAGGCCCGCAACATGAGCCCGGAGCAGTCGTAGGAGCCGGGACCGGTGGCGCCCCACACATACGGCTTGCCGATCTGGCTGAGCGCGAAGGCGATCGCGACCGACGCGGCCTGGGTCGGCGCGGGCAGCAGGTTGCCGGCGCTCGGGCCGCAACCGGTCGGGTCGGTCACCTGGCCGACGTTCTGCACCAGGTAGGCGGCCATGTTCTGCCACTTGTTGTAGGCCAGCGGGAACGCCGAGCGCTCCACGTCCTGCGCGTCCGCGCCGGGCTGCTGCTGTTGCCAGTTCGGCACGCCGACGAGCACGTCGTAGAACTTGCCGATCGCGTAGTTCGGGTCGGTGACCTGCTGGTAGGTGCCCCATCCCTGGGAGGGCCGCATCTGGAAGATGCCCGCGGAGTCCCGGTCGCCGCCCGCGTCGTCGTGCAGCCCGGACTCCTGCATGCCGGCCTGAAGGGCGACCTGCCAGGCCAGCGAGGGCAGGTTGCGCTGCTTGCCGATGGAGATGATCATCGCGGCGATCGACTGCTGGCCCGAGTCCAGTTGGCCGGCCTGGCTCGCGCCCGCGCCCGCGTGGAACTGGTCCCAGGACACTCGCGGCAGGTTGATGCCGGCGGACTGGTAGGCCCGCAACATGAGCCCGGAGCAGTCGTAGGAGCCGGGACCGGTGGCGCCCCACACATACGGCTTGCCGATCTGGCTGAGGGCGAACGCGATCGCGACCGACGCGGCCTGGGTCGGCGCGGGCAGCAGGTTGCCGGCGCTCGGGCCGCAACCGGTCGGGTCGGTCACCTGGCCGACATTCTGCACCAGGTAGGCGGCCATGTTCTGCCACTTGTTGTAGGCCAGCGGGAACGCCGAGCGCTCGACCGCCTGCGCGTCCGCGCCGGGTTGCTGCTGCTGCCAGTTCGGTACGGCGACGAGCACGTCGTAGAACTTGCCGACGGCGTAGTTCGGGTCGGTCACCTGCTGGTGGCTGCCCCAGCCCTGCGACGGCCGCATCTGGAAGACGCCGGCCGAGTCGCGGTCGCCGCCCGCGTCGTTGTGCAGCCCGGACTCCTGCATGCCGGCCTGGATGGCGACCTGCCAGGCGAGCGCCGGCAGGTTGCGCTGCTTGCCGGTGGCGATGATCAACGCGACGATCGACTGCTGCCCCGCGTCCAGCCGCGCGGCCGTTCCCGCGCCGTCGCTGGCGTTCGAGCCCGTGAAGGGGCCCAGCGCCGCGTTGCAGCTCGTGTTGCGGAAGGGGGCGCCCGCGGCCTGCTCGGAGCCGCCGATGACGACGTTGGTGAGCGTGCCGGTGAGCAGCACCACGACGAACACCACGACGCCTGCGATCGCGATGAGGATGACGGCGCGGCGCACGGTCAGGACGCGTTCGTGTAGTCCGAGACCTGCCAGCCCTGGGGCGTGGAGACCACGGTGATCTGGAGGTTTCCGCCGTTGGTCGGCAGCAGGGCGACGACCGAGCTGGTGTAGGAGTTGATCGCGGTGGCCGGGCCGGTGACCTGCGTGGCCGGGATGTTGGCCAGATCGACGGTGGCGAGCTGGGGCAGGATCTCCGGCTCGGTGTAGGGCTGGAGCTGGGCGAGCCACTGCTGGCTGGTCATGTTGACCGGGTGGTTGACCCAGGCACTGCCCCACTCCTGGACCACCTGCAACGCCGCGGGCGCGGGCGGCGCGGAGACCGGGGTCTCGGGCGGGGTGGACAGCCGCGTGCTCGGCTCGGCGGAGTTCGTCGCAGGCGGCGCGTTGGTGTTGATCGCGCCGGAAGCCGGCGCCGGGGCCGATGTACTCGAACCAAACGGGCTCGCGGTATGCGTCGGCGACGACGGGTGAATGCGGGCGATGCCGATCGCGATGGCGATACCCAGGACGATCACGATGACGATCGCGCCGACCAGATGCCCCGGCGACCGCAGCGGCCACGCCCACAGTCTGCGGTAGACGGCGGCGCGGCCCCGATTCGTCCTGATCGGCATCAGTACCCGTAACCCTTTGTCGCTATTGGATTTCCCGCGTCAACCCCCGGTTCCGAACAGCGCACCGTAACAGCGCGCCCCCAACCGCGCGCCAAGTTGTCCACAGGCCGCGCAGCACCCCGCAAGTTATCCACAACCCCGGCAAATAACCACCCGCGAGTTTGGCGACCTTCCCTAGGCTGGAAGCGGGGCGCAAAGCCCCCTGGGAGGGCGGGGGGTCGGGGAAAATATGTGAGGAGTTTTCGGGAAATCATGGTCAACCCCTTGCCGACCGGGAGTCCCAGCTGCCGTCGCGGACTTCCAGCCCTCGGGAGGGGCGGTAGAGCACGAACACCGGGCGGCCGGAGACCATCTCGGTTTCCGCGCGGCGCGGGCCGGGCACGGCCTCACGATTGCGGGTGACCTTGGACGGCACCACGAACGCGTCCTCGCCGCGGTCCCACGAGTTGTCCACGACCGGCGGGGTGTCCACGACTCGGCTCTGCCGACGGTCGGCGGAGGCCACGTTGGGGCCGTCCAAACCGGGTGGGACGTTGCCAGGCAGGACGACCGTGGTGGTGCCGCCCGCGGGGCGGGCGGTGAGCTCGCGCCGGCCGCTGAGGTCCATCCGTCGCGCGGACGCGGGCACCGGGCCTGCATGTTCGGGGGCGGCCTCCGGGCGCGCCCTGCGGCCCCGTGCGGTGGCCGCGTCCAGCACCGGGTCGCCGCTGCCGCCGTTGCGCACGCTCTCCCAGAAGTCGTCCTGCGGTGTCGGACCCTCCGCCCGCTTGCGGCGTTTGAAGATCGTGGCCGCCGGGAAACCGCGGCCCGCGGCGCCGACGGACAGTTCGACCATCTGCCACATCCGACGCATGGGCTTGCCGACCATGAAGAACACCACCGTGATCAACGTAGCCAACAACATCTGCGCCAGCAGCGACAACTGGCTGGACGCGTTGAAGATCAAGCCGAGCAGCAGCGCGTGCATGCCGGCCAACGCCGAGAGCAGCAGCACGTTGAACAGCACCGCGCCGGCCGCCTTCGCCACTCGTGGCAGCAGTTCCGGGACGACCATCGCGGCAAGGCCGATCAGCGGCGCGGCCAGCATCAGTACCCGCACCAACACCTGTGCGAGCAGCACAGCGGCCTTGGCGAACAACTGGAACAGCGAATACGCGACGCCCTGGAACATGGCCAGGAAACCGTCGCCTGTTCGGCTTCCTTCGCTGCCTTCGAAGAATCCGGCCGCGGAACCGAGTTTGTTCGGCAACTGTTTGAAGTCGTTCTGTTTCGCCGTTACCTGAGCCTGGTCGTCCGCCGAGGCGAGCTGACCCTTCGTCCACGCCTGATCCGACAACAGTTCCTGGCTGTACTGTTTCGCCTGCGGGGAATTGGGATCACCGAACTCGCCGCGCTGCCAGTTGGAGAAGATCACGTTGTCGTACAACGAATCCGGCAGCACGTTGCGCTGTGCGTCGACCTGGTTCTCGGGTAGGAATCCGGCTTGTATCTGCGAGGTTTTCTGCAACAGCAACGAATCGACCTCGGAATACACCGGGCCCAATGCGAGCACTGACGCGGCTAGCCACATGCCGGCCAGTGCCCACGTACTTCGTTTACCGATACTGGCGAGGTCACCGGTCCACACATAGCGGAACAGAATGATCGCCAGGATCAACGCGACCGGGCCGAACCAGCGGACGTAGATGTTGCCGTAGAACGTCTGGGCCGCGCTCTCCACCGCGCTGTCCAACGGTTTCAACATGCTGTTGTTGGAAAGCATCGCGTAATGCAGGCTGTTCGTGGCACCGACGACGTTCTTGCCGACGTTGAACAGCTCGTTGCCGGCCCAGGTGTCGATCACCGAGTTCGGATCGGTGATCGTGGTCGACAGCGTGCAGTTGGTCTGGAAGACGTGCCACACCGTGCCGGCGTAGCCGTAGTTGCCGTAGTTCGTGTTCGGGGCGCCATGGTCCAGCGCGGCCGGGTCGATCGCGCCGACCATGCCGGCACCGGGACTCTCCGGGATCGGCGCGACACCACACTCGTCGGCCAACGCGGGCGAACCGATGATGACCTGCATGCCGAGCAGGCCGGCGACCATGACAACGACCACTCGAGCGCGACCGCGCTTGCTCATGCCGCGCGCCCCACGCAGCATCGGGCCGAGTTTGCGGAAGTTCGCGCGCCGCCGGGCCGCCACGGACAGGCCGGCCATCAGCACCGCGAACAGCATCGTCAGAGCCATGGGCGCGACCTCGCCGGTTGAGGTACTTCGACCATGCTGGTTTCACGCGCGGCAAGCAATCCCCGAAAGGGGGACACGTTTGAGTGCCTGCCAGGGGGCAGGGTGAGATGGCCGCCTCGGCTGGGCCGGGCCGGGAAGCCGGCGCTCATACCGTGTCGTCCCGGTCGGCGCGCTCGGCGTCGGTTCCTCCGCCGTGTCGGCCGGAGTGGTCGGCCGGGGTGGGTACGAGTTCGTCGACGAGGCCTAGTTCGGACTCGAACTCGTCGTCGAATTCGCCTTCCGGGTCGCCGACGTAGTGCGGCACCGATACGGGTTCGGGCAGCTCGCCGCCGGGCAGCGCGACCGGGTTCTTCGCGGACTCGCGCATCGCGTCCGGGGTGGTGTCCATGGCGGAGCGCAGGTGTTCCAGGTGCGGGCCGGAGAAGTCGATCCGGATCCGTTCGACGCCACCGGCACCGTCGCCGAAGATGAACTGGCGCGGCGCGGTGTCGCGCTCGGTCATGCCACGGTCGCCGCCGGGGCGCCTGCCGAGGCTGGCCACGACCTGCTCGTAGCCGGCGCCGACCGGCACCTTGAGCAGCCGCAACGCGTCGGCCTGGGCGTTCTCGTCGTCCAACCGGCCGACGAACATCGAGTCGAGCAGGGCGACGAAGCCCTGGATACGCAGGAAGTCCTGGGGAATCTGGCTGGACAGCAGGACCCGGACGTTCCATTTACGCGAGTCACGGGCGAAGCGGTTCATCAGCACGCGACCGGTCGGCACCTCGGAAAGGAAGAACGCCTCGTCGATCCAGACGCCCTTGCGCAGGTCCTTGGGCCGCTCGTAGATGGAGCGCTGGGTGAGCCAGGCCGCGAGGTTGAGCAACTCCACGCCGAGCGACTCCGCGTCGGTCCAGTGTTCGCGGCCGACCCCGTCCTTGGGCAGGGTGAGGCCGGCCATGGTGAGCACGGTGAGCCGGTCGTCGCGGGCTTCCGCGTACGGGTCGGCGTCGTGTTCGGGGATGAGCAGGCTCATCCGCTCGCGCATCTCGTCGAGGAAGTCGGCGACGACCATGGCGTGCTCGTGGTGCTCGCTGGCGTCGCGGCGCAGCGCCTCGATGACCTGTCCGGGGTTGGCGTCGAAGCGGCCACCGACGGCGCGGACCGCGCGCAGCAGCACGATCCTGGTCTGGGGGAGCCGGGAGACCTCGTAGGGGACGAGGCCGCTGAGCACGTCGAGCACGAGGCGGCGCCGCGTGGCCGCGACGAGAGCCTTCTCACGGCGCCAGGACCGTTCGGGGTCCTCCTCGTCGTAGAAGTGCTCGAGCAACGGCTCGGGGACGACCCGGTACGGGTTGAGGATGCCGGGTTGGGCGTTGAGCAGGTTGATCGGGCGGGCGTAGGGCCGCAGTTCTGGCAGGTCGCACAGGCGGGCCAGCGGGCCGGACGGGTCGAGGATGGTCCAGTACGCGCCTGCGCGCAGCGTCTTGTAGACGATGCCGCCGCCGAGGAAGGACTTACCGCCGCCGAGGCCGGCGACGAGCGCGGTGAGGCCGGAGCCGTCCCGGATCTCCTGCGCCATCCACGGGTCCCAGGCCACCGGCCGCCGGGTCGCGGTGCAGGTCTCGCCGAGCAGCACACCCCGCCGATCGCCCACCTCGGCGGTGGCCGCCGGCACCGCGGCCGCGGCCCACACCACCGAACCGCGCCGCAGGTACGCGGCCGAGGCCAGCGGCTCCCCCGGGATGAACTCGCGGGCCAGCGC
>DASYBO010000468.1:0-1515 GCA_036500685.1 Pseudonocardiaceae bacterium | reverse complement strand
CGTACACGCTCAGCCCGACGATCACGGGCGCCTACACCACCCTGCCGCAGCCCAATACGACCTACGTCGCCACGGGATGTGACGGCCAGGCCGCGAACACCCCGGACAAGCGCTTCCCCGCCAACCTGCCCAACGCGCCGTACCAGATCACCAAGTACGTGCCCTACGACGACAGCCACCTGCAGTACACCGGCGGCTGCGAGTTCTACGGCGCCTATGTCGGCGACCCGCTGCACCGCTTCTACCAGATGTGGCAGCAGACCGCCTACGACAACAAGCTCTTCACCTGGGTCGCCAACACCGCGGGCGACGACAACGGCACCGTCCCGCCGGCCCCGATCTACCAAGGCGCCGTCCAGATGGGCTACTACAACATGGCCGAGGGCGACGCGCCCATCCTCAAGGACCTGGCCAAGCACTACGCGATCAGCGACAACTACCACCAGGCGGTCCAGGGCGGCACGGGGGCGAACCACATCGCGCTCGGCACCGGATTCGCGGCCTCGTACCAGAACGCGGCGGGCACGGCCACGCCGCCGCCGGCCGGCGAGATCGAGAACCCCAATCCCAAGCCGGGCACCAACAACAACTACACGCAGGATGGGTACGGCAGCAGCACCAAGGCCAACACGGGCGGTAGCTACTCCGAATGCGCCGACCACTCCCAGCCGGGCGTCGGGGCCGTCTTCAACTACCTGGACACCCTGCCGTACCAGGTGCTCAACAACTGCCAGCCCGGGCGGTACTACCTGCTGAACAACTACAACCCCGGCTACACCGTGACCGGCGCGCTGCAAACGGCGCCGTACACAGTCCCACCGCAGCAGTCGGACTACGTCACGATCGGCCAGGCACTGTCGGGGAAGAACATCAGCTGGGGTTACTTCGGCGAGGGCTACAACAACGGCAAGCCGACCTCGGGATACTGCGGAATCTGCGACCCGATGCAGTACTCGTCGGCGATCATGACCAATCCCGCACTGCGGGCGAACACGCAGCACGACTCCTCGGACTTCATCACTGACGCCGAGAAGGGCAAGCTGCCCGCGGTGAGCTTCCTCAAGCCGGCCGACGACGACGGCCACCCCGGCTACTCCTCGCTCTACGCGTTCGAGAACTTCGTCGCGCGGGCGGTCGCCGCGGTCCAGTCCAACACAGCGGAGTGGAAGTCCACCGCGATCTTCGTGACGATGGACGAGGGCGGCGGCTACTACGACTCGGGTTACATCCAGCCGGTCAGCTTCTTCGGCGACGGGCCCCGGGTGCCGCTCATCCTGGTCTCCCCCTACGCCAGGCACGGCGCGGTCGACCACACCTACAACGACCACGTGTCGATCCTCAAGTTCATCGAGGCGAACTGGGGTCTCTCGCCGCTGACCAGCTACAGCGAGGACAACCTGCCCAACCCGACGCCGGAGGCCTACGTGCCGCAGGACCGGCCGGCCATCGGCGACCTGATGACCATGTTCAACTTCCACCATCCGGACTACGCGAAGGTGCAGCTCCCTTGACGGG
>DASYBO010000467.1:0-13276 GCA_036500685.1 Pseudonocardiaceae bacterium | reverse complement strand
GCGGTTCAGAATGATCTGTCCTCTCTGGACCCGAACGGCAACCCGGCTGATCACAACGTGCATGTCGGGTTGGCCGCCATCGACACCACGACCGGGGCGGTGCCCGGTTCTACGGCGGGCCGGACTACCTGAAACAGGGGTTCGACGACGCATCGCAGGCGGCGGGTCCGATCGGTTCGGACCTGTCGATCGCGCTGGCCGACGGGGTATCGGCGCGTTCAGGCAGGCCTGCCCGAGAACGGTCAGCTTCATCGGCAACACCAAGGCACTGCGGCAGAACGGGCCGCTGGCCGGTGGCATCGACGGGTCGGCGCAGTGGGCCTGGTCGCTGGCGGACTTGGAGCGGGTGAGCGCGGCCGTGGACATCTACGCGACGAAGCCGAACGGGGTGACGGCGCTGCCAGGGGCGGCGTCCGGGTCGAAGGCGCCGTCGGTCCCGGTGAGCAGGCGCTGTTCCCGCAGAAACCGGGGTTCGCCTTCGGCGTCGCGGGTAAGCCGAAGGCTCCGAGAAGCGGGCGCAACTGAACCGGTAAGGCTGGCGCTTGACCTGGTCGAACCGAATGATGATCGGATTGGGGACTTCCGGTGACGTAAGTCACCCCCTAGCCTGGGGTGACCGCGACCGGTCGACGTCGTCCGGTCTACAGGACGGATCGGGGTATGCGATGAAGATCTCGGACCTGCTGCGCGACAAGGGTTCTGCGGTTGCCACCGTCTCACCGACCACCACGGTCACGGAACTGCTGGGAGTGCTCGGCAAGTACAACATCGGCGCCACCGTGGTGAGCGATGGTGACAACGTTGTCGGCATCGTCTCCGAACGCGACATCGTCCGCAGGCTCGACGAGCGTGGTGCGGCACTGCTCGGCGTGGCCGTCGGCGAGATCATGACCAGGAACGTGGTGACCTGCGCGCCGGAGGATTCGGTGGACAGCCTCGCCGCGACCATGACCGAGCGGCGGATCCGGCACATGCCGGTGGTGTCCTCGGGGCAGTTGGTCGGCATCGTCAGCATCGGCGACGTGGTGAAGAGCCGGATCAGCCAACTGGAGACCGACCGGGAACAGTTGGAGTCCTACATCTCCCACGGGTGAACCCTGGGGCGCGGAGTCCACATCGGAACAATCAGGCCGTGACGTGTCGTCACGGCCTGATTACGATGCGGGAGGTAACGCTGACGAGACGAGAAGATCGACTTGTCGCCGAGCCGGTGATGTCCCCGTCCGCGTTGCGCGGCAGAATGGGCACGTCGGCGCGGATCGCGGCACAGTGAACACGGCGCGGCGCGGCGACTACTCCAGGACCACGGCGAAGGAGTTCAGGTGAACGAGTCGATCGATCGACCGGAGCACGCACCCTCGCCAGCAGAGGTCGCCCAACTGCTGTCCGGGGCGCACCACGATCCGCACGGCGTGCTTGGCATGCACCCGCTGCCCGAGCCGCCGAGCAGCGGCACCACCCTCCAGCAGACCCGCACCGCGGTGCGCGCGCTGCGGCCGGGTGCCAGCGAGGTGGCGGTGGTGCTCGACGGCGAGCGCTACCCGTTGACGCAGATCGCGACCGGCCTGTTCTCCGGCGCCGTGCCCGAACCGCCCGGCGACTACCGGCTGGAGGTGCGCTACGGCGACCGGGTCGACACCATCGACGACCCGTACCGCTGGCTGCCGACGGTCGGTTCACTGGATCTGCACCTGATCGGCGAGGGCCGGCACGAGCGGCTGTGGGAGGTGCTCGGGGCGCACCGGCGCTGCTACGACACCCCGAACGGCCAGGTGCACGGCACGTCGTTCGCGGTGTGGGCGCCCTCAGCTCGGGGTGTCCGGGTGTGCGGCGACTTCGACGGGTGGGACGGGCGGGCCAACCCGATGCGCTCGATGGGCTCCTCCGGCGTGTGGGAGCTGTTCGTGCCGGACCTGCCGACCGGGTCGCGGTACAAGTTCCGGATTCTCGGCGCCGACAACAACTGGCACGAGAAGGCCGATCCGATGGCGTTCGCCACCGAGATGCCGCCTGCCACCGCGTCGGTCGTGCACGAGTCGGACTTCAGCTGGTCGGACCGGGACTGGATGGTCCAGCGGGACGCGACCGACTGGTCGCGGCGGCCGGTGAGCGTCTACGAGGTGCACCTCGGTTCCTGGCGCAAGGGCCTGAACTACCGCGAACTCGCCACTCAGCTCGCCGAGCACGTCGAGCAGACCGGGTTCACCCACGTCGAACTGCTGCCGGTGGCCGGACACCCGTTCTTCGGCTCCTGGGGCTACCAGGTCACCTCCTACTACGCGCCGACGCCGCGTTTCGGCACGCCGGACGAGTTCCGCTACTTCGTCGATCACCTGCACTCACGCGGAATCGGCGTGCTGATGGACTGGGTGCCCGCGCACTTCCCGCGCGACGAGTGGGCGCTGGCCCGGTTCGACGGCGGCCCGCTCTACGAACACGCCGACCCGAGGCGCGGCGAGCAGCCGGACTGGGGCACCTACGTGTTCGACTTCGGCCGGCGCGAGGTGCGCAACTTCCTGGTCGCGAACGCGTTGTTCTGGCTCTCCGAGTACCACGTCGACGGGCTGCGCGTCGACGCCGTCGCATCCATGCTCTATCTGGACTACTCGCGCAAACCCGGGGAGTGGCTGCCCAACGTGCACGGCGGGCGGGAGAACCTGGACGCGGTCGCGTTCCTGCAGGAGCTCAACGCGACCGTGTACAAGCGGCATCCTGGTGTGGTGATGGTGGCCGAGGAGTCGACGGCCTGGCCCGGCGTCACCCGGCCGACGCATCTCGGCGGGCTCGGGTTCGGCTTCAAGTGGAACATGGGCTGGATGCACGACACGCTTCGCTACCTGGGCCACGATCCGGTGCACCGCAGTTTCCACCACAACGAGATGACCTTCTCGCTGATGTACGCGTGGAGCGAGAACTTCGTGCTGCCGCTCTCGCACGACGAGGTGGTGCACGGCAAGGGTTCGCTGTGGGGCCGGATGCCGGGCGACGACTGGAACAAGGCGGCCGGGCTGCGCGCGCTGTTCGCCTACATGTGGGCGCATCCCGGCAAGCAGCTGATCTTCATGGGTGGTGAGTTCGGTCAGGTCCGGGAGTGGGCCGAGGACGGGTCGCTGGACTGGGAGCTGCTGGAGAACCCGCTGCACCGTGGCGTTCGCGATTTACTGCACGACCTGAACGTCACCTACCGGGACAACCCGGCCCTCTACGCTGCGGACACCTCGACCGAGGGGTTCTCCTGGATCGACGGGAACGACTCCACCAACAACGTGCTGTGCTTCATGCGCCACGGCGGCCCGACCGCGCCGGACGCGGCCCTGGTCTGCGTCGCGAACTTCTCGGGCGTGCCGCACTACGACTACCGGGTTGGCCTGCCGTTCGCGGGCCGCTGGCGGGAGACGCTGAACACCGACGCGGAGAGCTACGGCGGTTCCGGGGTGGGCAACATGGGCGGCGTGCTCGCCACCGAGACGCCGTGGCACGGTCGGCCGGCCTCGGCCGTGCTGCAACTGCCGCCGAGCGGCGTGCTCTGGCTGACCCCCGAGCCGCGCCGAAGCTAGCTGGACACACGTCGGGCCCGTGACCATGAACGTCACGGGCCCGAACTGGGTGCAACTAGCTAAGACCGTGTCAGACGGCGCTGACGCCGGTGGCCTGCGGGCCCTTGGTGCCCTGGCCGATCTCGAACTGCACGCGCTGGTTCTCCTCCAGGCTACGGAAGCCGTTGCCCTGGATCTCCGAGTAGTGCACGAAGACGTCGGAGCCGCCACCGTCCGGGGTGATGAAGCCGAAGCCCTTTTCGGAGTTGAACCACTTCACGGTGCCCTGTGCCACTGTATGTCTCCTTCAACAGGTGGGCGAAAGAACGGCCACGGGTGCAGCCGCCCGGCCGGTATCAGACGGCGACTTTCTCCCACTGTCTGGAGGAAACCTTATCCGTTTTCAACATCGTTTCAGAACTGTCCTACGCATATCAGAAACTACGACCACAACAAGCTAACCACATTCCGGCGCCGGGCGCCGCACCGATACGGTGCGTGGCGCCGGTTCACCGGTTCGCCGGAAACCGGTCGGCGGCGGCCAGTAAGGTGCTGACCTGGTGGCCGCGCGTGACAACGCCCAGGCCAGGCAAAACAGTGTTCATCCGCCGGCAGCGTCCGGTTGGTGCAAAGATCACCCACGTTGTCATGGATGGGGCCAACGGATGGTTGTGCGCGGCACCACAGTGTCTTCTCCGATCCCCAGGAGGGGTCCCACCCCCTCCTGTCAAGCCTTGATCACCGCCGCTGTGGTCGCCCTGTGCGTTGGCTGTTCGACCGTGGAGGTCACCGGTCAGGCCACGCCGGCAGGCGAACTGGATCCGGGCACGGTGGCCGGGCTGCCGGTGACGCAGGGGCCGAGCGGGCTCAAGCCGGGTGTGTCGAGCGCGAACCTGAAGGTGCAGAACACCGACAACGGTGACATGGACCACCTCACCGAAGATGCCCTTTCGGACATTTTCACCTACTGGGCGCAGCAGCTGCCGGTCGACTTCGGCAAGCAGTTCAAACCGGTCACCAAGCTGATCTCCTTCGACTCCAACGGCACCGATCTGAAGGTGTGCGGCGGGCAGGACACCAACGGGGTCGAGAACGCGTTCTTCTGCCCCGTCGACGACAGCGTGGCCTGGGACCGTGGCACGTTGCTGCCGGTGCTCAACCAGATGTTCGGGCCGATGGCGGTGGTCACCGTGTTCGCGCACGAGATGGGTCACGCCGTGCAGTACCAGCTGGGCTCGATCACCGACAAGACGCCGACGATCGTCAAGGAACAGCAGGCCGACTGCTACGCGGGTGCGTTCATGCGCTGGGTCGCGCAGGGTGACGCCCAGCATTTCCAGCTCTCCACCGGCAACGGACTGAGCCAGGTGCTGGCCACCATGATGTTCATTCGCGACCAGGTCGGCACGACCAGCACGGACGAGGCCGCGCACGGTAGCGCGTTCGACCGGGTGACCGCGTTCCAGTTCGGTTTCGGCGACGGCCCGGTGCGCTGCAACAAGATCGACAACGCCGAGATCCAGCAGCGCATCACCGAACTCGGCTTCACCAGCGAGTCCCTTGCCAACAACAACGTGCCGGTGGACGCGCAGACGCTGCAACTGCTGACCCAGAGCCTTGGCGCCACCTTCAACTCGATCGGCACGAGCAAGTCCGGTACGAGCCAACCGAAGATCGTGACCGGCGACGGGACCTGCACGGCCGGTAAGAGCACGCCGCCCGCCTCGTACTGTCCGACGGGCAACACGGTCGAGATCAACCAGGACAAGCTCAACGTCCTGGCCACGCTGCCGCAGGGCAACCAGCTCGGCGTGAGTTCGGGCAGCCTCGGCGACTTCGCCGCGTTCGGCGAGATCGCCTCGCGCTACGTCCTCGCGGTGCAGAAGGCGCAGAAGATCCCGCTGACCGACCCGGACGCCGGCCTGCGCACGGCCTGCATGACCGGCGCATGGGCCGGGGTGGCACGGCACCGCTTCGCCAACGGCCCGCAGCAGCAACTCCTGCTCGGACCGGGCGATCTCGACGAGGCCGTCGCCGAACTGCTCTCGCCGAACAGCCTGATCGCGGCCGACGTGAACGGCAGGCAGGTGCCTTCGGGCTTCGCGCGGGTGCAGGCCTTCCAGATCGGGTTCCTGCAGGGCAGCAAGAACTGCCTGACCGAGTTCAACTGGAACTGAGCGCCGAACCCGGCCAAGCGGCTACCGCTCAGAACAGGGCGCTGGCCAGGTCACGACGGGCTTTGAGCACGCGCGGTTCGTCGGCCGGGAACAGCTCGAACAGCTCCACCAAACGCTTGCGGACGCGGTCGCGGTCCTCGCCAGCGGTCCGCCGCACCACGTTGATCAAGCGGCCGAACGCGGGTTCCAGCTGCTGCTCGGCCAGGTCGAGGTCGGCCGCGGTGAGCTGGGCGTCCAGGTCGTCCGGGTCGGCGTCGGCCTTGGCTCGGGCGTTCGCGTCGGCACTGGTCACCCTGGCCAGGAAGCGAACCTGGGCCAGCGCGTTCGTGGCCAGCTCGTTGGCCGGCTCCTCGTTGAGGATCCGCTGGTAGGCGGCTTCCGCCTCGGCGAACTCGCCCTTGTCGAGGGCTTCCTCGGCCTCGATGAAGCGCGGGTCCTCCGGCTCTTCCGGCTCGGGTTCGACGTCACCGCGCTCGACGGCGGCGGCCTCGGCCGCGGCGATGCCGGGCATCCGGTCGCGCAGCGCGTCGAGCAGGGACTTCAGCCACTGCCGGATCTCCGGTTCGGGCAGTGCGCCCGCGAACGCGTCGATCGGCTGGCCGCCCGCGATGGCCACCACGGTCGGGATCGACTGCACACCGAAGACCTGCGAGATCCTCGGGTTGGCGTCGACGTCGACCTTGGCCAGCAGCCAGGCGCCGCCTGCCGAGTCGGCAAGGCGCTCGAGCACCGGGGAGAGCTGCTTGCACGGGCCGCACCAGTCGGCCCACAGGTCGACGATGACCGGCACCTGAAGGGAACGCTCGACCACTTCGGCCTGGAACGTCTCCTCGGTGACGTCGATCACCCATTGGCTGCGCGGGCCGGCCGGAGCGGCACTGTTGCCGCCCTCGCTGTCGGTGCCGCTCGGTGCGCTCTGCGCTTTGGTCGCCGCCTCGGCCCTGGCCTTGAGGCCGGACAGGTCCACCGCACCGGAGAGGGCCGCGGACATGGCTGCGTTCTGACGACGTGGGTCTGGCCTTGTCACGGTTCCATCCTGGCACGGATAACCACGCGCCCGCCGGCAAGCCCGACCACACCGTCCTAGGATCACGCCGGAATCCGTCACGAGGGAGGTCGTGCACCGTGCGTTTCGCGATCAAGACCAGGCCAGAACACACCACCTGGCAGCGTGTTCTCGACATCTGGCAGGCGGCCGACGAGATCGAGCTGTTCGAGTCGGCATGGAACTGGGACCACTTCTACCCGCTCTCCGGCGACCCGAGCGGCCGCAACCTTGAGGCGTGGAGCATGCTCGCCGCGCTCGGCCAGGCGACCCGCCGGATCCGGATCGGTTGCCAGGTCAGCGGCATGATCTACCGGCATCCGGCGCTGATGGCCAACATCGCCGCGACCACCGACATCATCTCCGGCGGCCGGCTCGAACTGGGGCTCGGCGCCGGCTGGAACCAGCAGGAATGCGAGGCGCTTGGCATCGACCTGCCGCCGCTGCGCGAACGGTTCGACCGGTTCGACGAGGGCATGGAAGCGATCGTGTCGCTGCTGTCCAACGAGCGGAGCACGTTCGAGGGCCGCTACGTGCAGTTGCGTGACGCGTTCTGCGAGCCCAAGCCGATCCAACGCCCACATCCGCCGATCACCATCGGCGGCAAGGGCCCCAAGCGGACGCTGCGCGCGGTGGCGCGGTGGGCGCAAGGCTGGAACGCGATCACCGAGACACCCGAGCAGTACGCGGGACTGAAGGAGATCCTGGCCGGGCACTGCGCGGACTTCGGCCGGAGTGTCGAGGAGATCACCTGCTCGGTGAACATCCGGCTGCCCGAGGACGGCGACTACGTGCAGGCCACCGAGCAGGCGAAGGCGTACGCGGGGGCCGGCGCGGACCTGATCGTGCTGAACCTGCCGCTGGACAGCGAACCCGACATCCTCGCCCCGCTCGCGGACGCCTTCGCACCGCTCGCCTGAAAACTCAGAACCGGGCCGGCTCGGTGTAGCCGCCCCACTCGTCGCGCAGCACGCCGCAGATCTCGCCGAGGGTCGCCTCGACGCGGGCCGCGGCGAGCATCGGCTCGATCAGGCTGCCCTCGCCCCTGGCCACCTCGACCAGGTCGGCGAGGGTGCGCTTGACCGCGTCCTCGTCGCGCACGGCGCGGCGGCTGCCGAGCAGCCGGTTCTGTTCGCGTTCGACCTCGTGGCTGACCCGCAGGATCTCCAGGTCGTCGGTTGGCGAGCCGGCCAGCGTGTTCACGCCGACCATCTTCTTGTCGCCCTTTTCCAGCGCCTGCTGGTAGGCGAACGCGGCGTCGGCGATCTCGCCGGTGAACCAGCCGTCCTCGATGCCGCGCAGGATGCCTGCGGTCATCTCGCCGATCGGGTACTGCCCGCTCGGCACGGCCTGCTTGGCCAGATCCTTGATGCGGCTGAAGATCCGCTCGGCGTCGGCCTCGATCTTGTCGGTCAGCGCCTCCACGTACCAGGAACCGCCGAGCGGGTCGGCCACGTTGGTGACGCCGGTTTCTTCCATGATCACCTGCTGGGTGCGCAGCGCGATGTGCGCGGCCTTCTCGCTGGGCAGCGCCAGTACCTCGTCAAGTGCGTTGGTGTGCAAGGAGTTCGTGCCGCCGAGGACCGCCGAGAGCGCCTCGATCGCGGTGCGCACGATGTTGTTGTCCGGCTGCGGCGCGGTGAGCGAGACACCGGCGGTCTGGGTGTGGAAGCGCAACTGCTGCGCCTTCACGGTTGTCGCGCCGTACACGTCGCGCAGCCAGCGGGCCCAGATCCGCCGTGCGGCCCGGAATTTGGCGATCTCCTCGAAGAAGTCGATGTGCGCGTCGAAGAAGAAACTCAGGCCCGGCGCGAACTTCTCGATGTCCAGACCTCGACTGAGGCCAAGCTCCACGTAACCGAAACCATCTGCCAGGGTGTAGGCCAACTCCTGCGCGGCGGTCGAGCCCGCTTCGCGGATGTGGTAGCCGGACACGGAAAGCGGCTTGTACGCGGGCACCTTCTCGCCGCAGTAGGCCATCAGGTCGCCGATCAGCCGCAGGTGCGGTTCGGGCGCGAAGAGCCATTCCTTCTGCGCGATGTACTCCTTGAAGATGTCGGTCTGCAGCGTGCCGTTGAGCTTGCCGATGTCGGCGCCCTGGCGCTCGGCCGCGACCAGGTACATGCAGAAGACCGGGACGGCAGGGCCGGAGATGGTCATCGAGGTGGTGACCTGCTCCAGCGGGATGTCCGCGAACAGCACGTCCATGTCGGCGGCGGAGTCGATGGCGACACCGCAGTGGCCGACCTCGCCGATGCTGCGCGGGTCGTCGGAGTCGCGGCCCATCAGGGTCGGCATGTCGAAGGCGACCGAGAGGCCGCCACCGCCGCCGGCCAGCAGCATCTTGTAGCGCTCGTTGGTCTGCTCGGCGTTGCCGAACCCGGCGAACTGGCGGATGGTCCACGGCTTGCCTCGATAGCCGGTGGCGTGCAGGCCTCGGGTGAACGGGAACTCGCCTGGCCAGCCGATCCGGTCGAAATCGTCAATGGTCTCCCCCGGCCGGGGGCCGTAGACCGGGTCGACGAGGACGCCGGAGAGGGTGGTGAAGTCGGCATCGCGGACCTTGCCCGAGGACTGCGCCGCGTCGTACGCGCGCTGCCAGCGCTCGCGGCCGGCTTCGATGCTGTTGTCGACGGACATCCGGTTCCTCCGAAGGGTCGCCCATGACACTTGGCAATCCAATAGTAGGACGTCCAACTATTTTTCGAGTCGAGAGCGGCTGTGGGTTGCGACACTTCAGCGGATCGGGTGACCGACGACGACGCCCGAGGCGAAGCCGACGGGCGAATCAACCAACTGGTTAGTTGACGCCGATGCAGACCTGGTTGCGGCCCTGGTCCTTGGCGCGGTAGAGCGCCCGGTCGGCGGTGGCCAGCAGGTCGGCGTGGTCGTTGTGCACCTGGATGTTGTACGCGGACACGCCGATGGACACGGTCACGCTGGTCTTCTTGACCGGCACCTCGTCCAGCCCTTCCAGCGACACCACCAGGTCGGCGATCATCATCCGGACGCGCTCGGCGATGCTGAACGCCTCCTCGGTGTCGGTGTCCGGCAGCAGCACCACGAACTCCTCGCCGCCGAAGCGGCCGACCAGGTCCCCCCGGCGCAGCTGGCCGGGCAGGGTGTTGGCGATCGCCAGCAACACGCGGTCACCGGCGAGGTGACCGAGGGTGTCGTTGACCTTCTTGAAGTGGTCGATGTCCAGCAGCAGCATGGCCAGCGGCACACCGATCTTGGCCGCCTTGCGCACCGCGTTGCTCGCCTCCTGGTCCCAGGTGGCCGCGTTGAGCAGACCGGTCTTCGAGTCGCGCCGAACCGCCGCGACCAACTGCGCGTACTGGACGGTGCGTTGCAGCATGAGCACCGGCGGCACGGTGATCAGGATCAGGACCGGGTTCACCGCGAGCAGGAACGTGGTGATCACGCCGAAGCAGATCTCCATCAGGTCGCTGAACGCGGTGTCCTTGCTGATGATCAGTTTGGGCCACTGCACGTCGGTCGCGGTGCTGGCGATGGCCGCGGTGACCAGGAAGACGTTGACCGCCCAGCGCACGACGGCGGCCAGCAACGCCGCGGCGATCCACGGCAGCAGGTGGTTCAGCGTGGGCCCGGTGACCGTGTCGAGGCCGGCTCCTGTAATGGCCCGAAAGGACAGTCCTGCCGCGCCGAAAGCCAGCATGATCGCGGCGGCGGTGAACACACGCCGATAGGCGACGCCGGTGTGCACGCGCAGGTGGGTGTAGACGAGCAACGGGATCGGCGCGAGCACGCCGTAGACGGGCGGCAGGACCAACGCGATCGGCAGGCACCAGATCGAGATGAGTTCCTTGACCACCGCGTTACCGGGCTGGGGCACGGAAACGCGGCGGCGGACCTCGACCAGCGCGATGCTGCACACCAGAAGTCCGCTACAGAGCGCGAGATCACGCAGATGAAACGCACTGTGCGTGATGGCGAAGACAACCGCCGCGACCGCCAACAGCTCGACCGCGACGATGAATCCCAGCACCTGGGCGGAGAGCAGGCGCATCGGCCACGTGCGCACCGACCACAGTCGGTGCGCCAATGCGGCTGAATTATTACTGTTTGTTGTTGTTGACCTTCGGAGCACGGGCACACCCCCCGAGGATTTCCCTGTTGCCCAGCGGCACCCTACCGCTTCGAGCGCGGATCGTGACTTCATCGTGTCTCATTGTTATCCCTGCCGCACAAGATATTCCGGCGGACGGACGTATGACCATGGCATCACACATGCGACAATGATCCAGGTCCATTTGCCGGCATCCACCGTCCAATCCGTATCTGACACGGACCCATGGACAGTGGCATGATGCCGGCACACGGCTTGGCGGTGCGGAAAGGAGGGGCCGATGACCCGAGATGAGTGGTGATCGCTGAACTCGAACGCCGGGTCTAGTCCACCAGTATCGCGCTGGTGCTGTGCTCTGGTCGCCGCTGCCAGCTCACCGCGAGGATGGTCGCGATAACGGTCCCCAACCCACCGCTCACCGCGATCACCAGGTAGGCGGGCAGCGCACCAGCCAACGCACCGGCAAGGGAAATCGTCAATCCCTGGCCGATGGCAAGCCCGGCGTTCGCGAATCCGTAGGCCTGACCGCGGGAGGAGTTCGGCACCGCGATCACGAACTCGGAACTCGCCGAAAGCTGGAAAGCGGACGAGGCACCGGCGACGAACAGGATCACGAAGGACAGCACGAGGCTCGGGCGCAGTGCGCACAGCAGTAGCGGTGCGCACGACCCGACGGCCAGGGCTCCCATCAGCTGGAGCCGACGCGCGGGACGCACGAGTTTTCCGAAGAAGTAGGTGCCGGCCGCGCTGCCCAGTGGCAATGCGGCCAGCACCAAGCCGGTGGCCACGGCACCGCCGCCGAAGCCGGCCGCGTAGGGCGCGGCAAGGCCCTCAGGGACCGCGTAGAACGCGGCCAACCAGCCCAACATCATCAAGGTGCGCAGTTTGCGCTGGCCGAACACGAGTTTCGCGCCCGAGGCCACCATGCCCCAGGTCGACGGCCGGGCGGCCTTCTCGATCGGCGCGGGTCGACTCCGCACGCCGAATCGGACGAGAAACGCGGACGCGACGAACGTGGCGCAGTCGATCAGCAGCGCGGTTTTCGTGCCGGAGAACGCGACAACGGTGCCGCCGACCGCGAAACCGGCGACGTAACCGAGCTGGTTGGTCAATCGGGTGACCGCGACGCCGAGGACGTAGGACTCACCGCTGAGCACGTCGGCGACGATCGCGGTGCGGGAAGCTTGAAACGGCGATTGCAGCGTGGTGACCAGGAACAACAGGATGACCACGACCAGCACCGGGCACCCTGGCAGAACCATCCCGGCGACCAGCAGCGCGCGCCCGATATCGCAGATCACCATGACCGCTCTGCGCGGGAACCGGTCGGCCAGTCCGGACAGGAACGGACCGCCGAGCAGCCACGGCAGGTAGATCGAGGCGTAGGTGATCGCGGTCAGTACCGGGGAGTGCGTGTCCGCGTACACCAGCAGGGACGTGGCGACCAGGGCGAGCCGATCGCCGGCGACCGACAGGATCTGCGCGAACCACAGCGCGCGGAACTCGCTCGACGCGAACACCGCCCGGTACGACGTGCGCTCAGTCGCTTGGATCAACAGCCCTCCCCGACAACAGTCAGTATCCACCTGTTCGCACTACAGTAACCAAGACCATTGTCACCGGATCAGCTGGCACCTGCATTGACCCGCATGGGCGCATTCATTCACGCACCCGGCTGTTGCTTGCTGGTCAATCCCGATTCGTGGCCGAACACGGTGTCCACGCTGGACTATTCGCCGCCGATTTCCGGTTTTCCGGCCGAATCCTCGGTCAGGTGGGCCTCGATGCGTTCGACCTTGGCGTCGAGCTGGCCGTGGTCGTAGCCGGGGCGAATGTCGGCTTTGAGGACCAGACCGACCCGCGTGCTGCCCTCGCCCGCCGCCTCGACCGCGCGGCGCACCACGTCCATGACCTCGTCCCAGCTGCCCTCGATGTTGGTGAACATGGCGTTGGTCGAATTGGGCAGACCGGACTCGCGCACCACCCGCACGGCCCTGGCGACCGCCTCGCTGACTCCGCCCTGAGCATCACCTACGTTGGGACTGACGCTGAACGCGACAAGCACCTGCGACTCCTTTGCGAAGGGTTCTTCCCGGCGTCCGCATTGTCCGCCCGGCGTCCGACGCTTCCGCGTCGCCGTCCGTTCCCGCTCAGGCTAACCCGCTGGTAACTTCGCAGACATGAACGACCAGCCGCTCGCGTTCGATCCCATCGCAAGAGCGGCTGATCTGTGGGCGGAGCGGGTCGGCCCCTCCGATGTGATGGCCGCGGTGACCAGCGTGATGCGGGTCCAGCAGATCCTGCAGTCCGCCGTGGACGGGGCGCTGCGCCCGCACGGGCTGACCTTCGCCCGCTATGAAGCCCTTGTGCTGCTGTACTTCTCCCGCAAGGGCAGCCTGCCGATGCGGGTGATGGGCCAACGGTTGCA
>DASYBO010000466.1:0-11431 GCA_036500685.1 Pseudonocardiaceae bacterium | reverse complement strand
GGCGATCGGGCTGTTGATGTACGGGCGCAAGCTGTGGGAGGCCATGAGTTCCCACTGGCCGACCGGCGACCAGCAGCCGGGCGCCACCCCGGCGCAGATCGAGTTCGCGCGGAACTGGCGGGACACGCCGAAGGTGGTGTTCTCGTCGACGATCGACAAGGTCGACTGGAACACTCGCCTGGTCGCCGGCGACCCGGTCGCGGAGATCACCCGACTCAAGGTCGAGGACGGTGGGCCGATGAGGGTCGGTGGCGCGACGCTCGCAGCGGCGGCCATGCGAGCCGGGCTGATCGACGAGTACGCGATCGTCACCCATCCAGTCCTGGTGGGTGGCGGCACGCCGTTCTTCACCGCGCTGGACAGCTGGGTGAACCTGAACCTGGTGGAGACGCGGACGTTTCCCGGCGGGGTGGTCCTGAACAGGTACGAGACGAGGCGCTGAGCGCGATTCTTACTCAGAGCAGGCGGACCGCACTGGGCATGATGCCGCCGTAGCGGACCGGCGTGATGTGCACGACCTGACCGGATTCGGGCGCCTCGATCATCAGGCCGTTGCCGATGTAGAGGGTGACGTGGTGGATGCCGGCCGAGCCACCGTAGAAGAGCATGTCGCCGGCCTGGATCGCGGACAACGGCACGTGCCTGCCCGCTGTGTACTGGTATCCGCTGTAGTGCGAAAGGGAAATGCCGACGCCTGCGAACGCGTAGACCATCAGCCCGGAGCAGTCGAAGCCGATCTGCGTGGCATAGCCGGGGTCGTACGGGTCACCGGCGACACCGTGGCTGGGGCCGCTGGCATTGCCGCCGCCCCACACGTAGGGCAGGCCCAGCTCGCCGAGGGCGCGGTGGATCACGATGCCGGCCGCGCCGGCCGGCAGGTTGCCGACCCGCACACCGCCGCCGCCTCCGCCACCTCCGCCGCCACCACCACCGCCGCCACGGCCGCTGCTGTGTGCGGCTGCCGCAGCGGCGGCGGCGTTGCGGGCGTCCTCGGCCTGTTTGGCGGCGAGCCAGTTCTGGTAGGTGGACCGTTCCGCGTTCAAGTCGCTGACCTGGGCCCGGGCCGCGTCGAGTTGTTGCTGTAGCGAGTTTTGCTGGGATTGCAGCTGCGCGGCCTGGGCCTGCTCGCTGGCCTGCGCGGCTTCTGCCGCTTTCACGGCGGCGTCCGCGGTGCCCTTGGCCTTGGTCGCGGCGGCCTGCTTCTCCTGTGCGGTGGCGAGGGCGGCGCGCGCGGTGGAGTCGGCGTTGGCCTGTTGGATCCTGGCCCGCTGCAACTGGTCCAGCACCTCGTTCTCGGAGCCGCTCATCGCCTGGAGCAATCGCTGCCGCTCCAACATGTCCGCCGGACTTGTCGCGTTGAAGTAGTCGGCGACGGAGCCGAGTTGGCCACCCTGTTCCCAGCTCGCGAGGGCGAACTGGTCGGCCTGCTGCTGGGCGGCGTCGATCGCGTTGCCGGCCGCCATGGCCGCGACCTGCGCCGACGCTGCGGCAGCCTGGGCGGCGGCGGCCGCGTCCTGGGCGTTCTGCAGGTCGACGAAGGCCTTGTCTGCGTCCTCCTGCTTGACCTCGACCTGGTCCTGGAGGTTCTGGAGTTTGCCCTGCGCCGCCGCGAGTTGGTTGGTGAGCTGGCCGACCGCGCCTGCCTTGGCGTTGGCCTGGGCCTGAGCCGCGCTGATCTGCGCGTTGCTCGGGTTGGGCGGTGGCGGCGGGACGGCCGCGCTGGTGCCGGCGACGGTGAGCGCGAGGGCGCCGCTGACCGCGACGGCGGCCACGACACCGCGCCGCCAGCGCATGTTTCGGCGCACTGATCGAGGGCGTGCCTCGATGCGGATCGAGGTCGATCCGGTGCCGGGCACCAGTTCGTCCGACGTCGCGCGTGCCGTTGTACCCACAGCCGGTTTCGTCGCCACGCCGTTTCACCTCCCGCAACCCTGACCGAACCCGCGCCATAATTAGCCCGTTCAGTCCACTACGCAGCGCTGAACGGCCTAGTACCGCGAGCCCACTGTGCCACTTCTGTCCCACCTGTCGCCACATGCAACAGTGAAAACTCACTCATCTTGATTCACATCAGCCCCATGCGATCACAATCAGTGATCATTCACGCCGATCACGGTTACTCTTCGGCGTCCTGGCCGGTATCGGCCTCGGACAGCGGCGCGGTCTGGGAGAATTGCCCGATGCGTTTCACCGCACGCGGCGGAGCCTTGCTGGCCTTCGCCGGTCTCGCCGTCGTGCTGGCCGGCGCGTTTCTGCCGTGGCTGCGTTCCGGCGACACGCTGCGGGACAGTTACCAGACCGTCAACGTGCTGCGGGTGCAGCCGGCTTCGCCGGGCGGTGGGATCGGGTTGCTGCTCTACGCGTGGCTCACGGTGATTCCGCTGTGTTCGGTCAGCGTGGCGTTGTACGCGCTGCGTGTGCGCAGAACCGCCGCGCTCGTCGCCTGTCTGGTCGCCCTGCTCGCCGCCGTTGCCTCGGTGGTCGCGATAGCCCACGCAGGCGGCCCCGACGATGCGATCGGGTTCTCCCCCACCGGCCCCATCGTGACCCTGTTGGGCGCGGGAGCGGCCCTCATCGGTGGGATAGTCGTTCTTCGGGGCGTTCGGCCGCGCCAGGCCGGCGCCCGCCAGTCAGGAGTGCAACCGTGACCTACCCAGGTTCGGGCGGCCAGTGGCAACCCGAGCAGAACCCGCCGCCGTGGACCGGCCAGCAACCGCCGTACGGCAGCCAGCCGACCGCCGCCTATCCGGCCTACTACCCGCCGCAAGGCCCGCCTCCGGGTCGGCCGCCGAAGCGCGGCAGGCGCGGGCTGGTGATCGGCATCGTGATCGCGGTCGTTGTGGTGGCGGGCGGGGCCGGGGCGACGGTGTGGGCACTGAACCGCAGCACTCAGGCGGGTTCGCCAACGCCGCAGGCGGCGGTCGCGAAGCTGGCGGCGGACGTGTCCTCGGGCGACGTACTCGGTGTGGGGAGCGACGTCGCGCCGGCCGAGGCGTCCGCGTTGAAGGATGTCGGCGCGGATGGCAACAACCAGCTGAAGCGGCTGCAGATCGAGAACCCGAGCTACGACGCGCAGGCGCCCTCGGTCAACGGCGCCACCGGCCTCGGCGCCTCCGGCCTGACCTTCGACGAGGGCGCCGCGCAGACCATCAACGACCACCTGGTGATCAACAAGCTGGTCGGCGGGCGGATCACGCTCTCGCCGAAGCTGGACGGAAGCATGTTCACCCAGCAGTTCCTGCATTCGGCGTTCCCGAACGGTGTGCCCAAGCAACAGGCGAACACGATCAACATCGCCGATGTGGTCCGGCACACCGGTCAGCCGGTGCGGATCGCCACCGTCAAGGTCGACGGAGGCTGGTACACGAGCCCGTTCTACACCACAGCGGACTACGCGCTGGAATCCGCGCGCATCACCTGGCCGACCACCCCGCTGCCGGCGACCGGCGCGAACTCCGCCGATGCCGCAGTGCGACAGTTCGCACAGGCGCTGCTGCGCGCGGACTACCGCGGCGCGATCGAACTGACCGACCCGAACGAGATGGCCGTGCTGCACGACGCAGGCCCGGCGCTCCTCAACGCGTTGCACAAGCCGACGCCGACCGGCATCAGCATCGACCGCGTCGCGTTCAAGGACAAGCAGGTCACCGGCGGGGTGGACGCGGTGGTGCAGTCCGCGACCCTGTCCAAGGACGGCGATCAGCTCATGATCAGCCAGCAGGGCGGCTGCTACGCCGTCACCGACACGGGCAGCGGCGATCAGCGCAAGCTGTGCGCGAGTGACTTCGCCGACCAGGCCCAGTCCGACCTCGCCGAGCTACCGCCCGAGGTCGGCACCGCGCTCCAGGACCTGACCTCGGGCCTGCTGACCTCCGGGCTCGGTCTGGTGGCCACCGAGGTGGACGGCAAGTGGTACGTCTCGCCGGTGCGCAGCGTCGGCGCGCTGCTGGTCGCCATGATCAGCGGGCTGCAACCGGCCGACATCAAGGCACTCGTCGGCCTCGGCGGTGGGCACTGATCCGGCACGTGTCACAACACTCATTAGTTGTCTTCGCGCGGAATTTGATCTCGCCCGAAAAATGGTCTTGACCAGCGCGGATATCCCTGACCTCCGGCTTCCCACAATGTGATCCGACCTTTGGCGGCTGGATCAACTGCTCCAGAACGTCCTAGGGTGTCGGCGTTCCAATGCAACTCGATACTGGTCAATACTGGGGAAGGTTCACATTGGCTGCGGTGACGTCGGTGAGCGCGCCCCGTTCGCTCCCAGCCGCGCTCCTGCGCACCGTGCGCACCGACCGCTGGGCGCTGGCCGGCGCGATCGTGATCGTGCTGTTGGTGTTCGTCGCGGCGGCGGCGCCGCTGCTGGCCGCGATCGAGGGCCAGCCCCCCAACGTGGGAGACATCAGCACGCTCCACAACGGGCTACCGGCAGGCCCGCTCGGTGGGATCAGCGCGACCCACTGGTTCGGGGTCGAGCCGCTGAACGGCCGGGATCTGTTCGCCAGGGTCTGTTACGGCGCGCGCACGTCGTTCCTGATCGGGCTGGCGGCCACGGTGGTCGCGGTGGTCGTCGGCACGCTGCTCGGCGCCAGCGCGGGTTATCTCGGCGGCTGGTTCAACCGGGTGATCACCTGGCTGACCGATGTCCTGCTCGGTTTCCCGTACCTGGTGTTCATGATCGCGCTTGGCGCGATCGCGCCGCCGAGCGTGCCGAAGCCGCTACTGCTGACCCTGGTAATCGGCTTTTTCGGCTGGCCGAGCATCACCCGCATCGTCCGTTCGCAAACGCTGGCCCTGCGCGAACGCAAGTTCGTCTCGTCCGCGCGGGCCATGGGCGCGGGCCCGTGGCACGTGTTCCGCACCGAACTGCTGCCGAACCTGTGGGCGCCGATCATCGTGGTCGCGACCTTGAACATCCCGTACAACATCGGTTTCGAGGCGGCGTTGTCCTTCCTCGGTGCCGGCATCAATCCGCCAACGGCCAGTTGGGGCCAGACGATCTCGAGCGCCAAGGACTGGATCCAGGTCGACCCGATGTTCCTCCTGTTCCCTTCTGCCGCACTGTTCCTGGCCACCTGGTCGTTCAACGTGTTCGGCGACGGGCTGCGCGACGCCCTCGACCCGAGGATGGTGGTGCGCCGATGAGGGTCGCCCGGTTCGTCGGCGGTCGCCTGCTGGCCATGATCGTCGTGCTGTTCGTGCTGGGCCTGATCACTTACGGCGTGTTCTACCTGCTGCCCTCCGATCCGGCGCAGCTGTCCTGCGGCCGGCCGTGCACGCCACAGGGGTTGGCCACGGCGCGCCAGTTCATGGGGTTCGACCACCCTTGGATCGTGCAGTACCTCCAGTTCGTCGACGGCATCTTCACCGGCCGCACGTTCGGCACCGGGGCGACCGCGATCCATTGCGCGGCCCCGTGTTTCGGCTACTCCTTCCAGCAGAGCCAGACCGTGCTGAGCCTGATCACCGGCAGGCTGCCGGTGACCTTCTCGCTGGCCATCGGTGCGTCGATCATCTGGCTGCTGCTCGGGGTCGGGATCGGCGTGCTGTCCGCGCTCAGGCGCGGCACGGTGCTCGACCGGATCACGATGGCCGGCGCGGTGGCCGGCGTGTCCGCGCCCGCCTACGTGGTCGGGCTGCTGGCGATCATCATCTTCGGGATCAACCTGAACATCGTGCCGGACAACGGATACGTGCCGTTGACCCAAAATCCGGTCGGCTGGCTGTGGCACATGATCACGCCGTGGCTGGTGCTGGCGTTCCTGCAGGCCGCGATCTACACGCGACTGACCAGGACGCAGATGCTCGACGTGCTCAACGAGGACTTCATCCGCACCGCGCGGGCCAAGGGCGTGCCCGAGCGTTCGGTCGTCGGCAAGCACGCGCTGCGCAACGTGCTGCTGCCGGTGATCACCGTGTTCGGCATCGACCTTGGCTCGCTGCTCGGCGGCGCGATCATCACCGAGACCGTTTTCTCTATGCCGGGCGTCGGCGCCCTGCTGATCGGCGCCGTGCAACAGCTCGATCTCCCGCTGCTGCTGGGTTGCACGCTGTTCGCGGCGTTCCTGATCGTGATCGCCAACTTCCTTGTCGACCTGCTCTACGGCGTGCTCGATCCGCGAGCCCGCCTTACCTGAAAAGAGGGTTTCGATGGACCGTCGGGGTTTCCTGCGACTGGTGGGCGCGGCCGGTGCCGCCACCGGTGCCGGCGTCTTCCTGGCCGCGTGCAATGCGAATCCGACGCAGAGCACCGGGTCGGGCAGCACCACCAAGGCGGGCGGCACGCTCTACGTCCTCAACGACACGTCCAGCAACTACTTCGACCCGGCGAAATCGCAGGGCCTGGCCACCACCTCCAACGGGCTGGTGCACCGACGGCTGACCAGCTGGGACCTCAGCGGGCCGGAAGCAAAGGTCGTGCCCGACCTGGCCACCGACACCGGCCGGTCCAGCGACAACGGCGCCACCTGGACGTTCACTCTCAAGGACGGCCTGAAGTTCTCCGACGGAACGCCGATCACCACCGCGGACATCAAGTGGGGCACCGAGCGCACGTTCGCGCCGGCGTTCGCCGAAGGCCTCGGCTACCACAAGACGCTGCTGGTGGGCGGCCCCACCTACACCGGCCCGTTCAGCGGGCAGAGCCTTGACTCGATCGAGACGCCGGACGACAAGACCATCGTCTTCCGCCTGCTCCGGCCCTTCGGCGACTGGCCGTGGATCGCCAGCCTGATCTCGCTGGCCCCGGTGCCCAAGGGCAAGGGCGCCGACCAGAGCTATCAGACGGCCCCGATCACCTCCGGCCCCTACCAGGTCGCCTCCTACCAGGCAGGGGTCGCGGTGAACCTGACCCGCAACCCGCACTGGGACCGTTCGACCGACAAGGTGCGTCCCGCGCTGCCGGACAAGATCGTCATCCAGCTCTCCCAGAACGACTCGGTCATCTCGCAGCGGCTCATCGCCGACAACGGCAACGACCAGTTCGCTTTCGGTTCATCGTTCGTGGCCCCTTCGCAGCTGGCCCAGTTGCAGGGCAAGCCAGCGGCGCAGGCGAGGGTGGCAACATCGTCGGCCGGGCCGATCGCCTACCTGGCGATGAACACCCAGCGCGGTCCGCTGGCCAACCCGGCCGTGCGCAAGGCCTTCCAGTACGCGGTGGACAAGAACGCGTTCCAGGTGGCCTGGGCCGGCAGCGCCGAACTGGCCGGACCGATCGCGACCACCCTGATCACCCCTGGCATCGCAGGCCGCGAGGTCTACGACCTGTACCCGACCGGGCCCTCCGGTGACCCAGCCAAAGCCAAGCAGTTGCTCGCCGCCGCGGGCTATCCCAACGGCCTGCCGGGCCTGAACCTGATCACCAGCACGCACAACAACGGCGCCGACAAGGCCCAGGCCCTTCAGCAGGCGCTGGCCAGGGCGGGTATCCAGGTGAACATCCAGTCCATGGACGACGACACCTACAACGCGACGGTCACCGGCAACAACGCCACCTACGACCTGACCTACTCCGGCTGGAACCCGGACTTCCCCAGCGCCAACGGCAACATCGAACCGCTCTACGCGTCCTCCGAGATCGGCAACGGCGGGTACAACCTCTCCCGCTACAGCAACGCCGACGTGGACAACATGATCCACGACGCGCAGGGCACGGTCGACCCGACCGAGGCAGGCAAGAAGTGGGCCGCGGTGGACAAGCGGATCATGCAGGACTCGCCGGTGGTTCCGCTGATCTACGCGCGCGACTCGTTCGTGCACGGGTCCAAAGTGGCCAACTTCGAGGTGCCGAACTACCCGTCCTATCCGAACTACCTGACGATGGGCATCGCCCAGTGACCAACAGCTCGACTCTGTTGTCGGTGGAGAAGGTCTCGGTGACTTTCTCCACCGACAGCGCACTGACCTTGGCCGCCGACGAGGTCACCTACTCGGTCGCGGCCGGTGAGGTGCTGGCCGTGGTCGGCGAGTCCGGGTCGGGCAAGACAGTGACCGCGATGTCGCTGCTGGGCCTGCTGCCGCCGACCGCGACGGTCAACGGTGCCGCGTTCCTCAACGGCACCAACCTGTTCGAGCTGGATCGCGAAGCGCTGCGGGAAATCCGAGGCGAGCAGGTGGGCTTCATCTTCCAGGAGCCGATGAGCGCGCTGAACCCGGTGTTCACCGTCGGCGCCCAGATCGCCGAAGCCATCACCGTGCACCACAAGGTGTCGTCGGCCAAAGCGCGCACGCGCGCGCAGGAATTGCTCACGCTGGTCGGCCTGCCCGATCCGGCCCGCGCGATGCGGGCCTATCCGCACGAACTGTCCGGTGGCCAGTTGCAACGGGCGGTGATCGCGATGGCGGTCGCCAACGAACCCGCGCTACTCATCGCCGACGAGCCGACCACCGCGCTGGACGTGACCGTACAGGCTGACATCCTGGAGCTGCTGCGCGATCTGCGTTCCCGGCTCGGCGTCGGCATTCTGCTGATCACGCACGACATGGGAGTTGTCGCGGACCTGGCCGACCGGGTCGTCGTCATGCACGAGGGCAAGGTCGTCGAGCACGGCAGCGTCACCGAGATCTTCGCCAACCCGACCCAGGACTACACCCGCCAACTGCTGGGTTCGGTGGTGTCGCTGGCTGGCACCCCGACCGCGCCGCCCGCCGACGAGCCGGGTGAGCTGATCGAACGCGGCACGCAGGTCGCCGTGGTCGGCCATCCGGCAACCCGATCCGTTGTGGACAGTCCAGCCACCCGGCCGACGCTGCGGATCAGCGATCTGTCCGTTGTGTACGGTGGCCGATTCCGGTCGATCGCCGTGCGCGCGGTCGACCGGGTCAGCGTGCATGTTGAACCGGGCGAGGTGCTCGGGCTCGTCGGCGAATCCGGGTCGGGCAAGAGCACGCTCGCCTCGTCCGTCGTCGGCCTGGTCACGCCCACCGGCGGCACGATCGAGGTGGCCGGCGCGAACCTGGCCGCGTTGCGGGGCAAGGCCCGGCGCACCGCGCTCGGCCGGATCGGCATGGTGTTCCAGGATCCCGGTTCGTCGCTGAACCCGCGCGCGACCATCGGCGCGAGCATCGCCGAACCGCTGCGGCTGCACAGTGATCTGTGGGGCCACGCCCTGGACGCGCGCGTGCGCGAACTGCTGGACGCGGTGTCGCTGCCGACCGCGATGGCAGGCCGCTTCCCACACGAACTCTCCGGCGGGCAGCGCCAACGCGTCGGCATCGCGCGCGGGATCGCGTTGAACCCGGCCCTACTGATCGCCGACGAACCCACCAGCGCACTGGACGTCTCCGTGCAGGCCAGGGTGCTGGAACTGTTCCGCACGCTGCAAACCGAACTGCGCTTCGCCTGCCTGTTCATCTCCCACGATCTCGCGGTGATCGAGGAGGTCGCGGGCCGGGTCGCGGTGATGCACCGAGGGCACATCGTCGAGCAGGGCCCGACCGCGCAGGTGCTGGCCACTCCCCTGCACCCGTACACGCACCGACTGATCACCTCCGCCCCGGTCGCCGACCCTGCCGACCAACGGCGCCGCCGCGAAGCCTGGCGCGCCGCGGTCGGCTGAGTCTCAGCCGGCGAGTACCTCGTGCAGCCTCGCCGCGAACGCCTCCGGCTGGCCGGGGTAGCCGAACTCGGGGCCGAGGAACCCGCCGTGGTGACTCGGGAACACCGTCGCGTCCTGCCCGAGCGATTCCGCCGTGCCGTTCGAGGTGCGTCCGGTCAGCGTGTCCTTCGACTCGATGCCGACCGCGATGATCACCCTGGTCGAAGCTGCGTTCAACGCGTCGACGTCGAGGTGGTAGCCGCTGACCGCCCAGGACCGCTCGGAGAGCAGCGGGTCGTCCCCTGAGCCGCCGCCGTCCTGGCTGCCGCCGCCAGGAACGGGCTGGTCGAAGTAGGCATCGGTGAATTCGCCCTGCCACGAAGTCATCTGCCCGAACGCGGCGAAGCCCGCGCCAACGCCGCCGGCCAGATAGGCGTCGCGGACGCCCTCCCTGGCCCGGAACGCGGCTTCGGCATCGGGCAACTGGGCGAGCAGCGGCGGTTCGTGCGCCACCAGCGTCGCCACATCGTCGGGATGGGCGGACACCCAGGCCAGGCCGGTCACCGCGCCGCCACTGCTGCCGAACACCTCGACCGGGCCAAGCCCGAGCGCGCCCACCAGGGCACGCAGGTCGGCCGCCTGATCGTCCGGCGTGTAGTCGGTCCGGCCGTCCTTGCGTGTGCTCCGGCCGAGTCCCCTCGGGTCATAGGTGATCACGGTACGGTCCGGGAAGTACGACGCCAGGGTGGCGAACCCGGCGGCTTCCATCGGCTGGCCGATCATCACCAGCGCCGGGCGGCCATCGGCGGGCGGCAGCGGCCCGCGCACGTCGTATACGAGGTCGACCTGGTCGGTCTGCAAGGTGTGTGTGGTCGTCATGTCTATGTGACTCCTGTTCGCCGGAAAACTCATCGGTTTGACCTGGAGTGGACTCCAGGACCTAGCGTGAGGGCTATGACTACACCGCAGCACAAGATCGGCTCAGGTTTCGGCATGCGCAGCACCGCCGCCCAGGTGCTGGCGGGGATCGACCTCACCGGCAAGCTCGCCATCGTCACCGGCGGTTACTCCGGTCTCGGCATCGAGACCACCAAGGCACTCGTCGGCGCGGGCGCGCGGGTGATCGTGCCAGCCCGGCGACCCGAGGTGGCGCGCGAGGCGCTGGCCGGGCTCGACCGGGTCGAGGTCGACGAACTCGACCTCGCCGACCTGGACAGCGTGGCAGGCTTCGCCGACCGCGTGCTGGCCTCCGGCCGCGACATCCACCTCGCCATCAACAACGCGGCGATCATGGCCTGCCCGGAAACCCGCGTCGGGCCCGGTTGGGAGGCCCAGTTCGCCACCAACCACCTCGGCCACTTCGCGCTGATCAACCGGTTGTGGCCGGCGATCGTGCGTGGGCAGGGCCGGGTGGTCGCGCTGTCCTCCATCGGGCACCGCCGCTCGCCGATCCGCTGGGACGACATCCAGTTCGCCACCGGCTACGACAAGTGGGCCGCCTACGGCCAGGCCAAGACCGCGAACTCGCTGTTCGCAGTGCAGCTCGACGCGCTGGCCAAGGACGCGGGCGTGCGCGCGTTCGCTGTTCATCCCGGCGGCATCCTGACCCCGTTGCAGCGGCACATGGCGCGCGAGGAAATGGTCGCGCTCGGCTGGATCGACGACAGCGGCAACCTGGTCAACGACCAGTTCAAAACGCCGGAACAGGGTGCGTCGACCTCGGTCTGGGCCGCGACCTCGCCCCAGCTGGCCGGCCTCGGCGGCGTCTACTGCGAGGACTGCGACATCGCGGAACTATGGCCCGACACCGAACAGGCGTCCCCGAGCGGCGTCCGGCCCTACGCGGTCGACCCGGAGCAGGCGGCCCGGTTGTGGACGCTGTCCGCCGAACT
>DASYBO010000465.1:0-3658 GCA_036500685.1 Pseudonocardiaceae bacterium | reverse complement strand
CGATCAGGCTGCGCACGTCGCCGATGTTGACCAGCAGGCTGAACAGCTCGGTGCCGTCCACGAACGCCCTGCCCGCCTCGGCGCCGCCGTGCAGGTCGAACGAGACGACCGCGCCCGCGCCCCGTGGCAGGTACTTCTGGGTCGCCGCGTACCAGGGACTGGAGGGCAGACCGGCGTAGTAGACGTTCTCGACCTCATCGCGCTGCTCCAGCCATTCGGCCAGCGCCTGCGCGTTGGCGACATGCCGTTCGATGCGCAGCGACAGCGTTTCCAGGCCTTGCAGGATCAGGAAGCTGTTGAACGGCGCGATCGCCGCGCCGGTGTCGCGCAGCAGCTGCACGCGCAGTTTGGCCGCGAACGCACCCGGACCGAGCGCCTCCCAGTACTTCAGACCGTGGTAGCTCGGGTCGGGCTCACTGAAGTCCGGGAACCTCTCGGCGTGCGCGCCGAAGTCGAACGTGCCGCCGTCGACCACGACACCCGCGATCGCATTGCCGTGCCCGCCAAGGTATTTGGTGGCCGAGTGGATGACGATGTCGGCACCGTGCTCGATCGGCCGCAGCAGATACGGGGTCGGCACGGTGTTGTCCACGACCAGCGGTACGCCGATCTCGTGCGCGAAGTCCGCCACCGTGCGGATGTCGAGCACGTTGGCCCTCGGGTTGCCCAGCGTCTCGGCGAACAGCAGCTTGGTGTTCGGGCGAACCGCGGCCCGCCACTCGTCCAGATTGTCCGGGTCGTCGACGAAACTGACCTCGATGCCCAGCTTGGGCAGGGTGTAGTGGAACAGGTTGTAGGTGCCGCCGTAGAGCGAGGCACTGGACACCAGGTGGTCGCCGCTGCGGGCCAGGGTGAGGATGGTCGCGGTCTCGGCGGCCTGGCCGGAGGCGAGCGCAACGGCCGCGACGCCGCCTTCGAGCGCGGCGACGCGGGCTTCGAGCACGTCCTGGGTCGGGTTGTTGATGCGGGTGTAGATCGAACCGGGTTCGGCCAGGCTGAACAGGTTCGCCGCGTGCTGGGTGTCGCGGAAGACGAAGGAGGTCGTCTGGTAGATCGGCGTCACCCTGGCACCGGTCGCCGGGTCAGGACTGGCACCCGAGTGGACCTGTTTGGTCTCGAACGACCAAGCGGTGGTGTCCGGTGAATCGGTGGTCATGGAGTCCTCCGAAATAGCGGAATTGCGCGCGGCGGGAAGTCATCCTGGCGGGCGTGATCGCCTGCTCACGACCTCAAGCTAGCCGCTCGATCGGAGCGGCGACACCGAGTCCGCTTGGTGGGACGCGCAATTCCGGCGCACCACGAATCGATCGGCCACCGAGTATTTTCGCGGAATTCAGAACAGTCGCGGAAGGTCACTTTCCAGATCGAGCAACGTCCGCTTGGCGCCGAGGCCGCCCGCGTAACCGGTCAGCGCTCCGTCCGCGCCGACGACCCGGTGACACGGCACGATGATCCACACCGGGTTGTGGCCCAGCGCGGCCCCGACCCCGCGCGCGGCCTCGGCCGGCAGCCCCAGCGTGGCGCCGAGCCTGCCGTAGCTGATCGTCGTGCCGTACCCGACCTCGGCGAGTCCGGCGAGCACCGTTCGGTCGAACGCGGAAGCCAGCCGCAGGTCGACCGGGACGGTGAACTCGCGCAGCGCGCCCGCGAAGTACGCGTCGAGTTCGCGCCCGGCCTGCGCCCGCCAGTGGCACGCCAACTCGCCGGCGAGGTCGACCTCGGCAGCAGGCGCGGTGAACGAGCAGCTGACGATGCCGGTGTCGGTCGCGGCCAGGATCAGGTTGCCGATGGGAGTGTCGATGGTGGTCAGCGCGGTGTTCATGACGGTGGAACACCGAGGGGTGGGGGTTGGTTGCACGCACCGACCCCCGCCGGTGCGGGTCAAGATGCCGGCAACCGTTGGCGGACGTCAACCGCGAGCAGGGCGGGCAGCGGTTCGGTGTGCACGAGGCCGAGCCGCTGGGTCGACCTGGTGAGCGCCACGTACAGCTCGGCGGCCTTGGTGCGGCGCTGCTCGGCGTCGGCCGGCGCGGCGATGATCCGCTGTGGTTCGGCGATGAGCACCACGTCGAATTCAAGGCCCTTGGTCTGCTTCGGGGTGTAGGTCGGTGCGGACACGTCGAGGTGCAGGCCCTCCGGGACGATGATCGCGCCGCTGCCTGCGCCGAGGTTGGCCAGTTCGTCCGCCAGCAGGCGGTCGAGGTCGGCGGCGAGGTCGGTGCTCCGGTGCGACCAGGGCGCGATCCCGGTGCCGCGCACCGAAGTGGGTGCGGTCAGGGTCGGGTCGACCTCGGTCAGTACACGCGCGGCGAGGGCCATGACCTCGGCCGAGGTGCGGTAGTTCACGCTGAGCCTGCGATACGTCCAGCGCTGCTCGACGTGCGCGGCCAGCGGCTGCGCCCAGTCTCGCGCACCGGCCGGGGCCTGGCGCTGGGCCAGATCGCCGACGATGGTCATCGACCGACGCGGGCAGCGCCGCATCAGCACCCGCCAGTCCATATCGGACAGTTCCTGGGCCTCGTCGACGACCAGGTGGCCGTAGGACCAGTCGCGATCCTCGGCGGCGCGTTCGGCCAGGCCGCGTCCGTCGCGGACGAAGTGGCGATCGGCAAGGGATTCGGCGTCGAGCACATCGACCGCGCGGAGCAGTTCGTGGTCCGGGTCCTCCTCGGTGTCCAGCATGCTCAGCACCTCCGTTGCGAAGTGCCGCTGTTCCTCGGCCTGACGCAGTGCTTCGGCATCGGTCGGTCCGCTGGGACCGAGCAGGTCGACGAGTTCGTCGAGCAGGGGGACGTCGGAGACGGTCCACGGTGCGTCGGCCGCGCGGCTCAGGTGTTCACGGTCTACTTCGGACAGTGTGTCGCCGAGCGCGGCCAGTCGAGCGGGGGAGGAGTAGAGGTCGGTGAGGAGTCGTTGCGGGGTGAGCAGCGGCCAGAGCGTGTCGACGGCGGCGCGCAGGCCGCGGTGGGTGCGCAGCTCCGCGCTGACACTGGTGACCAGATCGGCTCGGATGTCCGAGACCTCACCGGGTTCGAGCCAGCCCTCGCCGATCTTGTCGACCGCGCACTCGGTGAGGGCGTCGACGAGGTGCTCGTGGAAGGACGGGCGGGCCGGGTTGTGCCGGCGCCCTGTGGACCTTGCGTGCTTGCGGGCCGCCTGGGCGATCTCCGCGTCGAGGTCGACGGTGACGTCGTCGAGTTCGATCGGGATCGGTTCGTCGGGGAGTTCCTGGCGGTCCGCGACGGCCGCGTCCAGCGCCGCGAGGATCGCGGTGCTGCCCTTGATCACGGCCGTGGCCGGGGTGTCGGTCGCGGTGGCGCGCACGCCGGGCAGGAGTTCGCCGGGAGTGGCGAAGACCACGTCGGTCTCGCCGAGCGCGGGCAGCACCTCGCCGATGTAGCGCAGGAAACCGGGATTCGGGCCAACGATCAGCACACCGCTGCGGGACAGGCGTTCGCGCTGCGCGTAGAGCAGGTAGGCGACGCGGTGCAGGGCGACGGCCGTCTTGCCGGTGCCTGGTCCGCCCTCGATGACCACCACACCGGGCGCGGGCAGCCGGATGATCTCGTCCTGTTCGGCCTGGATGGTGCCGACGATGTCGCGCATGGTGTCCGCACGCGGCGCGTCGAGCGCGGCCAACAATGTCACGTCCGCGCCG
>DASYBO010000464.1:0-7086 GCA_036500685.1 Pseudonocardiaceae bacterium | reverse complement strand
AGGCTGCGAACAAGAAGTCCGCGATGGCGGCTAGGGCGAACCAGCTCGAGCAGGCCTGACCAGGGCATTCTCTAGGTCTTACGTCCTCACGACGGCGTCGGTCCGCTTCGACGGATCGGCGCCGTCGGCGTATTCGCGGCCCGGTTGGATGCTTCAGCGGCGGCCGGTGGCGGCTACGATGCGTAGCACCGCTCGTTCCAGGGCGTAGTCGAAGTCGGCGGCGGCGCCCTTCACGTCGGCATTGACCTCGGCAACGACCTGCATGGCCTCGGCCAGCCCCTCCGGGGTCCACGCCCGCGACTGGGCCAGCGCCTTCTTGACCTTCCACGGCGGCATGCCCAACTCGCTGGCCAGCCGGAACGGGTCGGCTCGACCGACAGCCGCGACCCTGGCCACGGTCCGCACCCCGTCCGCGAGCGCGTCCGCGACCAGCACGTGGGGCACGCCGAGCTGCATGGCCCAGCGCAGCGCCTCCATGGCGCCGGCCCTGTCGCCGTTGACGGCCTTCTCCGCGACCGCGAACCCGGTCACCTCGGCCTTGCCTCGGTGATAGCGCCGTACCGCGGGCTCGTCAACGTTCCCGTCGGTGTCCGCGACCAGTTGGGCCGCGGACGAGGACAGCTCACGAAGGTCGGAGCCGACCGTTTCGAGCAGAGCGAGTACGGCCGCTCCGTCGATCTTGCCGCCGGCGCGCCGCACCTCGGCCCTGACGAAACTCTCCCGGTCGGCCGGCTTGGTGACCTTCGGACATTCGGTGACCTCGGCGCCCGCCTTGCGCAGCGCGGCCGGCAGATCCTTGGCCGGTTTGCTGCGACCGCCGCCGGAGTGCAACACGGCCAGCACGATGCCGTCGCCGAGGGATTTCGCCTGGCTGAGGATGGCATCGGCGATGTCCTTGCCGGCGTCCTGCGCGCTGGCCAGTACCACCAGTTGCCCCTCACCGAACAGGGACGGGCTGAGCAACTCGATCAACTCGGCCGGGGTGAGGTCGCTCACTTCGTGGCGGCGCAGTTCGGCCTGTGGTTCGGCCTTGCGAACGTCGGTCAGTATGTCGTGCACCGACCGTTCGACCAGGAACTCCTCCTCGCCGACCACGAGCCGCAGCGGGTGTGCAAGAGCTGAATCGGAACCCACCTGGCAATCCTCGCACGTTCCTCCGACGGTCTCACGCGTGCCACGTCGTGGTACACCCCTGGCTCGAACCGGCAACGGTGCCGTAGCCTCAAAGTCACAACTGAATATTGCTCATCCAGAGGGGCAGAGGGATCGGCCCGATGAAGCCCCGGCAACCCGACATCAGCGATTCTCGACCAACCTGGTCGAGGATGGCCACTGATGGTCACGGTGCCAATTCCGACCCGCGATGCGGGAAAGATGAGGAGATACCTCGCCATGACGACTTTTGCCAGTGCGCACTCCGACGCCGGCACCGCCACTTTCGATCTTGGGTTCGCCCGTGCGCTGTCCTGCCGGGAATGCGGCCACCAGAGCCCCCTCGCCCCGGAATTCGCTTGTTCGGAATGTTTCGGGCCACTTGAGGTGGCCTACGAATACCCGACGATCACCAGGGCTGAGATCGAGGCCGGCCCCAAGTCGATCTGGCGTTACCGCAAGCTGCTGCCGGTACCGACCGACGTCACCAGCATCCCGAACACCGACCCCGGTTTCACCAGGCTGGTCAAGGCCGATCGGCTGGGTGCCGCGCTCGGCCTGCGCAACCTGTGGGTGAAGGACGACACCGGCAACCCGACGCACTCGTTCAAGGACCGCGTGGTCGCGGTGGCCCTTGCCGCCGCGCGCCAGCTCGGCTTCTCCGTGCTGGCCTGCCCCTCCACCGGCAACCTGGCCAACGCGGTCGCCGCGGCCGCAGCCCGCGCGGGCTGGCGTTCGATCGTGCTGATCCCGTCCAACCTGGAGCAGGCCAAGATCCTGACCACCGCCGTGTACGACGGCGCACTGATCGCGGTCGACGGCAACTACGACGACGTCAACCGGTTGGCCACCGAACTCGCTGCGGAGCATGAGGACTGGGCGTTCGTGAACGTCAACGTCCGGCCGTACTACGCGGAGGGTTCCAAGACGCTGGGCTACGAGGTGGCCGAACAGCTCGGCTGGCGGTTGCCCGAGCAGATCGTGATCCCGGTCGCCTCCGGCGCCCAACTGACCAAGGTGGACAAGGGCTTCCGCGAACTCGGCCAGCTCGGCCTGGTCGAACCGACGCAGTACAAGGTGTTCGGCGCGCAGGCCGAGGGCTGCTCCCCCGTGTCGGCCGCGTACAAGGCCGGCATCGACGTGGTGACCCCGGTTCGGCCGAACACGATCGTGCGGTCGCTGGCCATCGGCGCGCCTGCCGATGGTCCCTACGTGCTGGACACGGTGCGCCGCACCGGTGGCGCGGTCGAGGACGTCACCGACGAGGAAGTGGTGGCCGGCATCCGACTGCTCGCCAAGACCGAGGGCATCTTCGCCGAGACCGCGGGTGGGACCACGGTCGCGACCGCGAAGAAGCTCATCGAGTCCGGCAAGCTCGACCCTGACGCGGACACCGTGCTGCTGATCACCGGCGACGGCCTGAAGACCCTGGACGCGGTGCAGGACCACATCGGCCCGAAGGCCACCGTCGCTCCCTCCAGTAAGGCGGTCAGCGAGGCCCTGGGTCTCTGACTTCTCCGTTCGACTCCGGCCGGACCGCGTCGTGCGATCCGGCCGGAGTCGTCGAATCGTACGAAGCGACCGACTCGCTGACCGCGGCGCCACTGACCACCGGCCCCACCGAGCGTCGCCGTATGTGACGCTGGCGTTGTGGACATCGACAACACCGACTGGGAACAGCGGTTGGCCGACGCTTGGGCGTCCCTCGACCGTATCCCGGACGAGCATGAGTTCCGGGCACTGATCGAGGGCCTCGTCGCGGAACTGCCCGAGGGCAGTGCCGTGGCGGACTTCGAGCGCGCGTGCGCGTTCGACTCGACCGGCGCGCCGGACCAGGCGATCCCGCTGTACCGCGCGGCATTGGCGACCGGCCTCACTGGCATCCGGCGCAGGCGCGCGGTGATCCAGCTGTCGAGTTCGCTGCGCAACGTCGGCCACCCCGAGGAAAGCGTCGCCCTGCTCACCACCGAACTGGACGCGCCTTCGGACATCCTCGATGACGCCGTGCGCGCCTTCCTCGCGTTGGCACTGACCGATGTCGGGCGCGAGCGGGAGGCGGCGTCACTCGCGCTGGGCGCGCTCGCCCCGCATCTGCCGCGCTACCAGCGTTCGCTCGGCGCCTACGCGCGAGAGTTGGTCGAGCCCGAGGACGCCTGACTGCTTCACATGGTCAGCCTCCGTTCGTCGGTTGTCTGCTCTTGGCCGAGCCGCCGTGCGGGCCGGGCCGAGGATCTCCGCGTCGGACCACGACCGGACCGTGCGGTCCGGGCAGGATCGCGACGTCGCCGTCGTGATCGGTGCGCAGCACCAGCGCACCGTCCGCAGTGAGCCGGTTGAGTGTCAACGGGCTGGGGTGCCCGTACGGATTGCCGAGGCCGACGCTGGCCACGGCGACCCTGGCATGCACCGCGTCCAGGAAACCCGGTGCCGAGTAGCGGGAACCGTGGTGCGGAATCTTGAGGACGTCCGCGGTGAAGTCCGTTCGGGCATCGAGCAGGTCGGCCTGGGCGGCCAGTTCGATGTCGCCGGTCAGCAGAATCCGCCCCGCCGCGGTCTGTGCCCGCAGCACCAGCGACGAGTTGTTGACCACGGTGCCGGACGGATCGTCGCCCGTTGGCCACGATTCCGCCGCGGGCGGGCCGATCACGTCCATGGCCAACCCCGGCCACTGGAGGTGCTGCCCTGGGCTCAACTCCACCAGCGGTACGTGCGCGGCCGCCGTCTCCCGCTCGACCTGCGTCCAGGCCCAGGCCGGCACCCGGCTCGGTCCGACCGCGACCGCGCCGACCGACCTGCCGCGCAGCACGGCGGCCAGCCCGCCCACGTGGTCGGCGTGCAGGTGGCTGAGGATCACCATCGGAATCTGGTTCACGCCGAGCCGCCCGAGACACTCGTCGATCGCCTTCTCGTCAGGGCCGGTGTCGACCACGACCGCTCGGTTCGGCTGGTTGGTGGCCAGCACTTCGCCGTCACCCTGCCCGACATCGCAGTCGACCATGGCCCAGCCCGTCGGCGGCCAGCCCGGCTCGACCACCCGGACCGGGATGACCACCACCAACACGCCGGCCAGCACCGCGACGATCAGCACCCGGAAGCGTCGCGACCGCAGTACGACCACCACCGCGATGATCAGCGCGGCGAGGGTGATCCCGCCGAGCCACCCGGTCGGCCACGGCAGCGACGCCGCCGGCACCTGCGCCGAATGATGCGCGACGCCGATCAGCCAGTCGGCAGGCCACTGCGCCAGCCCGGCGACGAAGCCGGCGACCGGTGCCGCGATCGGCGAGAGCGCCATGGCGAGCGCGCCGAGCATCATCGTCGGCACGAACGCCGGTTCGGCCAGCACGTTCGCGATCACCGCGGTCAGGCTGAACTGGCCGTACCCTGCCGCGATCAGCGGTGCGGTCATCAGGTGCGCGACCACCGCGACCGCGATCAGCTCTGCGAACCCGCTGGGCACCCCGCGCCGGTGCAGCGCGTCCGCCGTAGGCCGGGCCAACAGCACCATGGCCGCCGTAGCGAGGACGGACAACGCGAACTGCACGTTGCCGCTGAACTCCGGCTGCCACAAGAGCAGCACCAGCACGGTCGCGGCCAACGCCGAGAAGGTGGAGCTGCGACGCCCGGTCGCGAGCGCGAGCAGACCGACTCCCACCATCAGGAACGCACGCAGCACGCTCGGTTTCGGCCCGGCCACCTCGAAGAACGCGAGCAGTACGAACCCGGTCAGCACAGCAGCCAGTCGAGGACCGATCAGCCGCCGCGACAACCAGAGCACGACGCCGCACACAATCATGAAGTGGAACCCGCCGACGGCCAACAGATAGGCCATGCCCGCTGTTTTGAAGTCGTCGGCGACCGACTGGCGCAGCCCGCTGGTGTCGCCGATGACGAGGCCGGGTAGCAAACCCTTGGCATCACCAGACAACGACCCCGAGGCGGTACGGAGTCCATTGCGCAGCGCGCCCGCTGCCCGCTGCACCGTGGAGGCCGGGCTGATCCGGCTCGGGCTCCCCCGGATCCGCAATACGGCGACGGTGCCGTCATTGGATTTGGGTGGCAGCAACACTCCGAACGCATCAACCTGCTGGCCGCGCAGTAGGTTCGACCAGCCGCGGGTTGGTGCCAGGAGCAGCACCGAACCCTCGGCAGGCTCGGTCGTGCCGCGCTCGGTGAGTTGGCATGCCGTCGCGTCGATCAGAACGGTGCGGACACCGCCCTGCCGTCCCGCGAAACCCTGACTGACAATCGGTTTCGGCACCGCCTCCACCTCGATCCGCATTCGGACGCTCGCCCCATGGGCAGCGAGAGTCCGAAGTGGATTGTCGGCGTCGGCGTGCAGCCGGGAACCGGTGAGGGTCGCGGTGAGCAGTCCGCACAGCACCAACAGCCAGGCGCTGGTACGAATCGCGGCGCTGCCGTGCACCACGCGCAGCAGGACAAGTCCGATCAGCGCGGTCACCACTCCCCCGGCGATCGCCAGCGGCCAGCCGACATTCACGCCGAGGACGGTGGACAGCCAGACCGCCACTGCTGCCGGCAGCAGGCGCAGATCATGACTGGCAGCGAGCCGACGCCACCAGGCTCGGGTGACGACATCCTTGGGCCTGCTGGGCCTTTGTGGCTGGGACTCTCCTTTCTGTTGATCGGCCGGCGATTGACCGGTCATACGGTCACCAGGTCTTTCAGCTTCGAGAACTTCCCGTCGCCGATGCCTCCTACGTCGCGTAGTTGGTCGATGGAGTTGAACGAACCGTGCTGGCTGCGCCAGGTGACGATGCGCTGCGCGGTCGCGGTGCCGACGCCGGGTAGGGATTGGAGGTCGTTCGCGGATGCGGTGTTCAGGTTCACTTTCTGGCCGGGTGTGGCTTGGGTTGCGCTCTTTCCTTTCTTCGACTTCTTGCTGGGGCCTGCGGCGTTCCCGGCGTTCGAGGGTGCCGCTGGGTCGGGCGGTGGCTCGGCGGCGCTCGGCGGGACCGGGATGCCGACATAGATCTGTTCGCCGTCGGCGAGCTTGCGAGCCAGGTTCAGCGCGGTGATATCGGTGCCCGGCAGGACACCGCCTGCTGCTGTCACGGCGTCGGCGACTCGTGCGCCGTCGGCGAGCGTGACAAGGCCGGGGTTGGCGACCTTGCCGACCACGCTGACGACGATGTGAGTGTTCGCCGGGCGGGGTGCGACCGACGACGAGTTCGCCATCGCGCTGACCGCGGGTGGTAATGCCGGTGCGGCCTCGATTTCCGGGCGCGACGAGGCCATCACGACTCCCGCCACGATCGCGGCGACCAACGCGATCAGGACCACGGCTAAGGTCGGGCCGCGATGGCGGCGCAGGAGTGATCGCGCGCCGTGAATGGTGCGATTGCCTCCGGGCAGCCATCGTTCGACCAGGTGGCCGGCCGGGCCGGCACGGGTGTCTGCGAAGAGATTGGGTGCGGGCGGATCACCGCTCGTGGGTTCGGTGGGGGCCGAGTGCGATCCGGTCGGCAGCTCATCGCCTTTGGGCGGCGGCTCGTCCTGTCCGGTTGGCGGTTCTTGTTTGAGTGGCGCGGTTAGTTGGACATCGACGATGTCGATGTCCGGATCGTTGCTGCGTGGCCAGGTGAAGACGGGGATTGGTTCGTCTGTGTTCCCTATTGTCGCGCGAGTGTCGGGTGCCAGCTCGCTGGCCAGGTTGGCCAGCCGTTCGCGGACGCCGTCACGATGATTTGTGTTGGGGTAGTTCGGTTTGGTCAGCACGCGGTCGACATTAGGTGAGCCATGAGGGTGGCCCAATCAGAAATTCGCAACCTGTGGATAGCGCATCGCGATGTGGATAACTGAGGGGTGCGCGGGTAATCCGAAGTGGATTTGTCGGGCCGATGTGCTGAGCTGAAAGTTTGGGCACCTGTTGGCCGGGCTGGGATCCCCACCAGACAACTTACCGGATGGGGG
>DASYBO010000463.1:0-10419 GCA_036500685.1 Pseudonocardiaceae bacterium | reverse complement strand
GGCGTGCTGTCCGTCGCCGCCGCCGGCAACTAGGGCGTCGACCTGACCAACCCCGGCCAGGACACCGTCAGCCCGGACAACGTCGACCACGGTGACCAGCAGCAACGCCAGCTCGGCGACGACTGCGCGCAGCTGCCGGCCGGTCTGCCCGGCGTGGTCACGGTGTCCTCGGTCGGCGCCGACCAACTCAAGGCCGGCTACAGCAGCTACGGACTCGGCGCGATCGACCTGACCGCGCCCGGCGGCGACGGCCGCCAGCACGCGACGGGCGGCTCCAGCTGCGTGCTCTCCACGGTGCCGGGCGGCTACGCGAACGCCTGCGGCACGTCGATGGCGGCCCCGCACGTGTCCGGGGTGGCGGCGCTGCTGGCCTCGGTGCACCCGCACGTGACGCCGCACCAGTTGACCCTGCTGCTCAACCAGCAGGCGACCTCGGTTGCGTGCCCTTCGGACTACGACCTCAACGGCACCGGCACCCAGAACGCCTACTGCACCGGCGATTCCAGCTACAACAGCTTCTACGGCCACGGCCTTGTCAACGCGCTCGCCGCGGTCACCGACGACATCCCGAGTGGACAGTCCACTGCGAACTCGGCCACGCTGCCATCGACAAGTCCCTCAGTCTCGACGGGCACCCAGAACCAGCAGACCAACTGTGCCGCCTCGGCCACGAACTCCTGCCCGGCCACACCGAACACCGATTCGCTGCTGCAGAGCCAGTCCACCAAATCGTCCACGAAGGACACTCCGGTGAACTCGCCGCCCAGCTCAACGGCCAATCGGCCGGCCGAAGGCAACGCGCCGCCGGTGGTCAGCTCGCTGATCCCCGACGGCGTCTGGTAGTCCTTACTTAGACAGGGCCGGATTCTTCACCGGCGAGCCGACGCCGACCGGGCTGATCGGCAGCATCTTGCGACCGGTCGGCCCGATCTCGATGTCGGTACCCATGGTCGGGCAGACCCCGCAGTCGAAGCACGGCGTCCAGCGGCAGTCGTCCTGCTCGTGCTCGTCAAGCGCGTCCTGCCAGTCGGCCCACAGCCATTCCTTGTCCAGCCCGGAATCCAGGTGCTCCCAGGGCAGAACCTCGTCGCCATCGCGCTCGCGACTGGTGTACCAGTCCAGGCTCAGGCCGAGCGGGCCGAGTTCGGTTTCACACGCGGAAAGCCAGCGCTCGTAGGAGAAGTGCTCGCTCCAGCCGTCGAACTTGCCGCCCTCGCGCCAGACCCGCTCGATGACCGCGCCGACCCGCCGGTCGCCTCGGGAGAGCAGGCCTTCGATCATGGACGGTTTGCCGTCGTGGTAACGCATGCCGATGTTGCGGCCGAGGCCGCGGTCGGAGTTGACCGCCTCGCGCAGCTTGCGCAGCCGGTCGTCGACGGTGTCCGGGTCGCACTGGGCGGCCCACTGGAACGGGGTGTGCGGCTTGGGCACGAACCCGCCGATGGAGATCGTGCAGCGGATGTCCTTGCGGCCACTGGCCGCGCGCCCCGCCTTGATCACCTCGTGCGCCATGCTGGCGATCTGCAGCACGTCGTCGTCGGTCTCGGTGGGCAGCCCGCACATGAAGTACAGCTTCACCTGCCGCCAGCCCGCCGCGTACGCGGCCGAGACCGTGCGGATCAGGTCTTCTTCGGAGACCATCTTGTTGATGACCTTGCGGATCCGCTCGCTGCCGCCCTCGGGTGCGAAGGTCAGGCCCGAGCGCCGCCCGTTGCGGGACAGCTCGTTGGCCAGGTCGATGTTGAACGCGTCGACCCTGGTACTGGGCAGGCTCAGGCCGGTGTTGGTGCCCTCGTAGCGATCCGCGAGGCTCTTGGCGATCTCGCCGATCTCGGAGTGATCCGCGCTGGACAGGCTGAGCAGACCGACCTCCTCGAACCCGGTCGCCTCAAGTCCTTTGTGGATCATCGCGCCGATGCCGTCGATGGAGCGTTCGCGCACCGGCCGGGTGATCATGCCAGCCTGGCAGAACCGGCAGCCTCGGGTGCAGCCGCGGAAGATCTCCACGCTCATCCGCTCGTGCACGCTCTCCGCCAGCGGGACCAGCGGCTGCTTCGGGTAGGGCCAGGCGTCGAGGTCCATGGTGGTGCGCTTGGCGACGCGGGCCGGCACCCGGTCGCTGTTCGGCTCGATGCTCGCGATCCGACCGTCCTGCCCGTAGCTCACGTCGTAGAGCCGGGGCACGTAGACCCAGCCGGTCTCGGCCAGGCGGACCAGCAGTTCCTCGCGCCCGCCGGGCTTCTCGGCCGCCTTCCAGGCCCTGATGATCTCGGTGATCTCGCCGACGGCCTGTTCACCGTCGCCGAGCACGGCGGCATCGATGAACCGCGCGAGCGGTTCCGGGTTGAACGCGGCGTGCCCGCCTGCCAGCACGATCGGGTCGTCGACGCCCCGGTCGGCGGCGTGCAGGGGGATTCCGCCGAGATCGAGCGCGTTGAGCAGGTTGGTGTAGCCGAGCTCGGTGGCGAAGCTGATGCCGAGCACGTCGAATGCGCCGATCGGGCGATGACTGTCAACTGTGAACTGCGGGATGTGGTTCTCCCGCATCAGTGCTTCCAGGTCCGGCCACACCGCGTAACTGCGCTCGGCCAACACTCCGGGCAGCTCGTTGAGGATTTCGTAGAGGATCATCACGCCCTGGTTGGGCAGGCCGACCTCATAGGCGTCCGGGTACATCAGGCACCAGCGCACGTCGGTGGCCGCCCAGTCCTTGACCGTGGCATTCAGCTCGCCACCGATGTACTGGACGGGCTTGCTCACCCTCGGCAACAGCGGTTCCAACCTGGGGAACACAGACTCGGCACGCACATCCTCAAGGGTAAACGGTCCGGTCGAACCGGCCATCCCGACCAAGGAACTGGCTGCTTCGGACTCGGTACAGACCACGACTGGACCAGGTACAGCGCATGGTCAACCGATCCAGATTGGTCTAGTCCACCCTCTTGACAGGGCAAGTGGTCTAGGCCACATTCGATGAACCGATCGTGAACCGATGCTTTCCAGCCCCTGCACGGAGGTGGAAGCAAACGTTCGCGGCAACAGCGAGGGAAATCCGACAAACCAGCATAAAAGACGGGGACGGCCACACCGCAGTTGAAGGGGGCGTCCGCCGGCTTTGGTCGGCGAGGAGGACGCATGCAACGGTTATCCATGACAGCCGCGCTGGGTGCCGCGGTCGTCGCGGCAGGTTCGCTGATCGCGTTCGCCGGGATCAGCAACGCCAGTCAGCACAACGCCACGGCGAGCCCCGCCACGGTCAGCAACGGTTGGTACGGCGCGGCGCCCTACGTGATGCCGCTTGACAACAATCCACCCAACCTGCCGCAGGTGATGGCGGCGAGCGGAGCGAAAACGTTCGAGTTGGCGTTCGTACTCTCCGACGGCGGCTGCAACGCCGCATGGGGCGGCACCGCCGCCGTCTCGTCGGACACCACGGTCGCCGGCGTCATCAACAGTGTCCGAGCGGCCGGCGGGGACGTGTCCGTGTCGTTCGGCGGTTATGGCGGCACCAAGCTTGGCCAGGTGTGCGGGTCGGCATCGGCGACGGCCGCTGCGGAACAGGCGGTGATCAACAAGTACCAGCTCAAGGCGGTCGACTTCGACCTCGAGGAGCCCGAGTACGAGAACACCACCGCGATCAACAACGAGATCGGCGCGGCGCAGATCCTGCAACAGAACAACGCGGGCCTGTACGTGTCGATCACCACCGCCGGCACCACGGCCGGCACCGGCTACTTCGGCCAGAACGTGCTGAACACGGCGAAGAGCATGAATTTCGTGCCTGCGAACTTCTCCATCATGCCCTTTGACGGCGGGTTCAGCGGCGCCGCAAGCCAGACCGCGGCACTGACCCAGTTCCACACCCTGCTGATGAACACCTTCGGCTGGAACAGCGCGACCGCCTACAACCACGAAGGCGTCTCGCTGATGAACGGCCGGACCGACTCGGCCGAGTACTTCTACCAGGCCGACTTCCAGTCCGTGCTCAGCTACGCGCAGAGCAACGGCATGACCCGCTACACGTTCTGGGCGCTCAACCGCGACGTGCAGTGCAATCCGCCCGACAACAACGGCGCACTCTCCGGCACGTGCAGCAGCGTGCCGCAGAACAGCTGGGACTTCGCCAAGTACGTCGCGGAGTTCGGTGGCGCCGTGCCACCGACCAGTCCACCGCCGCCCCCGCCGACCACCAACCCGCCCGGTTCGTGCACGGTGCCCGCCTGGGTGTCCAGCACCGCCTACACCGGCGGCCAGCAGGCCTCCTACAACGGGCACACCTGGACCGCCAAGTGGTGGACCCAGAACGACACCCCGGGCGGACCGGCCGGCGTGTGGACCGACGACGGTCCGTGTTAGTGCCCTAACCCGTATTAGCGTACTAACTCGCCACTGCACACGAACACGCGCACCGGGCGTCCATGGGCGTGGGAACCGGACGCCCGGCGCGCGACCCAACAGGTGCCCAATGACGGCACCTCGGTAGCAAGTCCAGCCAGCGGAGGAAGGAATGCGGTTATCTAGGCACTCAGCACTGGCTGTTGGCGCGGCCAGCGTGCTGCTGCTCGCCGGGATCAGCATCGCGGCAGGGCAGGGCGCGGCGGCAAGCCAACCAGGAGCTAGCGCGGCCGGAGGCAGCGGCGGCATCTCCGTCGCCTACTACGACCAGTGGAGCATCTACCAGAACGCCTACTACCTGAAGAACCTCGACTCCTCGGGTGCTGCGGGCAAACTCAACTACCTCATCTACGACTTCGAGAACATCGACCCGACCAACCTGACCTGCTTCGAGAACACCAAGGCGACCGACCCCGACCCGGCAGGCGAGAGCGACCCGAACGCCGGTGACGGCGCCGAGGACGCGTTCGCCGACTACCAGAAGTCCTTCGACTCCAGCATCAGCGTCAACGGCACGTCCGATGTGTGGAACCAGCCGATCGCCGGCAACTTCCACCAGTTGCAGGAGTTGAAGGCCAAGCACCCGAACCTGAAGATCCTGCTGTCCCTCGGCGGCTGGACCTACTCGAAGTACTTCTCCGACGTCGCGGCGAGCGCGGCATCGCGACAGAAGTTCGTCAGCTCGTGCGTCAACATGTTCATCAACGGCAACCTGCCCTCCATGGGCGGTTTCGGCGGAAACGGCACGGCGGCCAACATCTTCGACGGATTCGACATCGACTGGGAGTACCCGGCGTCCACGGCGGGTCACCTCGGCAACCACCAGAGCGCGGCGGACACCGCCAACTACACCGCGCTGCTCGCCGAGTTCCGCTCAGAGCTGAACACTGCCGGCTCGGCCAACGGCAAGAGCTACGCGTTGTCCGCGGCGCTGCCCGGCGGTCAGGACAAGGTCGCCAAGATCCAGACCAACCAGATCGGCCAGTACCTGACCTTCGGCGACGTGATGACCTACGACATGCACGGCGCCTGGAATGCCACCGGTCCGACCGATGAACAGGACCCGCTCTACCCCAACCCGGCCGACCCGAACGGCACCATCGCGCCCGGCAACGAGCAGTACGACACCAACGACGTGATGAATGCCTACATCAACGGCGATTCCAAGTACGGGATACCCGGCGGCTTCCCGGCCAACAAGTTGACACTGGGCATCCCGTTCTACTACCGAGGTTGGACGGGCGTGCCGGCCGGCAGCAATCACGGGCTCTACCAGACCGCGAGCGGACCATCGGCCGGTCACACCGACAGCGGTAGCGTGCCGGGCATCGCGATGTACAAGGAACTGAGCGGGGTGGTCGACAACCCCTCGGACACGTTCTGGGATCCGGTTTCGGAATCCGCGTACTTCTATGACGGCACAAACTTCTACGGCGGCGAGTCGCCACAGTCCATTCAGGCCAGAACGGACTACGTCCACTGCACCGGCCTTGCCGGCGTGATGATGTTCTCCATGTACGACCTGAACGACCCGACGAACACGCTGTTCAACGACGCCGTCGGCGATCTGGCCGGCTCCACGTCGACCTGTTCCGGTGCGCCGCCGACCACGACCCCGCCGACCACCACTCCGCCGACCACGACCCCACCGACCACGACCCCGCCACCGCCCCCCGGTGGCAACCTGGTCAGCAACCCGGGTTTCGAGAGCGGTTCGCTGTCCCCGTGGACCTGTGACGCGGGCACCGGCAGCGTGGTGAGCAGTCCGGTACACACCGGTTCACACGCCCTCGCGGCAGCGGCGAACAACTCGGATGACGCGCAGTGCACGGAGACGGTTGCCGTCGCGCCGAGTACGAAGTACACGCTGAGCGGATGGGTGCAGGGCGCGTACGCCTATCTCGGCGTCAGCGGATCCGGCGGTACCGATACGAACACCTGGACGCCGTCGGCGACCTCGTGGCAGCAGTTGACCACGACGTTCACCACCGGCGCGTCGACCAGCAGCGTGACGATCTATCTGCACGGCTGGTATGGGCAAGGCACCGTCTATGCCGATGACATCTCGGTGAGTTAGTCCTGCGGGAGAGATTTCCGTCGGCCAGGCGTGTGCGAGGCGCGAGCAGGACGTGAATCGCCCCCTGCGGGGTTCACGCTCACCGCGTCCAGCGGGGCCGGGCACCGTAGCCCGGCCCCGCTGCCATGTCCGGGTTGCGCTGGGACAACAGAGGTCAGGCCACCGAGCCGGGCCTGCGGATGCGGAACGGGCGTTGTTCGGGTGAGCTGCGACTGATCGGCACCTCGGCCCGCAGGCCGTAGTGTTCGCACAGTTCCACACTGTCCTCTTCGGACAGTCGGCCGTGCGGAATCAGTTGCGGCGCGCCCATGATGCGGTCCTTGCTGACGTCGACCTGGATGCCGTGCTCGTGCATGTGCGCGCCCTGCAACGGGACCATGGTCTCGCTGGCGCGGAACAGGCCGGACCGGACCACGATCCAGGCCGGCTGGCGCGAGTCCTCGCGCAGGTAGACCTGACCGACCTTGCCGATCCGCTCCCCGGTGGCGTCGAAGACCTCGGCGTCGAGGAGGACCTGCGGGTTCACCTGGTTGGCCATGGCTCGCGCTCCTTCCTGGCCGGTGCGGTGCATTGACGATCGCCGCTGGTCACCGGCCTGGCAACCATCACAAGATCGGCTCTCGCGAGCCGAAGGCGTGCGCTCTGACCGTGGGTGACCGGCATGGCCGCCTCGGCGCCCGTTTTCGCCCGGATCGAATGGTTTCCTGGGTTGTCCGGCCGTGATCGTGTGCGATGCGTTCGCGTCGCGGGTCACCGGTGTCGCCCGATCGGGTGAGCGAGCCAGGCTTACCTGAAGCGGTGAATTACCAGTTGGGGATTTGGTCGATGTCGATGACGATGCGGTTCGGGTCGGCCGGGTCTACCCGAACCGGCAGTTCGGTGCCCTTCTCGATGACCTTGGCGCGGCGTTCCGGCGTGCTGAACGCGACTCGGGTCTTGGTGCTGTAGGAGTAGCCGTCCTCGAGTCGCACGTCCACGGTGAGGTCGACGATGCCGCCGGGGGCCTGGTTCAGCGCGAACTCGGGCACCTTGGCGTGGTGGCAGGTCAGCACGGTCGCGGTGGCCTGGTCCCAGTCCGGTCCCGGTGAATGCGTGTGTGACTGCTGTTGCGCGTCGGCTTCGGACCGCGTGATGTTGCCGGAGTCGGGCTCGGCGCTGGCCAGGACCTGGTCCCATTCGATCCGGAATCGCGTCGGATCGGCCCGGTCGACGATGACCGGCAGGATCTGGCCGATGGTCGGCAGCTTCGCGTGTGGTGCCTTGGCGTGGTGCTCGGCGGCCAGCGGGTTCAGCCCTGGAACGCTGAGCACTCCGCTGAGATCCAGCTCGACCTCCGCGCCCATCCGTTTTCCGCAATCGGAGGTTTGCACTTCGAACGTGCCTGGTACCGGGTCATTGAACTTCTGGCGCTGCATCCACTGGCGCACACCCATGAGTCGCACCTCGCCCCAATATGTGGTTATCGGCCCCGCCTCGATCCGTAGACGATGATGACACGTAAGGGGGCCACATGGCGATATCGACTTATTTCAGCAGCAGTTTCTTGAGCCAGCGCGCCGACCAGACCGCGCCGATCACCGCCATGGCAACGAAGTACGCCGCGTGGCCGAGCGCACCCCAGTCGACGTAACCCGTGGTCAGCTGACGCATCAGGCTGACGCCGTGAAAGAGCGGGAAACATTCGACGATGATCTGTAGCGGCCGAGGATAAACGGACAACGGGTAGAAGGTGGTGGAAAAGAAGAACATCGGCAGAATCGCCAGTTGCACCAGGTCGAAATCCTGCCAGGACCGCAGGAACGTGGTCGCTGCCATGCCGAGCGCGGCGAAGGCGAGTGCGATGAGCAGCGCGGCCGGCAACGCGAGCAGTGCCCACGGCGACTGCAGCAGCCCGGCGACTGCCATGACCAGGAGGAATCCGACCGCGTACAGGCCGCCGCGCAGCAGTGCCCAGCTGATCTCGCCGAGCGCGATGTCGGCCGGGCCGAGCGGGGTGGCCAGGATCGAGTCGTAGAGCTTGGCGTAGCGGAGCTTGTTGAAGATGTTGAACGTCGAGTCCAGCACCGCGCCGTTCATGGCGGAGGAGGCGAGCAGCGCGGGTGCGACGAACGCGACGTAGCTGATGGGCATGCCGCCGGGGCCGACCACGTGCGAGACCAGCTTGCCGAAGCCGACGCCGAGAGCGATCAGGTAGAAGATCGGCTCGAAGAACCCGGAGAAGACGGCCATCCAGGCGCGCCGGTTGACCAGGTAGGCGCGGTGCACCAGCATGCGGGCCCGGCCGACGTAGAGGCTGGCGGGCAGTACGCGCAGCAGGATGCCTCTGGTCGGCGGCGCCATGTCCGGCGGGTCGTCGGAACGTTGCGTGATCAGGTCGGTCATGTCCGCCCCTAACTCGCCAGCCGGACTCGGAAGCGCCAGCGGGACAGCCCGATGCCGACGGCGGTCAACGCGAGCAGGTACGCGATGTGCCCGACGGTCGGCCACGGTTGCAACGTGCCGAACTCGGCTCCCCTGGCCAGTTCGGTGCCGTGCCAGAGCGGGGTGATCCACGCGATCGGCCGTATCACCGCTGGTAGCGCGCTGACCGGGAAGAACGTGCCGGCGAACAGCGTCATCGGCACCAGCACGAAGCGGAACAGCGGGTTGAACGCGACGCCCTCGCCCTTGATCGACGCGGCGAACGCGACCACCGGCGCGGCGAAGGCGAGGCCGGTCATGACGCCGAACAGCAGGGACAGCAGCGCGCCCGCGCTGGTGACCGCGCCGATCGCGGCGGCGATGGCGAGGAAGGCGGCGCAGGACAGGATGAGCCGGAAGCCGATCCACACGAACTGCGCGCCGGCGATCTGCACCGGCGTGATCGGTGTCGCGGACATGCCGACGAAGTGTTTCTGCCACTTGAAACCGGACAGCACCGGGAAGGTGGCCTCGCCTGCCGCGCTCTGCGTCGCGGCCATCGCGATCAGTGCCGGGGTCAGGTATTGCAGGTAGCTGACGCCGCCGGTGAGCGCGCCGGGCCGCACCTGCGAACCGAAGCCGAGTCCCATCGCCAGCAGGTAGAGCACTGGCAGGCCGACGCTGGAGACGACGGTGGCCTTCCAGTTGCGCTTGTACCAGGTCCAGTGCCCCTCGACGACGAGAAGGTACGCGCGCACAGGCGACACCACGCGCGGCGTCGCGCGGGTGAGTTCCGGGAGGCGGGTGGCGGTGTCGGCCATCAGTCCACCAGGCTTCGGCCGGTGAGGCGCAGGAACACGTCTTCGAGGGTGCTGCGCCGGACCAGGCTGGACAACGGCCGAACTCCCCGGTTGTGCGCGGTGGCCAGCGCGGCCTCGCCGTCGGCGGTGTAGAGCAGCAGCCGGTCGGGCAGTACCTCGATCCGGTCGGCGAGGTCCTTGAGATCGTCGGTCGGCGGATTCTCCGCGGTGTTCTCGTCGCCGTCGTGCTCGGCAGGCGGGAAGCGCAGTTCGAGCACCTCACGGGTGGAGTAGCGGTTGATCAGGTCGTTCGGCGCGCCTTCGGCCGCGATCGTGCCGTGGTCCATCACCACCAGCCGGTCGCAGAGCTGCTGCGCCTCGTCCATGTAGTGGGTGGTGATGATCAGCGTCGCGCCGCGCTGCTTGAGCCGGAACAGCCGCTCCCAGAGCAGGTGCCTCGCCTGCGGGTCGAGGCCGGTGGTCGGCTCGTCGAGTAGCAGCAGTTCGGGGTCGTTGACCAGCGAGCGGGCGATGGTCAGGCGGCGTTTCATGCCGCCGGAAAGCGCCTCGACCTCGGCGTCGGCCTTCTCGGTGAGCTGGGCGAACTCGAGCAGTTCGGTCGCCTTGGCCTGCACGAAAGCCCGGGAAAGGCCGAAGTAGCGGCCGTAGACCTGGAGGTTCTGCCGGACGGTCAGCTCGGTGTCCAGGATGTCGCCCTGCGGGACGACGCCGATCCTGGCGCGGATC
>DASYBO010000462.1:0-35529 GCA_036500685.1 Pseudonocardiaceae bacterium | reverse complement strand
AAGCTCGTCGAGCCGATCCCGTCGCTGCTCACCGACGAGGCGACCCAGGCACGCGCTGAGTCCTTTGTCACCGGGCCGCTCGGCAAGACCGTGGTTCGGTCGCAGGACCGGGCGGGTTTCGTGGTGAACGCGCTGCTCTTCTCGTATCTGCTCTCGGCGATCCGGATGTTCGAGTCCGGTTTCGCGTCGGCTGAGGACATCGACAACGGTATGGTGCTGGGTTGTGCGCATCCGATGGGTCCGTTGGCGTTGACCGATCTGATCGGTCTGGACACTACCAAGGCTCTGGCCGAGTCGATGTACGCGGAGTTGAAGGAGCCGTTGTACTCGCCGCCGCCGTTGTTGCTGCGGATGGTCGATGCGGGCCTGCTCGGCAAGAAAAGCGGCCGCGGCTTCCACGACTACGCGAACTAGACGAAGGGACCGGTGAGGTACCGCTGGATGGTCGGCCCGATGGTTGCGGCCAATTACTCGGGCGGGACCGACGTGATCGGTTCCAATCTGGAAGATGTAGCGGATGACGGCCAAGTCCATCACCAAAGGATGGTGTCCATCACCAAAGGATGGTGATGAGGAACTGGACAGCAGGCCGGCTTTGCTCGCGGCGTCGGCAGCGACAAGGGCACCTGGCGGACTGGTCGTCGGTCGGCCGGCGGTTCGCCAACGCATTCTGTCTTCGTAGGTAGCCCCGCGGTAGGGCACTTATGTGTCCGAGCCCGAGCTGACCCAAAACCCCACCGTTACCTGTGCCGCTGAACTGCACGTTTGACGGCACCAGGAGGCATAACCACAACCGCCGCCTTCCCCGCCCCACCACTGGGTGTCGGAGCCCCAGGCTCCGCACATCGCGGAACCGACATTGGTGCCTTCCCGGCCGCTGATCGGGATGTTGGACACCCCGTAGCGCAGGAAGGAGATGTCGGAGTAGTCGCTGCCTACGATGCTGGCGCTCGGTCCCAGCTCTCCAGTCCGAAGCTGATCTGCGCGCCGTCGACATCCGAGTAGTCATGGCCCAGGACGGTGCTGTCCACCACGTAGTTCCAGCGATCGTCAGTGTCCAGGAAGAGGCTGAACCGGTGCCGGGCCGGAGCGCCGATGTAGTTGCCGTTGACGTAGCCGACCGAGTACCAGGCCCCACCGAGGCCGTATCCCCAGTACCAGAAGTCGTGGTGGTTACAGCGGTGCGCGATGCCGATTTCCTCTCAGTCCGAAGCGCTGGAATTCATGAGCACCCACTGGTTCTGGTAGGCGACCGGTGCGCCGTACCGGGTGGTGGTGCAGTCGCTGGCCGCGCCGACCTAGACCGAGATGTCGTTGCGGGTGACGCCGATGCCCAAGTACGGGCCATGCGACGCGTCGAAGCCGATGACGTATTCGTGAAAGGCGGCCAAAGGCGTGATCTGCGCCGACACCGGAGCCGCGACCAGCGGCACGGCCAGCGCGGCTGCCGCGATCGCGACGGCCCAGACTCGCCTTCGGCTCCTGGATAACAGGGTTGGCATGTCGTTGTCCTCGATTCGGTTGCCGATGGGCGGCTGCCCGCGAGGACGGTAGGTTCCGGCCGCAGGCCGGATTCGCCATGAGGCGCCCGGGGTTTCGCCAGTGCGTGCCGGTCTGTGCGTCACGCACGCTGGTAGCGAGTGGGAAACGAGTCTTGCGAAAGTCGATCATCAGCCGCCGATCGCGGGGTAAAACGGTGTCCGACCGTCTTGACCCATGACCCCACCATGACCTGTGCTGCTGAGCTGAGGATTTTCATCGACGCTGCCGGCTCTGTACTTGGGCGGTTTCGGCAGCTGGGCGTGGACGACGTCGCGCAGGAGCAACTGGGCGAACTCGTATCCTGCGCGGTCGGCGGTGTGCCGCAGGAGGCGCTGCTGGACCAGGATGTCGAGTTCGTCGCGGACTGCGTCGACGTCCCGGCCCAGTGTCGTGGCCAGCGGTTCGAGCTTGATGCTGCCTGGCATCAGCGCGGCAGACTTGAGGAGCTGTCTGGCGGTCGGGGGCAGGCCGTCCAATTCGGTGGCCAGCGCGCGGTACACCCTGGGCGGCAGCGTTGCTGACGACTCGTGCACGGCGTGCAGCGCGAATTCGACGGCGAACAGAGGGTTGCCGTCGATGCGTCTGGCGAGTTCGGGACTGAGCGGCGCGTTGGTGTTGCCGGGTACCGAGTGCCACAACGCATGGACGGCCTTGTCGGAGAGTCGGTCCAGCGTGATGGTGGTCGATGCGGGTGGGCAGAGCCGGTCCCGGCCGAACGGTTTTGGGCGGGCGGTCGAGATCAGTAGCAGCGGAACAGTTCGAGCGAGCTCGGCGAGAGCATCGAACAGTCGCAGGAGGTTCTCGTCGGCGTGGTGGAGGTCTTCGATCACGGCGACGACCGGACGGCGGGTTGTCACCCGGCCGGCCAATGCTTGCAGCGCTTTCCTGGCGTTGTCCTGGGAGCGCGGCGGAATCCTGATGGTCAGTTGGTCGATCTTGTTGTGGTGCGTGGCGATGGTGCGGGCGAACTCGGTGACGATACGGGTCTTACCCAGACCTGCTTGGCCGAGGACGGCGACTGACCGGCCTCGGCCAAGCCACGCGAGCTGATCGGCATGTGCCGAGAGGATGGCCAGTTCGTGGTCGCGGTCGAGCAGCCGTTGACCGCACGGGTCGCCGTCGGGAATGCCCCGGACGCACCACAACTCCGGGGCGTTGGGCGAGCACGGCAGGTGGTGCGTGTAGACGACGTCGTGGCCGGTGCCGAGACAGGTCGCCGCGCAGGCCCAGACCTGCCCGGCGGGTAGGGACCTGGCCAGTCGCAGGCTTTGATCGAGGGCGGAACCGATGATCTCGGGGGGTTCCGGCGCGAGGTTGACTGGTGTTTCCGCGGTGGTCACCAGGAGGCGCAGCGGCACGGCTGGGTGGTGCCGAGTGAAGCGGTCGTGGATCGCCAGCGCGGATCGTACCGCCGTGTGGGCATCCAGTTCGCCGGTGCGGGGGACACCGAAGACCGCCTGGAGCGACGACCCCGTGTTCCCCACCACCATGGCGCCCGACTCGCCGAGCTCGCCCAGTAGTTCGCCGGTGTCCGGGCGATTGTCGAAGGCGACCGTGAGAATGCTGACCAGCTTGCGTTCGATGTCGGGGTGGGGCGGCAGCTGGAGCGGAGGGCTGGGCGCGATCAGGGTTGTGTCGTGGCGGAGGATGGCCTGCTCCAGTTCGCGCAGCTCAGTGGTCGGTTCGACGCCGAACGTCGCGGTGAGCACCGCGCGGGTGCGGTGGTAGGCGTCGAGGGCGTCGACCTGCCTGCCGCAGCGGTAGAGGGCGAGCATGAGCGCACGGCAGGCGCGCTCGCGATGCGGCTGCGCGGACACGAGCCGGTCCAGTTCGGCCACCTGGTCGTGGTGGCGGCCTGCGGCGAGTTCCGCCTCGAAGTAGTCCTCCGACGTGGTGCGGTGGGTTTCCCGCAGACCGGCCAGTTCCGGCCAATTGACGCCGGCGTCCGCCAGGTCGGCCAGTGCGTCGCCGCGCCAGAGCTGACGGGCGTGGCCGAGCAGAGTGGATGCCTCGGCCCACGAACCGTTGTTGAGGGCCTGTCGTCCGGATTTGGCCAGGTGGTGGAATTCCAGCAGGTCGAGCGTGTGCTCGGTGGCTCGGAACAGGTAGCCGGGGGAGTGGGTCAGCAAGGCGACAACGCCGCCGTGGTCGTGCTCGGCCAGCACGCGCCGGATCTCGGAGACGGTGTTCTGCACCATCTTCCTGGCCGTTGCCGGCGCATCGCCCGGCCACACCGCCTCGACCAGTTGGCTCGTCGCGACGACCTCGTTCGCGTGCAGGAGCAGGTAGCCGAGGGCGGCACGTTTCTTCGGTCCACCGATGGAAAGCAACCTGTCGTCGGCACTGATTACCGCAAGCGGACCGAGTACCTTGAACCGCATTTCACCAGGATAGTGGCGACCACCGGAAAGCAAAGCATCAATGAATGCGTCGCTCTGATGAGCATCGGTTTTCAGGGGGTTCCGGAATGTTCGAGCAATGCGGACGGGGTTGACGTTCTTGTCCGTGTTACACGACAACGGAACGTTTCCAGTCGGTTAACGTCTCGCTCGATGTACTGGTGGAGCTTCAGATGGCGAACGTGGTGGCAGGGCAGCGGTCTGACCTGGGCTGGCAAGCTCGGCTTTCGACTTGACGAAATCAACGCGGATTCCGTCAACGGCCATGTCGTGAACGTGACGGAATCAAGGCCGGCCCGGAGAAATCGGCAGGCGGCCGAACAGGGGGTGGCAGGGATGGTTGACGCGTTGATGTGACGGCTAGCGTTTCGTCGTGTGAATGACCGGGGGAACATCTCCGAATAAATCCTGGAATATTCCGAGGCAGTGGATCGCGACCGCGAGGTGACGGAGTGAGACGCAGATGACTCGACAGGCCATCGGTTTCCTGGGAACCGGCTCCTACCTCCCCGAGCGCGCGGTGTCGAACGAGGAGCTCGCCGACCTGGTCCCGGACTTCAGTCCCGAATGGATCGTCGGGAAGACCGCCATCCAGTGCAGGCGCTTCGCGGCCGAGCACGAAGCGACCTCGGATCTCGCCGCCAACGCAGTGCTCACGGCGCTGGACCACGCCGGGCTGCCGCCCGGGCAGGTCGACTACCGGATCGTGGCCTCCACCGGTGACTTCCCGCAGCCGCCGACGGCCAGCATCGTGCGGCAGCGCACCGGTACCACGGCCGCGGCCTGCCTGGACATCAACGTGGTGTGCACCGGTTCGTCTACGCCCTCGAACTGGCTCGCTGCCTGGTATGGGCCAACCCAGGTACGCACGCGGTCGTGGTCGGCGCGGACATCTACTCGCGGATACCGAACTTCGATGACCGCCGCACCGCGATCCTGTTCGGTGACGGCGCGGGTGCCGCGGTCATCGGCACGGTCGGCGACGGATACGGGATTCTGGACGTCGAACTGGGCACTCGCGGCGATGCGGAACACCTGATCAAGGTGCCTGCCGGGGGAAGCAGGCTGCCGAGCTCGGCGGGCACGGTGGCCGACGGCGCCCACTACGTCACCATGCGCGGGCGCGAGGTGCGGAGTTCGTGCTGGAGAACGTGCCGCCCGCGCTGGAGAAACGGCTCACCAGGGTGAACACCGACGCCGACCAGATCGACTGTTTCGTTCCACACCAGGCCAACGGCGTGATGCTGGACGAACTGGTCGGGCACTGCGGGCTAGGGGGAGCGCACACGCACCGGGTGCTGCAGCGCTACGGCAACCTCGGCAGCGCCTCGGTCCCGGTCGCCCTGGACGACGCCGTCCGCACCGGCGTCTCCTCGACCACGACCGCCGAGGAGGTCGATCGCACCAAAGCGGAACTGATCTCCCTCCTCGCCGACCTGGTCGCGCTCAAACGCCGCGAACCCAGCGACGACCTCACCACCGCCCTGATCGAGGCCCGCGACGAACAGGACCGGTTGAGCGAGAGTGAACTCGTCGGCACCCTGACGATCATGATCGTGGCCGGCCACGAAACCACGCTGGACCTGCTCACCAACGCGGTGTGCGCGTTACTCACCCACCCCGACCAGCTCGCGCTCGTACAGCGCGGCGGATGCGGCTGGGACGCGGTGATCGAGGAGACGCTGCGCTGGGATTCCCCGCTGGGCCACCTGCCGATGCGCTACGCCACCGAGGACATCGACATCGAGGGCACGGTGATCAGGAAGGGACAGGCGATCCTCGCCTCCTACGTCACAGTCGGCCGCTGCCCGGAGTACTTCGGCGACACCGCCGAGCAGTTCGACGTGACCCGGCAGGCCCAGCGGCACACCATGTTCGGCTACGGCGTGCACTCCTGCCCCGGCGCGCACCTGGCCCGGCTCGAAGCCGAGATCGCGCTGCCCGCCCTGTTCGCGAGATTCCCCCGACTGGCCCTGGCCGCGCCGACCGACGAACTCACGCCGATCCCGTCGATCGTCAACAACTGCTCGAAGACGCTGCCGGTCACCTTGACCTGATGATCCTCTGCCCAACTCGTGCGGCGCTGCCAGCTCGGGCGAGCCCGCCGAGTCGGTGGCCGATCGTGGTGGTGCCGGTCACCTCGACCGGATGATCCTGCCGAAGTCGCGCGGCGGCGCCGCCAGCTCGTGCCAGAGTCCGGCAAGCCGGTGGCCCGCCGTGATGCAGTGCAGGTCGGTCAGTTCCGCGGCAGCGGCGTCGTTGCGGGCCAGTACCGCCAACTCGCCCAGCAGCACACCGGCGATCCGCCCGATCAGCCGCTGCGTCTGCTCGCCGCCAGGCACCGTCTCCACATCGGTCCGGGCCAGCCGGGCGCAGGTCCCGCTGAGCCTGCGCAGATCCGCCACCAGCCGGGCCGCGTGTTCCCGATTGGCAGGCGAGAGCTCGGAACACTCCAGCGGTCCGGTCCAGTCGAGTTCCGGCCCGGTCCGCTCGGCATGCCGTACCAGCAGCGCGCGCCCGGCCTGGACGTCGACCATGAAGTCGACGTTGCCCGCCACCCGCAGCCCGCGCGCGTCGCGCAACAACTGTTCCACTGGCAGCGCGGGGGCGCCCCGCCGCAGCTTGCTGGCCGCCGTCTCCAGACCCACCCCGCCGAGCACCGACAGCGTCCGGTCGGCGATCTCCCACGCGGCCACCGTGCAGATGTTCTTGGCCAGCGCCTGTTCGAAACCGCGGTCGCGGCCGAGCAGACTCCACCGGACCACGCTGTCCATCGCGTGGATCTCGGCCATCGTGGTCGCCAGGAACCGCTGGATCTGCTCGTAGTCGCCCAGCGAACGCCCGTCCATCGTGCGTTCCGCGACGAACTGGTGCGCGATCGCCCGGCATTCCCGGGCGATCGCCAGCGCCGGTGCCGCGTTGATCAGCAACCGGCCCACCGAGGGCGGCTGGCCTGCCTTCGCCGGAGCGTCCCCAGCCAGGACCTGCTCGGCAGGCACCCGGACCGCGTCGAAGCTCACAGAGCCGTTCGGCAGGCCCCGGCTGCCCAGGAAGTCGTGCCGGGCCGTGAGCGTGACGCCTGCGCTGGCGAGATCGAGGAACACCAAGCCCAGCCGATCCGGAGCACCGTCGCCCTTGACCACTGCGGTGACCACGGTCGGCCCGGCGACCGGAGCATTGCTGGTGAACCGCTTGCTGCCGGTGAGCAGATAGGCCCGACCGTCCTGGGTCGGCACCGCGACCGTCTCCCGCCACCGGTTGTTCTGGCCGCCCGGCTCGGTGTCGCTGCAGCCCGAAACCGCGCCGTCCCGCACGTACCGGGCGACGATGTCGCGCAACGGGCCCTCTGGCAGGCTCGGCAGCAGCGCCGGGACCCCGATGCCGTTCTGGACCGCGATCAGCTGCCCGATGGCCGCCGAGCAGCGCGAGGCGCGCTCCACGACCCGGAACGCGTTGTAGTCCGACGCCGCCCGCCCGCCCAGCGCGGCGTCGTTGCGCAGCGCGAGAAAGCCCGCGGCGCGCAGGTCCTCGATCAACCCGTCCGGCAAGGCTGCGGTCCGGTCGATCGCCACCGGGTCGACGTCGGCCACCAGCCCCGCCATCACGTCGACCAGTTCGTCCCCGGCGCGTTGTTCGGCACCCTCGTACGACGGGAAGTTCGGCAGCCGACGCCACGGAGTGGCGGCCACGTCCAGAAAGCTCACAAAGCCCGGCTCCGCCGGGGTGTCGGGTTCGGAAACTGCGGTCATGGTCCGGCTTCCTGCTGGCATCGCGGTTCTCCCTGCCCCGGCGAGTGACGCTTCCACCTTGGTATTCAGCGGCGGGCCGCCCCCTGTTGGCAACCGGAGGAAATCTCGCCCGACCCCCTATCCAGCCGGCCGACCAGGACCGATTACTGACGAACTGTGACCAGTTCATGGACGAGCTGAGGAAATTCCCACGTAGGCGTGCCCGAGCAGTGCACATAGCGTCATAACCGGCCACACAACGCATCGACGTGGATCAGTGATCGGGGAGGCTCCCCATGTTGAGGCTGGTGGATCGGGACGCGCAACTGGCCGCGCTGCAACACCGGTGGTCGCGGGCCTGCGCGGGAGCGGGCGGCGTCACGCTGCTGGAGGGGCCGGTCGCGACCGGCAAGACCGCGCTCCTTCACACCTTCGGCGACCTCGTGGAACCCGCCTCGGCATGGCAGCTGTCGGCCACCTGTTCACCCGCCGAACAGGCCCTGCCCCTCGGCGTCGCCAGCCAGCTGTTCCTCGGTCCCGATCTGCCACCGGAGTTCCGCTCGAGAACGTCGGCGCTGATCGAGACAGCCACGACCGGGACCGTCCAGGTGCTGCACGAGCTGTGCCGGGAACTGCTCGAGCTAGCCACCCGCACGCCCCTGCTGATCATGGTCGACGACGTCCAGCACGCTGACCCGCTGTCCACCCAGTGGCTGCTGTTCCTGGCCAGACGGCTCACCGTCGCACCGGTGCTGCTCGTCCTCGCCGGTGACCTCGTCGCGAACTCGGGCTTCGCGCCGACCAGAGCCGAGTTGCTCAGGCTGCCGCACTGCGCCAGCACCCGCGTCGCCCCGCTGTCCGACCGGGCCGTCACCGAACTGGTGGAGCAACGCTGCGGACGCCCCACCGCAGCCCGGCTTTCCGGCACCTTCTTCGCCGCCAGTCGTGGGAATCCACTACTGCTCAACGCATTGCTCGAGGACTGGCGGACCGGCCGGGAGACCGCGGGCAACAGCTATCAGCAGGCCCTGCTCGACTGCCTCCGCCGCAGCGGCCCGTGCGCCCTGCGGGTAGCCCAGGGACTGGCCCTGCTCGAGGAACCAGCATCCGCCACCTTCCTCAGCACCCTCCTGGACCTCGACCCGGACCTGGTCTCCCGCATCGTGCACACCCTCGAAACGGCGGGACTGCTCGCCAACGGCATGATCGCCCACGAGCACGGCCGAGCCGGCCTCCTGGCCGACCTGCCGGCACCCGAGCGAGCCAGCCTGCACGGCAACGCCGCGCACCTGCTGCACAGTCATGGTGCCCCGGCCACCACCGTGGCCCGGCACATCCTCGCCGGACCCGGCGGCGGCAACATCGCGACCGTGCTCGAGGCGGCCGACGCGCACCTGCTCGCCGACCACATACCCGCCGCGCTCGACTGCCTCGCGCACGCCGTCGAACACGGCACCGAGGCTCGTGGCGTGGCCACCGCACGAGCACGCCTGGCCAGCGTCGAATGGTGCGTCGACCCAGCCACCGCTGCCCGGCACCTCACCCCGCTGCTGGCCGCCGCCCAGGCGGGCCTGCTCACCGTGGCCCAGCGCATCGACCTGTGCCGCCAGCTGATCTGGCGAGGTCGCGTCGAGGAGGCCGCCACAATCGTCGACCAGCTCCCGGACACGGACACGGACGCGCAGGTGCGTTCCTTCCGAACCTGGCTGGCCTGCACCCATCCGCGGCTCTGGTCCCCCCGGACCTGCGAGGTCACGTCCGGATTGCGCTTCTCCGGAATACTCGCTGATGTCCTGCTGCACGGCCAGTCCGAGCAGATCGTGGTCCGCTGCGAGCAGCTGTTCCAGGAATTCCAGGTACACCGCGACATCCGCTGGCCCAACGACTCACCCCTGGTGAGCCTGCTGCCAGGGGTCTACGCGGGCGCACTCGACGCCACCGCGAGCTGGTGCGATCGGTGGGCCGCGGTAGCAGGCAACAATCCCGTGCTGCGGGCGCAGTTGGCTGCAGTGAGCGCCGAGATCGCGGCGCGACAAGGTGATTTCGCCGCCGCCACCGATAGAGCACGCACGGCCCTCGACATCGTCACCCCGAACGCGTGGGGGACCGCGGCGGGCCTGCCACTCGGCACGCTCGTGCTGGCCGCGGCCAGAACCGGCGATCTCGGCGCCGCCGCCGAGTACCTGCGGCTCCCGGTGCCCCAGGCGATGTTCGAGAGCCGCTCCGGCCTGCACTACCGGTACGCGCGCGGCGTCTACCAGTTGGCCAAGGACAAAGCCCACGCGGCGGCAGCGGACTTCCTGGCCTGCGGCGAACAGATGCGCCAGTGGTCGATCGACACCCCCGGACTCGTACCCTGGCGGATCGGCCTCGCCCAGGCCCGATTGCGGCTCGGCCAACCCGAACAAGCGAAAACGCTGCTCGACGAGCAACTAGCCGGCCCCCAGCCGGTCACGGTCCGCGGCCCAGCGCTGCGGCTGCGCGCCGCCTGCGCCCCGCCGCACCGTCGAATCAGCCTGCTGACCACCGCAGCGGACATCACCGAGAACGGCCCGGACCGCTATGAACTGGCCCTCGTGCTGACCGACCTCAGCTACGCCAACGAAGCGGCGGGCGAGCACCGCACAGCCCGCCGGATCGCGCGCAGGGCGTGGCACGTCGCCAGGAGTTGCGCCGCCGAGCCCATCTGCGCCGAACTGGCGAGGTCAGACACCGACCAACCCGACGACGACGATCCAGCCCCCGTCCTACTCAGCCCAGCCGAGCGCAGAGTCGCCACGCTGGCCTCGGACGGCCACAGCAACCGCGCGATCGCCGCCAAGCTGTTCGTCACCGAGAGCACGGTCGAGCAGCACCTCACCAAGATCTACCGCAAACTGAAGGTCAGATGCCGCGAGGACCTGCTGGCAAACCTCCTACCCGACCTCCGCGAGACGCCGAGTTCGCGGTAGTGGTCGGTCAGTTCCTTGAGCGAACCGACCTCGAAAGCGGCGTGGTGGAAGCCAACGCTGTTCGGGGCGGCGGGTCGCGCGTTCTCGTCTGCGACGATGGCTAGGCGGTCCTGTGAGTTTCCTAAGTCAACCCCTTCAGTGTGTTGAGCTTGGCAGCTCGGTGAAGCGCGGGGTCGTAACAGGTTCTGGTGCGCCAGCAGGCCCAGATAATCCGCAGCCATGCCCGCGCGAGAATGCGCACTGCGTGGGGATGGCGTTTCCCCCCGAGCGCGCGCCTGGTTGTAGATCGTGGCGGCCCAGTCATTGTCGCGTCGGCTGTTGTCGGCCCAGATGGTCAGGGCTTGCCGGGCGCGGTGGTTGACCGCGTGCCGAAAGTTGACCGACCGGCGCTGACCGGATTCCTTGGTGACCGGAGCCGCGCCGGTCTCGGCGGCCAGTTGGGCGCAGCTGCCAGCGCGTTCCAGGACGGGGCCGATCTCGCCGATGATCTGGCCGAGGTTGATGGTGCCGATTCGGGGCGGTCCCGTGATCAACTCGGCCCATGGGTGAGTGGTGAGGGCTTCGGCGATCGCGGTGTCCAGCTCGCGGATGGTGGCGCGGATAGCCCTGATCAGTTGCACTTGGACGCCGATCAGGCGGGCGATGATCTGCTGGCCCAGCCGGGAAGCGGCCAGTGGGGCGCTGCGGAGCCGTTCGAGCAGGACGCGGCCGGGCCGGGGCCGGAGTAGCCCTGCCGGGCGCAGAAGGCTTCCAGCTGGGCGGGGGTCAGCCGGGCCGCGTGCTGGGGCGTTGGGTAGGCGTCGAGGAAGGCCAGGGCGATATCGGAGTGCGGCGTGGCGAAGATCGCTTTGCCGCCGGGCCAGTGCTCGTCGAGCAGGGCGGCGAGTTGATTGACCGCCGCGATGCGTGCCTCGATGTGGTCGGCGCGTTGCCGGGTCAGGGCTTGCAGTTCCAGGGTCTGGGGCTGAGCAGCTCGACGAGCACCACCGGGCCGCGGCGCGCAGCCGCGCGCTCTCGCCGTGCAGGTCGCTGGCAGCCGGGTCGAGCACGAACGGACAATGGGTTGCTGTGTCCACGGCGTCTCCAATTGACAGTGTGGTGCCTGGGCGCTTGCGCGACGGAAACGACGGTATGGAAACGGATGTCGGTGAACATTTTCGCACTTTCCGAGGAAAGGACATGTACTTTTTGATGCCGCCGCTGGCCGGTATATCCGGGATTCGCCGATGACCTGACGTAGTCGTTATCGGGCGTAGATCAACCGGCCTGGTCAGCAATGGTATCGCCGCTGGGTAGGGGGCGGCAGGGGGATGTGCGCGACGGGCGGAGCGATTATCTTTTCACTCGCCGCATCCGTTTGTTGAGGCCCAGGCTTTCCGCTGATTCCGGAGAATCGTCGCGCAGGGTCAGGGCCGCATGGAGGTGACGGAGTGAGAAGCATGACTCGACCAGCCGTCGGATTCCTGGGAACCGGCTCCTACCTGTCCGAGCGGAGCGTGTCGAACGCGGACATCGCCGCGCGGGTGCCGGACGTCACGTCCGAGTGGATCGACCAGCAGGAGCAACGGCGTCGTCTCCCGGGACATCTATCAGGTGTCCAGGCTCTGCGCGGCCATGGCCATCGAGAATCCCTAGCGTCGACCGCCATGCGAGCCACAACCCTGGAGCGGGTCGAGGTGTTCGCGCCGGAGCGGTCCGTGCCGATCGAGGACCTCGGCGACTCCTTGGGACTGCAGAAGTACATGGTGCGGATGTTCCGCAACATCCACGGGTTCGACCGCGTGCACGAGGACCCGGAGCTGGACCTCTTCGGTCTGGTGGCTGCCGCGGGAGAGCGGGTGGTCCGCGCAATACCCGACCCGGGCGTGATCCGCTACCTGCTCTTCGCGCACACCGTCTCGGATGTCACCCCCTCGCACATCGACGCCGCCGACGTCCTGCGCCAGGCGTTGGGCCTGACCGAAGTCGAGGCGTTCGGGGTGAGCCACCAGCACTGCGCGAGCGGGCTCGCGGCCATCGACATCGCGAGCGAGCTGTTGCGCGCCGACGGCGACCCGGCTGCTCGTGCCCTGGTGCTGACCGGCGAGAAACCGGTCACCAAGCGGTTCCGGGTGGTGAACAACACCACGATCCTCGGCGAGGCGTCGACGGCCTGCCTGGTCGGTGTGGGCGGCAGCGGGGACGTGGTCCGGTCGTACGCCACCAAGACCCAGGTCCTGCTGCCCGAAAGCGTGTACCCGTCCGAGGATCAGGTGAAGGAGTTCAACGACAGCTACACGCCCTTCCTGATCGAGACGATCGAGCGGGCGGTCGAGCGGGCCGGGGTGATGCTGGACGACATCACCCTGCTGGTGCCGCACAACGTCAGCCGCCTGCTGTGGCTGCGCACGATCGAGGAGCTCAAGTTCGACCGCTCCCGGGTCTACTTCGACAACATCGCGCGCTACAGCCACTGCTGCTGCGCGGACCCGTTCCTCAACTACGCCACGCTCCGCCGTGAGGGCCGGTTGGTCGAGGGCGGCCTGTACCTGCTGACCGCGGTCGGCATGGGCGCCACCTACTCGGCGATGGTGGTCGAGCACACCGGAGAGAGCACATGACCGAATACCTGCGTGCCATCAAGTCCGCGCTGACCGGTTCCCCGGACACGCCGCTGGTACTGGTGTGCAACTTCGAGGCCGAGGCGCAGTGGGCCCGGCGGTACGTCGGGCTGCCCGGTGTCGGGTTCTCCGTGTCCACGGACATGGTGCACCGGATGGAGGAGCTGGGCTTCCTGCTGGCCGGACGCGACGACACCCTGGTGTTGTCGCACGACCTCGACCCGGGTTTCCGGGAATATAGTGCGGACCTGGGTTTCGAACCGCCCACCGTGGTGGTGCCGTCGAACGTCCGGACCGGACGGTCCACAACGGACAACGCGGTCGCCTCGCCGGACACCGTCGACCTCCTCGCCCGCACCGGCGGGATGCTCCTGCCGATGGGCACCTCCGAGGGAGAACAGAAACTCGCCGCCGAGGCCGGACTGTCACTCGCGGTGCCGACCGCGGAGGTGTTCGAACGGGTCAACAGCAAGATCTACAGCCGGCGACTGGTCGAGGCGAGTGGACTGCGCGCGGTGCCCGGCTACTGCTGCGAGACGGTCGACGAGTTCCTCGCTGTGCTGCAGCAGTATCAGGACGGTAGCACGCTGGTGGCCAAGGACGCCTACGGGGTCTCGGGCAAGGGTCTGGTCGTCCTCGACACCAGAGCCAAAGTGGACGGACTGGCGAAACTGGTGCGTCGCAGGGCGGACCGTTCCGGCGAGCGGCGGCTGCACGTCGTGGTGGAGCACTGGCTGGGCAAGCGGTTCGACCTCAACTACCAGCTCACGGTTGCCCGGGACGGCACGACCACCTTCGACTTCGTCAAACAGGCGATCACCGAAGGCGGCGTCCACAAGGGACATCTGATGCCGGTCGATCTGCCGCGCCACCAAAAGGAGGAGCTGCGGGAGGCGGTCGATGTCGTCGGCGCCAGGCTGTTCGCCGACGGGTTCCACGGCGTGGCAGGGGTGGACGCCATTCTGGGCGCGGATGGCCTGCTCTACCCGGTGCTGGAGATCAACGCACGGCTCAACATGTCGACTTACCAGGGCGGCGTGACCGAACGGCTGGTCCCGTCCGGACATGCCTGCCTGGCCCGGCACTACCCGCTGCGGCTGGCCGCGCCGATCACCTTCGCCGACATCCGCCGGGCTCTCGGCCCGTTGCTGACCAGTGGGCAGGTCATCGTCACATGTTTCGGCACGGTCAACGCGAATGCGGCTGCCGAACCGCCGTTCGACGGCCGCCTCTACACCATGCTCGTCGCCCCCGACCGGACCGGCCTGACGGAGCTCGACTCCGCCGTCACGGCCGCGCTGACGATCCTGGAGGACTGATGACCGGCGAGTACACCGTCCAGGGCCGGCCGATCGGCGAGCTGGCCGACGAGTTCGGGACCCCGATGTACCTCTACGACGGCGACGTGTTGCGGGATGTGTACGGCTCGCTGCGCGCCCGGCTGGCGCCCGAGGTCGACATCTTCTACTCCGCCAAGGCGAACCCGAACGTGAGCGTGTGTGCCGTGCTGCGCTCCCTGGGTGCCGGGCTTGAGGTGTCGTCGATGGCCGAACTGGTCACCGCCCGGCGTGCAGGCGCCGACGCGCGGGACATCATCTTCCTCGGTCCGGGCAAGTCACTGGCCGAGTTGCGCGCGTGCGTCGAGGCTGGTCTGCACGCCATTGTCTGCGAGTCGCTCGACGAGCTCAAGCTGATCGACGGGCTGCGGGTACCCGGACGGGTGGACGTGATGTTGCGGGTCAACCCCTCGTTCACGGCCAAGGGCGCGCGGCTGTCCATGGGCGGCAAACCCCGCCAGTTCGGCATCGACCAGGAGGTGCTGCTGCGGTCCGGGTCGTTCCTGCGGTCGCTGCGCGGAGTGCGCGTGATCGGTGTGCATGGCTACATGGGGACGCGGATCCTGGACGCGGCGAGCGTCGTGGACAACACCCGGGGCATCCTGTCCGCGGCCGAGGAGCTGGCCGGCGAAGTGGGCCTCGATCTGTCTACTGTAGACATCGGTGGCGGAATCGGCGTGCCGTACTTCGAGAACGAGAAGGACGTGGATGTCGATCTCCTGGCCGATGGGGTGAACGCGGCCGTGGCCGACTTCCTCACCCGCAACCCGGGTTGCCGGGTGATCACCGAGCTGGGCCGGTACCTGGTCGGCTGGTGCGGCACGTACGTGGTCCGCGCCCGGTACGTCAAGGAGTCGATGGGGGAGTGGTTCGTCGTCGCCGACGGCGGCACCAACCACCACATGGCGGCGGTCGGTATCGGCAGCTTCGTCAAGCGCAACTTCCCGGTGCGCTCGCTGACCCGTTACGAGGAACCCGCGCTGCGGTCGTACAACGTCGCCGGTCCACTGTGTACACCCAACGACGTCGTGGCCAAGCAGGTCGAGTTGCCCGAGGTGCGGCCGGGTGACCTGCTCGGGGTGGAGCGTTCTGGCGCCTACGGGCCGTCCGCCTCGCCCGGTCTGTTCCTGAGCCACGGCTATCCGGCCGAGGTACTGGTCCTCGATGGCACCGCCCACCTGGTGCGCCGCCGGGACACCGTCGAGGACCTGCTGGACAAACAGTTGCTCATCGAGGTTTAAGGAGTGTCTGTAATGGATCGAGCGAGCATTCTCAAGGCGGTCACCAACGCGCTGGCCGAGGTGATGCAGCGGGACTACTCGGACGCCAACGAGGAGACCCGGCTGTTCGAGGACCTGCATCTGGACTCCACCTCGGTGCTGACCGTGCTGATGGCGCTGGAGGACCACACCGGCCTCGAGGTCGACCCGGAGTCCCTGCAGATGGACGACTTCCGCACGGTGGGCACCCTGGCCGACTACCTGCAGGCCAACCTCGACGTCGCCGTGTGAGCACGATGTCCCTGTCGCTGACGTCGGCCGCCGCGTTCGTGGCCGGCTACCGCAACCCGTACGTGCGGGACGAAGGGCTGGTCGGCTACCAGGTCGACCTGCTGGCCCCGTTCGGAGTGCCCTTCGACGAGCGTTTCCTGCAGCGCGGCCCGGGCATCGCGTTCCAGGAGCTGGCCGAGCACGTGCTCGGCCGGTTGCCCGAGCCGCCCGCGCCAGACCTGATCGTGGTGGCCTACGGGCTGTCCGACCTGTACCCGTTCCGGTGCGTCGGCGGCCACGTGGACCGCTTGCTGGGCGGTGGTTCGGAGAACTTCGCGGTGTCCGAACAAGGTCTGCGGGCCCCGTTCACCGCGCTGCGCATCGCCGACGCGTACGCGAAGTCCGGGCGCTGCCGGAAGGGTGCGGTGGTGGTGCTCGAGCAGAGCACCTTCGGTCACGACGACCCGATCGTCCGCGGCGGGCTGGCCGATTCGGCCGCGGTGCTCGTGCTGGGTGCGGGCGGGCCGTGGGTGCTCGACCCGATCCCGCCCGCATCGGACGATCTGGCCGCGCTGATCGAGCGGGCAGCGGACGGCGTACCCGCACTTGTCGTGGCCGGTCCGTGGACCGACCCGGCTGCGGCCGCCGCCCCCGGCCTGCCGGTGCACCGCGTGGACCGCGGCTCCTACTGCACCAGCGTCTGGCTGGACCTGGCGCGGCACCACGAAACCTGGGCGCAGAACGAGGTCGCGCTGGTGCTGTGCGACACCGACCCGCGAACCGGGCGAAGCCACGCGGCGTTGTTGCGTCGCCGGACCGAGGAGGACTCACCGTGAGCGCATACGCGGCGCACCTGGACATGCTGCACCGGCGGACCGGGGGCGGCAGCCCGGTCGTGTCCGCGTCCGGTGTAGTGCTCGGCTCCACCCGCACCTTGCCGGACAACCCCGATCACCCACTGGCGCGCTTCGGGTTGGGGGTCGGGCGGGGTGAGCCGGCCGACCCGGTAGTGCGTGCGGAGTTCGCCAGTGGACTGCTTCGGTTGCACCGAAGCCTGCTGCGGCAGGGGATCGCGCATGCCATGACTCATCTGGCGGAGCGTTCCTCGGGCGGGACCCCGTTGCTGGACCGCCAGCTGGTCCAGACGGCGCTGGCCGACGTGGCGCTGGAGATCCGGGAGACCGCGACGCTACCGGTGACCGACCCGGCGGCGCGGTGGCGGGCGCATCAGGCGTTGGTGGCCGCCGGGCGGTTGCTGCTGAGCCTGCTGGGGGCGAGCAGCTTCCTGGTCTCCGGGCCGGGCGGCGACCTGCATCTCGCCGAGGTGACCGGCAACGTCTACCTGCACGAGGAGGCCGCATGACCGCGTTGTTCGGATCCCGCGTCCACGCCGGCGACGAGTTGCTCGACGAGCCGCTGCGCCGGTTGCGTGAGCGATGCCGGGAGGTGGCCCCGGACCTGCGTGCGCTGGGCATGGCCCTGGACCGCGATCCCGACGCCATCGTCGACCACCTGGACCTGCCCGCGTTCCAATTACTGGACCAGGTGCTCACCCCGCCGGAGTTCCAGACCCGGCTCGGTGCCGAGCCATTCGACCCCACCTGCACGGCCCTGGTGGTGGTCCTGGAGGCGATCTCGCACGGCGACCCGAACGCGGTCCTGGCCGCGCCCGGCCCCAGCCTGTCCCGGGAGGTGGTCCACGAACTCGGTGACGACACCCAGCGCGCGGAGTACTTCGGCCGGATTGCTGACGGCCCTAAGTGGACATTCTTCGGGCTCACCGAGCCGGGCAAGGGATCGGCCGCGCTGGAGCTGGAGACCCGACTTACCCCGTCACCGGACGGCGACGGGTTCCTGCTCAACGGTGAGAAGCGCTACATCGGCAACGGCGCGCGAGCCGAGGTTGGCGTGGTGTTCTGCCGCCGGGCGCCGGGACCGTGGGGCATCGAGGCGGTCGTGGTCGACCCGGCCGACCCGGGTTTCCACGGCGAACTGCTGCCGATGGTCGGCCTGCGTGGCGCCCGGATCAGCCGGCTGGTGTTCACCGATGTCCGTATCCCGGCCGACCGGGTGCTCGGCAGGCACCGTCCGCCCAGCCGGCGTGGTGTGTACGGCGCGCTGCACGCGCTGCTGAGGTTCCGACCCGGACTGGCCGCCATGGCACTCGGCCAGACCCGGGCGGTGTGTGACTACCTGCGCACGCACAGGCCGGTTCTGTCCACTTGGGACAATGCCAGAGTAGACGGTCTGGAGGAGCGGGTCGCCGCCGTTCTCCGAGCCATCCTCGAGGTGGCCGGGGACATCGACCACGGAGTCGTGAACCAGCACCGGATCGGCGCGGTCAAGATGCGGGCCGCACAGCTCGGCGAGCGGGCGACCATCCTGGCCGCGGAACTGCTCGGCCCGGCCTCGCTGATCGAGCACCCGTGGCTGGAGAAGGCCTACCGGGACCAGCGCGCGTTCGAGTTCATGGAGGGCACGAGCAACCTGCACCGGCTGTCGGTGTTCCAGGGCCTGCTGAAGAACGACTTCTTCCGGGAAAGCGAGCCGGATGTGTTTCGGGATTGACCTTGCCACGCGCGGCGAACTGGACGGCCTGCTGACCCGCGACTGGTTCCGGCGCTCCGCTTTCGCCAGAGCCTAACTTGAGCACGCCGCGACACTGGACCCCGGCCGGGGAGCGGAGTTCCTGGCCGGGCGGTTCGCGGTCAAGGAGGCCGTGCCCAAAGTGCGGGGCACAGGTCTGTTCCAGGGCGTGGTGCCCAGCCACATCGTTGTGACCAAGGCCGGCTCGGGTGCGCCGGACATCGAGCTGACCGGTACGACGGCCGACGCGGCGAGCGCCGCCGGGATCAGCCGGGTCACGGTGTCGATCACGCACAAGCGTGACCCGGTCGCCGCGGTGGCGATGGGTGGTGACGGCGGTGATTGAGGCGCGCGGGCTGCGGCGGGTGTCCGCTTTTCTCTTACCGGGCGTGGGTTTTCTCGGTCCGATCCGGACCGGGGTCTCGTCACAGCACACCACATAGGCCATGGTGATCATCGCAGCGATCCGCTTGTCCGCCTCGGCCAGGCCGACCATGGCTCCGGTCAACGATTCCAGCAACACGACACACCAGTGCGCCGGTATGTGGTGCATAACCATCAGGTAGACCACGAACGCCTGCAACACCGGCCCGTACCCGGCCGCCACCGAGATCTGTGGGATCTCGTGCTGCTGATAGCGATCCACCACGCCCAGATCGGTGGCCTGGGTCAAGTCATGCCCGCAGTCGCAGCGACCCCGCGGGAAGCGTCCACCCGCTTGGCTGGATTGTCGGTGAAGGCCAGATTCGTGCCCGGCGCTCCGGGCCGCCTGCCGACTGTTGCGCGACAGCAGATCCTCCAGCCTGGCCAGAGTCGACGCCATCTTCTCGTTCGTGTCCAGCAAATCCGCAACCTGCGTCGGCAAAGCTGATCTTGTCGCTGCCCTGATTGGTGCCCTGACGCGATCGGCGACTATTTCGCCGTCGGGTCGTCGCATACCTGACGTAGTCGATATCGCGCCGAGTTCGATGGCCCAGGTCAAGAATAGTGTCGGACATCGGTAGGGGTTGGTAGGGGTTTTTGTGCAGGTATTAGCCGGTTACCTTTTCACCGGGACATCCGTTCCGCTCGTCGTCAAGCCATTACTCGTCGCACAACGTTGTATCGACGAGATGGGTTGGTCCGACGGATGTCAACTGGTTGCACGTTGGTTCTCGGCGAACAGCTCCCTGAGTACCGGGAATTTCCCGGGTGTGTACGCCGGAGCCGGCGCCGCATGAGGTGACGGAGTGAGACACATATGACTCGACCAGCCGTCGGATTCCTGGGAACAGGCGCTTATCTTCCCGAGCGAAGCGTGTCGAACGAAGACATCGTCGCGAAGGTGCCGGACGCCACCTCCGAGTGGATCGTCCGCAAGACCGCCATCAGGAGCAGACGTTTCGCCGCCGATGACGAGGCGACCTCGGACCTGGCCGCCAAGGCAGTGCTGCAGGCGCTTGACCAGGCCGGCTTGCCGGCCGGCAGCGTCGACTACCTGATCGTCGCCACGTCGACGGGGGATTTCCCCCAGCCGCCGACGGCCAGCATCGTGCAGCAACTGACCGGAGCCACCTCCGCGGCCTGCTTCGACATCAACGTGGTGTGTGCCGGCTTCCTCTACGGCGTCGAGCTCGCCCGCTGCCTCGTGTCGGCCCGTCCAGGCGCGCACGCCGTGGTGGTCGCCGCCGACGTGTACTCCAGGATCCTGAACTTCGACGACCGCCGGACCGCGATCCTGTTGGGCGACGGCGCTGGAGCGGCCGTCATCGGCCAAGTGGCGGAGGGCTACGGGATCATCGATGTGGAGCTGGGCACCCGCGGCGATGCCGAACACCTGATCAAGGTCCCGGCGGGTGGCAGCCGGACGCCGACCTCGGCGCGGACGATCGCCGACGGCGGCCACTTCTTCACCATGCAAGGTCGAGGGGTACGGGACTTCGTGCTGGAGAACGTTCCCCCATTCCTGGAGAAGCTGCTCGCCAGGGCCGGCACCCACGCCGACGAGATCGACTGTTTCGTGCCGCACCAGGCCAATGGCGTGCTGCTGGACGAGCTGACGTCGCAGTGCGGCCTGGCCGGAACGCATACACATCGGGTGCTGGAGCGGTACGGCAACATCGGCAGCGCTTCGGTTCCGGTCGCGTTGGACGACGCCGTCCGCACCGGCGTGATCAACGACGGCTCCCTGGTGCTGTTGGCCGCTTTCGGCGGCGGCATGTCCGTCGGCGGCGCTCTGGTGCGCTGGTGCTCTGGCGAGGAGGCGGCGTGAGTACCGTGATCAAGCGGGTGGGCGTGGTCGGCTGTGGGCTGATGGGATCGGGTTTCGCCGATCTGTGTGCCAGGGCCGGCCTGGAAGTGAACATCGTGGTGTCCAGCAGCGCCAGCGCGGCCCGCGACCGAGCGCGCCTGGTGTCCTCGTACGAGCGGAGACTGGGCAAGGGCAAGATCACCGAGGCCGAGCGGGACGCGGCGCAGGCGCTGATCTCCTTCTCCGACGACCCGGACACCCTGAGCGACTGTCAGTTCGTGCTGGAGGCTGTCGGTGAGCGCCTCGTGGACAAGGAGGCGGTGTTCGGCACGATCGACAGGATCGTCAAGGACCCGCAGGCCGTTCTGGCCACGAACACGTCGTCGATCCCGATCATGAAGATCGGCCAGGCCACCAGTGATCCCAGCCGGGTGGTCGGCGTGCACTTCTTCAACCCCGCTCCGGTGATGCCGCTTGTCGAACTGATCGGTTCGCTGCACACCGCGCCGGAGACCATCGACCGCGCGTCGGCTTTTGTCACCGGCACGCTGGGCAAAAAAGTGATTCGGGGCCAGGACCGGCCGGGTTTCGTGGTGAACGCCCTGCTGATCCCTTATCTGCTGGGCGCCGTCCGAATGCTGGAATCGGGTGCCGCCTCGGCCGAGGAGATCGACCAGGGTATGACGTTGGGCTGTGGGCACCCGATGGGACCGCTCGCGCTGGCCGACATGATCGGGCTGGACACCATTGCCGCCATCGGTGAGGCCATGTACGAGGAATTGAAGGAACCGCTCTACGCGCCGCCACCGCTGCTGCGGCGGATGGTGGAAGGCGAGTTGGTCGGAAAGAAAGCCGGGCAAGGATTCTATCGTTACGAATAGCGATGTCGACCTGTGAGGAAGATGTCGGTTGACGGGCACCGTCTTGACCAAATGCTGATTCGCATGGGGAGGCGTACGTGATCGTGGGTGAATTGCCGGCCGTCGAATCGGGGGCAGGTGAAAAGAACCCGCCGTGCTCGATGCCGTTCGTCCTCTCCGGCGACAGCGATCGCGCGTTACGGGCACGAGCGCGGAGCCTGCGGCGATTCTTGGACACGCATGGCGACCTGGACTTGTCCCACCTGGCGTTCTCCCTCGCCGTGACCGCGACCGCCAGGGCTCACCGGGCGGCGGTGGTCACCAGTGACCGGTCGCACCTCGCCCGTGCGCTGAGCGCTCTCGCCCAGGGCGGAAGTCCGGCCGGAACGCTGCGCGGGGTTGCCGGGGTCGGCCGTGCGACGTCTGTTCCGGAGAGCGACCGCCACCCCGACTCGCCTGCCTGGCTCGCGGCACGGTCCTATGTGGCCGGCGCGGCTGTGGACTGGGCGGCCGTGTTCGCCGACCGAGACGTCCGCCCGGTGGACCTGCCGACGCCCGTGCCTCTGTCCGAGCGGCACTGGCTTGCCGAACTCGCCGCCCCCCGCCGGGCCGATCCTTCGGCCGCGGCCACGACATCGGAGCCCTTCGCCGGGCCGGAGTCCAATGGGGATTCCGAACAACCACCCAACGCGTTGCGGGAACGGCTGTCCCGCCTGCCTGCGAGTGCTCGGCGCGGGGCGCTCCTCGATGTGGTGCGCACACTGGCAGCGGAGGTGCTGGAACGCGATGCTCTACGGGGCGAACCGGGGGAGCGGAGTTTTCAGCAACTCGGGTTCGATTCGCTGACCGCGGTCGAGTTCCGCGACAGACTCGGCACCGCTACCGGGGTACCGCTGTCAGCGACGGCGATCTTCGACCACCCGAGCCCCACTGCACTCGCCGACCATCTCGGTGCGGAGATCGACCGGGATCCCACGGGAGCGGCCGCCGTCGCACTGGCCGCGCTCGACGCGTTGGAAAACGCGATCACCGTTCTCGGCCAGGGCGACGGCGGTGATGCGGACGAAGCGCGATCGGTCCTCGCGGACCGGCTGGCGGCCTTGCTGACCACCATAGCTCCCGGATCGGGCGGGGGTCGCCCGCCCGATGCCCAGGATGACATCGATTTCGCGACGTCCGACGAGATGCTCGCCTACCTGGACCAGAAACTGGGTTCCCGCTGACCATTCCGACCGGGCCGTCGACAAGTCGAAACGGAGTTGTCCGCTCATGGCCGACGAACAGAAGCTCCTGGGGTACCTCAAACGGGTGACCAGGGAACTGGAGCAGGCTCAGCACCGTCTCCGGGAAATCGAGGAGCAGGACCGGGAGCCGATCGCGATCGTGGGGATCGGGTGCCGTTTCCCAGGCGGGGTGTCGTCGCCGGAAGACCTGTGGGACATGGTGGCCGACGGTCGTGAGGGCATCGGCGCGTTCCCCTCGGACCGTGGCTGGAATCTGGCCGAGCTCTACGATCCGGACCCGGACGCGGTCGGTAAGAGTTACGTGCGCGAGGGTGGGTTCCTGTACGACGCCGCTGACTTCGACGCGGGTCTGTTCGGAATCTCGCCGCGTGAGGCCATGGCGATCGACCCGCAGCAGCGGTTGTTGCTCGAGTCGACCTGGGAGGCCTTCGAACGGGCCGGGATACCGGCGGAGTCCCTGCGCGGCAGCCGTACCGGGGTCTTCGTGGGGATCATGTACGCCGACTACGGCTGGCGGCTGCAGAAGACCCCGATCGAGGGTGTCGAGGGATATCTCGCCATCGGCAGCGAGTGCAGTGTGGCTTCGGGCCGGATCGCCTACTCGTTCGGTTTCGAGGGCCCCGTGGTGTCGTTGGACACGGCGTGTTCGTCCTCGCTGGTCGCCCTGCACTTGGCCGTGCAGTCGCTGCGCCGGGAGGAATGCTCGCTGGCGGTCGTCGGCAGCGCGATGGTGATGACGACCCCCTTCGCGTTCACCGAGTTTTCCCGGCAACGGGTTCTCGCGCCGGACGCTCGGGTCAAGGCGTTCGCGGATACCGCGAACGGCTCGGTGTGGTCCGAGGGTGTGGGCACCCTGGTGGTCGAACGGCTGTCCGACGCCCGCCGCAACGGGCATCCCGTGCTCGCGTTGGTGCGTGGTTCGGCGGTGAACTCCGATGGCGCGTCGAACGGGCTGACAGCCCCGAACGGGTTGGCGCAGCAGCGGTTGATCAGGCAGGCGCTGGCGGACACCGGGCTGAACACAGGCGATGTGGACGTCATCGAAGCGCACGGGACCGGGACCGCGTTGGGGGACCCCATCGAGGCCCAGGCGTTGCAGGCCACGTACGGCCGGCACCGGCCCGCTGGCCGGCCGGCGTGGCTCGGCTCGGTGAAGTCGAACATCGGGCACACCCAGTGCGTCGCGGGCATCGCCGGAATCATCAAGATGACGATGGCGATGCGTCATGGACTGCTGCCCCGTACGTTGCATGTGGACACACCGACCGGGCACGTCGACTGGTCCGCGGCTGACCTGCGTCTGCTCACCGAGCCCGTGGCCTGGCCACGGTCGGAGCGGCCACGACGCGCGGCGGTGTCCGCGTTCGGCATCGGGGGCACGAACGCCCATGTGATCATCGAGGAACCGCCGCTCGACGACAGCGACATACCTGCCGTCACCAGTGTCGATCCGGTCGTGCCGTTGCTGGTGTCAGCGGGCGACCAGGATGCCCTGCGCGAGACGGCGCGTGAACTCCGGATCATGCTGGACAGTGATCCGTCGCTTCGGCCGGTCGATGTGGCCTATTCGTTGGCTACCGGCCGTTCCGCGTTGGAGCAGCGGGCCGTGATCGTCGGCCGGGACGCTGAGGAGCTCGCCCGCGCGCTCGACGCGACCGCCACGGATTCGCCTACCGCCAACGGGGTGCGGGGGGTCGCCGGCCGGGCTGGCAAGACGGCCTTCCTTTTTCCTGGTGGGGGAACCCAACGCCTCGGCATGGGACGGGAGCTGTACGACACGTACCCGGTGTATGCCGCGGCGTTCGACGCGGTGTGCGACGTACTGGACAAGTACCTGGACCTGCCGCTGCGCGAAGTGGTGTTCGCGGACAGCGGTGCGCAGGGCGCCGAGGAACGGTTGAACGGCGTCGAATACCTTCTCTCGGCGTTGTTCGCGCTGGAAGTGGCGCTGTTCCGGCTGCTGGAGCACTGGGGTGTGCGGCCTGATTTCGTCGCCGGCCATTCCGGTGGTGAACTGGCCGCCGCGCACGTCTCCGGAGTACTGGCGTTGCCGGACGCGGCGGCGCTTGTCATCACGCGAGGCCGGTTGATGCAGCAACTTCCGCCGGGCAGCGCCATGATCGCCGTACAGGCCACAGAGGACGAAGTGCTCCCGTTGCTCGCCGGCCGGCTCGACCGGGCCGGTATCGGCGTGATCAACAGTCCCACTTCTCTGGTGCTGTCCGGCGACGAGGACGTGGTGACCGAGGTCGCGCGGCGACTGGCCGACGAGGGCCGCAAGACCAGGCGGTTACGGCACAACGTCGCCTCCCACTCGCCGGCCATGGACGATATCCTGCCTGCCTTTCTTGAGGTGGCCCGTGAACAGCCGTACGGCGCCCCGCGGATCCCAGTCGTGTCGGACGTCACCGGAAAAGTGGCCGGCGCCGAGGTGATCAGCAGGCCGGAGTACTGGGCTGACAACATCCGCGAGCCTGTGCGGTTCGCCGATGCCGTCGCGACTTTGCGTGCCGAAGGTGTCGGCACGTTCGTGGAACTGGGACCGGACGGGACATTGTCCGGCGTGGTCCACGACTGTTTGGCCGCCGACGCCGAGGGGGTGACCATTGTGCCGTTGTTGCGCGAGAAGCGTGCCGAGCCGGTCTCCGTGTTGACGAGTCTGGCCGAAGCGTACGTCCGCGGCACTCCCGTGGACTGGGCCGCTGTGTTCACCGGTCAGCATCCGCGTCGCGTGGACCTGCCGACGTACGCCTTCCAACGGCAGCGTTACTGGATCGATGACCCAACAGGGCCGTCGGTGGTCCAGCCGCGGCGGGTCGTCGCCGAACCCGCGCGACCGGTCGAGAAGCCGTTGTGGACGCGGCTGTCCGAACTGTCCGAAAAGGATGCTGTCGGGTTGATAGCGGAGCTGGTGACAACGCACGTGGCTGCCGTGCTCGGCCACAGCGCGGACGCCGTCGCACTTGACCGGCCCTTCCGGGAACTCGGGCTCGACTCGTTGACCTCACTGGAACTGCGCAGGGCGTTGATCGAAACGGTCGGTGTGCAACTACCGCCGACCGTGATCCTCGACAGTCCGACAGTGCGCGACCTGGCTGGGTATCTCCACGTGCAACTGCGGCGCGGCGTGGCCGGGCAGGCCGCCAAAGATAGTCCACAAGAGACATTCGTGGCGTTGTACAGGCGGGCGTACGAGACTGGGGAACTCGAGAAGATGTCCGCACTGCTGCGTGCGGCGGGGCAACTGCGGCCCACGTTCGGCGCGGTGGCCGCACCAACGGTCCTGCCGGCGCTGGACGAAGCACCAGTACTGGTGTTCTTTCCTTCGATGGTCGCTACGGCGAGTGCCCACGAGTACGACCGGCTGATCCCGCATCTGGCCGGGCACAAGACGGCGGTGTCGCCACTGCTCGGGTTCGCCAACGGCGAGGAACTACCGGCCTCGCTGGAGGCGTTGATTTCGACCCAGGTCGAGGCCGTCACCCGGCTGGCCGGGCAGCGCCCGATCACCCTGGTCGGGCGGTCCACCGGCGGCTGGATCGCGCACGCGGTAGCCCGCCGGTTGGAAGACCTCGGCGTGGTGGCGAACGCGGTCGTGCTGTTGGACAGCCTTGATCCTGACCAACTGAAGGAGGCTCAGGTCACGGCGGCGCACCAGATGCTGACCGACGGCAACGACGTCTGGCTGGACGATCTGCGGCTGATCGCGATGGGCGCCTACCTTGGCATGTTCTCGGACTGGCGGCCAGAGCCGATCACAGCGCCGACCCTGCTGGTGCGGGCCGGCGACTCCTATGCCCAACCAGGACAGTCGGGCAACCTGCGCACGACATGGTCATTGGCCGACACGGTGCTCGACGTTCCCGGCAACCACTTCACGATGCTGGACACGCCGCACGCCGAGTCGACCGCTGAGGCCGTCGACTGCTGGTTGACAGCGCTGAGGATGGAGTGAAGCGGATGGCATCGGCAGTCGGAACCCTTGAGCGGATCGAGTCCTTCCACCCCGAGCGAACCGTCGACGTGGCAGAGGTGGCGGACAGACTAGGCCTGAGCCCTGCGAGACAGCGGTTGTTCGCCAAGATCCACGGTCTGCGGACACTACGGCTTGACCCCGCCATGGGCCTGTTCGACCTGGTGCTGCCGGCGGCTCACGCGGTGCTGCACACGGTGGCGGATCCGGCGCAGGTCCGTTACGTCATCTACGCGCACACCAGCCAGGCGGTCACCCCGGCCGAGCTGGACGCCGCGGACGTCATCCGCGAGTCGCTCGGTCTTGACCGGGCGGAGGCGTTTGGTCTGACACAACAGAACTGCGCGGCCGGACTGGGCGCCATCGACATCGCTGTCGAGTTGTTGCGCGCCGATGGTGGCGGCGATGCCCGCGCGCTGGTGGTGACCGGGGAGAAGCCGTTCACGCCGCTCGCGCAGCTCGTCCCGAACATCGCGATCATGGGTGACGCCGGCGCCGCCTGTCTTGTCGCGGTCGGCGGGGCGGGCCATCCGGTCCTGTCCTACGCCTGTCGCACACTCGGGGAGTACGCCGACGTCATCGCGTTGACCGAGGAGCAGATGCAGCAGTTCGGCCAGGAGTACCCGCGGGTGCTCGCCGACGTCATGCGGACCGCGGCGGACCGGGCCGGACTCGATTTCGACGACATCGACCTGGTGATCCCGCACAACGTCAACATGTTCTCCTGGCGGCAGATCACCAAGGAGATGGACATCCCCGCCGAGCGGATCTTCCTGGACAACGTGGCGCGCTTCAGCCACTGCTTCGCCTCGGACGTGCTGCTCAACTTCACTACGTTGCGCCAGGCGGGCCGACTGGTCGAAGGCAGGCACTACATGCTCGTATCCGTCGGTTTCGGCGCCACGTTCGCCGCGATGGTGATCCGGTACCAGGGTCCGGCAGGCAACTGATGGTGTCGATCACCGCGGCGTCCGCAGTCGTCGCACCGCCGAGCCGCCGGTTCGATCACGGACCGGATCTACTGACCTTGCACCGCGACATGGCGGCGCCCTTCGGGCTGACGGTCGACGAAGACCTGTTGCGCGCCGGGCGGAACGTCAGCCACCGCGATCTGCTTGACGAGCTGGTCGAGGCGCAGGACGTGCGCGGCGCGAGCCCCGACCTGATCATTGTGGCGCATGCTCTTCCGGACATGCACCCGCTCTTCGTCGGTGCCTCGTATGTCAACAAGCTCCTGGGCGGCAAGGCGTTGAGCTTCGCGATCATCGAACAGGGCCTCGCGGCTCCGTTCACCGCACTACGTATCGCGGCCGCGTTCCATGCCAGCGGTCGCAGCTCGCTGAGCATGATCGCGGTGCTCGAACAGACCACCTTGCCCACTCGTCTGCCATTGGTGCACGACAACGAGCTGGTGGACTCCGGCGCGGTTCTGCTGCTTGGACGCGGTCAGGGTATGCGGGTCACCGGAGTGTGGACCGTCATGCCGGGCGAATCGGTCCGCGATCGGATCGTCGCACTCGTTGGCGGGCAACCGGGTCAGACGCTCGTGGTGGCCGGCAGCAGAGTCGACGCCGATGCGATTCCCGACGGTCTGCCGGTGCGCTGGTGTGATCCGGCCACTTACTGCACAAGCGTCTGGGTGGAGCTCGCCGAACACCGCGACACCTGGCGCGCCGGGTATTCGGCGGTGGTGCTGTGTGACTCCGATCCGCGTTCCGGCCGGACTCATCTGGCACTGCTTGCTGGGTCAACGTTTTCAGCGGTCCCGGAAGGAGTGGGGTATGCCGGTTTCCGTCGCGACTCTTGAGCGGATCGAGTCGTTCCTCCCGCAGCGGAGTGTCCCGATCGCCGAACTGGCAGGCACTCTCGGTCTCACCCGGGCGAAGGTCGAGGTGTATCGCAAGATATTCGGCCTTGACAACATTCGGTTCGATCCGGAGATGGGGCTGTTCGACCTCGTGCTGCCTGCGGCGCGTGCCGCGATGTCCAGTGTGGACGATCCAGGCCGGATCCGCCAGGTGATCTTCGCACACACCATCCAGCAGCTGACCCCGGCGAACATCGACGCCGCACAGGTGATCCGCGACGAACTCGGGCTGCGGCACGCCGATGCCTTCGGGCTCAGCCAGCAGAACTGTGCCAGCGGCCTCGCGGCGATCGACGTTGCCGCGGAACTGCTCAGGGCTGAAGGGGACCCGGACGCCAGAGCGCTGGTGGTGACCGGCGAGCGGGCGTCCTCCCCGATGGTGCAACTGGTTCCCAACACAGCGATCATGGGAGAAGCGGCCGCGGCCTGTGTGGTCGCGATCGACGGCGCCGGGGACTCCGTCGACTCTTACGTGCTCAGGACGCTGGGCGAGTTCGCTGCTGGGCTGCTACTCGACGACGACGGGAACAAGCAGTTCGGCAAGCGCTACCCACAGGTCCTCGCCGAGGTCATGCGATCAGCGCTGGCAGCCGCCGGGCTGGCCTTCGACGATCTCGACCTGGTGATCTCGCAGAACGTCGACACGTCCGGCTGGCGGGAGGCGATCAAGGGGCTCGGGGTGCCGAAGGAGAAGCTCTTCATGGACAACGTCAAGCACCACGGCCACTGCTACGCATCGGACGTCTTCGTCAACTACACGGCGCTGCGTGACGCGGGACGTCTTGTCGACGGAGGCCGCTACCTGCTCATCTCGGTCGGTCTCGGGGCGAGCTTCGCCGCGATGGTCATTACCCACCACAGCAGCACCCACCGGGAACGGTGACTCCTTGTCCGACACCACAGCACCCCCGCACCCCGGTTGCACCGCCGGCCTGAAGGCGGCGCTCACCGGACGCCACGACGCCAGTTTCGTTTGGCGGTGCAACTTCGAGGTCGACGGCGGCACCAACCACCACATGGCCGCGGTCGGGGTCGGCAGCGGACCGCTGTGCACCCCGAACGACGTGATCGGCAGACGGGTTCCACTCCCGCTGGCCGAGCCTGGTGACCTGCCGGGAGTTGAACGGTCCGGCGGGTATGGCCCGAGCGCGTCACCCGGACTCTTTCTCAGCCACGGCTTTCCCGCCGAGGTGCTCGTGCACTGTGGCGTGCCGTACCTGGTGCAGGAGCCGGACACCACCGAGGAACTGCTCCGCAAGCAACGAATCGTCCGGTTGGGCTGAAAGGAGAGAGACATGATGGACCGTGCGAAACTGGTGGCCGCCATCGAGACCGCGCTGAGCGAGGTGCTCGAACGTGAGGTGACCGGCCTGACCGAGGACACCCGGGCTGTTCGAGGAGGTCCACCTCGACTCGACGTCCGTTCTGGAACTGCTGATGGCCCCGGAGGACATCGTCGGGATCTCGGTCGACCCGGAACCCTCGACGTGGACGACTTCAGGTCGGTGGGCACGCTGGCCGACTACCTGGACGCCCAGCAGACGGACTCGGCGCTGGCCGCCGAGCCGAGCCAGGCGTGAGCGGGCGCTGTGACACCGACTGTGCGCGCGGCCTGCTCGGTGGTGTCGCCCCGGGGCCGGCCGTACCGCGAGAACCCAGCGATCACGGCCTTTTATGAGGACCTGCTGACCCCGTTCGGCGTCGGCTTCGACGAGGAGTCGCTGCGCACCGGCCGCAACGTCTTCCACAAGGACCTGGTCGACAACCTCATTGACGCCGACGACGACGTGGGGTCCCGCAAGCCTGACCTGATCATCGTCACGCACGCGCTGCCGGATGTGCATCCGTTCACCACGGTCGCCTCGCACCTGAACATGGTTGTCGGGGGCGGTACTGCGAAGAGCTTCAGTATCTCCGAGCAGGGCTTGGCGGCTCCATTCACCGCACTGCGCGTGGCCGCGAGCTTCCAGCGGTCCGGCCGCTGCGAGGAGGCGCTGGTCGTCGTGCTGGAACAGGCGACGTTGCCGGAGAGCTTTCCGTTCGTGGACTCGCTGGTGGACTCGGGGGTCATGCTGGTGCTGGGCTCGTCCGCAGGCCCGCGCGTGGCCGGCGTGGAGAGCACCACGGACCCGCGGGAGACCACCCGTCGGCTCGCCGAACTGGCGGGAGAGGACCCGGCCGGGACACTCCTCGTACTCGGGCCGTGGGTCAAGGCCTCGGGGCTGGACCCGGCCGTGGCGTGCCAGCGGGTCGATCCGGGCAGCTATTGCACCAGTGTGTGGCTGGCATTGGCGGACGGGTGGCGCGGCTGGCATCGGGACTACGACACCGTCGTGCTCTGCGACACGGAACCGCGCACCGGCGAAGGTCACTTCGCGGTGCTCCGCACGGACCGGAGTGTGGGATGACCAGCGCCGTGGCCTTCGCTGACGGGGTGGACGCCTGCCATGAGGCAGCATCGGAGTCGGTGGTGGGATCGAGCGGTAAAATCGCCGTCGCGTCCGGCCGTCGGTTGTCCGGCGAACCGGTTCGAGGCTGCCCCGCGTTGTCCTGGAGCTGCGTTGAGCCCTCGGACGATGAGGTACTGACCGAGTTCGGCGCCCTGTTCGTGCGCCTGCATCGGGACACGATCCGCGCCGAGCTCGACCATGCGGTCGAGCACCTCACTGAACGGGCCTCAGAGGGCACGGCGCTGCTGCACCGGCAGTTGGTGCAGGGTGCGGTCGCGGACGTGGCGCTCGCGTTGTCCGACAGCGCCGGACTGCTGGACCTACCGAAGACCCGGCATCGGCTGTGGCGCGTGCATCTCGGCCTGGTCGCCGCGGGCAGGAACCTGTTGAAGCTGTTCGGCGGCGCGAGCTTCCTGGCCGACGGTCCCGGCAGCGTGCTGTACCTGGCCGAGTTGCTGGGCAACGTCTACCTGCACCCAGGAAGGGAGAACAGCCGTGGTTGACGAACGGCTCGCCCTGCTCCGGGACTACTGCGCGGACGTGGCACGGGAGATCCGCCACTTCGGTCTTCAGATCGACCGGAATCCCGACTCCGTCGAGCAGTGGCTCGACCACCCCGCCGTGCACGTGCTGCGCGCCTGCACGGTCCCGGCCGAGCAAATGGACGTACCGCTGCGGATTTCCGGCCACGCGTATGACATGAGTTCTTGTCTTGAACACACCGTGGTGTGGGAGGAACTCAGTTACGGCGACGCCGGTTTCGCGCTGGCCTGCCCGAGTCCGTCGATGTCCGGGGTCACCGTTGGCGCGCCAGGCGACGAGGCCCAGCGTAAGTGGTACTTCGAACGCCTCGGTGAGGCGCCGAGGTGGACAAGGGGTCGGCCGCCGTGGAGCTGACCGCCCCACTCACCTCGGACGGTGACGACTTCCTGCTGCACGGCCAGAAGCGGTACGTTGGCAACGCCGCGCACGCCGAGCTCGGCGTCGCGTTCTGCCGCTGGGCAACAGGGCCGGTCGGCATCGAGCCGATGCTCATCGAGACCGCTGATCCAGGGTTCAAAGCCGAGGTGCTGCCCACCATCGGACTGCGCGGCGCCCGGATCTCCGCGATCACCTTGGACGGGGTCCGTGTCCGGCGGGACCAGGTGCTCGGGTTCGACCGCCGACCCACACGACGCGGACTGGTCGGCGCCATCCGGACCCTGCAACGGGTCCGGCCGGTGCTGGCCGGAATCGCCCTGGGCTTGGCCCGTGCCGCGCTTGATCACGCCGGCGAGCGGCGGTCCACAATGGCTGATGCTGACCAACGGCGGTTGGACGCCATGCGCGACGCCGTGGCCGCGGCACGGCACGCAACTACCGGGTAGCGGCCGCGATCGACGCCGGCCAGGTACGAGGAGGCCACCCGGCTCGCCGCCGAGTTGCTCGGGCAAGGCTCGTTGCTGGCGGACCCTTGGCTGGACAAGCTGTATCGGGACGCTCAAGCCTTCGAGTTCATGGAGAGAAACGAAAATATCCGCCGGTTGGCGGTTTTCCAGGGTGTCCTCAAGGGAAGCGGTGAGCCACCATGCTGCTCGGAGTCGATCTGCTCGCACTGGACGAGTTGGACGAGTTACTGTCCCGTAGGTGGTTTCGCGAATACGTCTACGCCGACGAGGAACTGGCGACGGCCGGCGCGCTGGGACGCTCCCGCCGACAGGAGTTCCTGGCTGGTCGGTTCGCCGCCAAGGAGGCCATCGCGAAGGCGTTGCGTCGTGGGTACGGTGGCGGCGTGACGCCACGACAAGCGGCGGTTCTCCGGTCGGAGAGCGGGTTTCCGGTCGTCCGGCTGTGCGACGCGCTCGCGCGCGAAGCGACCGGTCTCGGCGTGGCCGAGTTGGCGGTGTCGATCAGCCACAAGAACGGGCTTGTCGTCGCCGTCGCGATCGGGACCGAGGTCGGCCGGGGTGATGCCGCAGGGGTGGCCCACGCGGTGGCCGAGCAGATCGTGCTGGGCATGGGTGTTTGGTCATGACCAAGACGCTCTACGCGCCGGGCGAGATTCCCCCGCTGGGCCACGTGCCGGAGAAAATGTACGCGTCGGTGATCAGACCCGAACGGTTCGGTGAACCGGAGCAGGCGTTCGCTGTGGAGGTCGTGGACGTGCCCCCGGTGGGGCCGCGCCAGGTGCTGGTCATGGTGATGGCCGCCGGGGTGAACTACAACAACGTGTGGGCGGCGCTCGGCCAACCGGTCGACGTGATCGGCGCCCGGACCCGCCGGGGCGACCCGAACGACTTCCACATCGGCGGCTCGGAAGGCGCCGGCGTGGTGTGGGCGGTCGGTCCGGACGTGACCAGTGTCGCCGTGGGCGACGAGGTCGTGCTCTCCGCCTGCCAGTGGGACGAGTCCGCGCAGGACATCCGGCTCGGCGCGGACCCGATGACCTCGGCGAGCCAGTTCGTCTGGGGGTACGAGAACAACTTCGGCAGCTTCGCCCAGTTCGCCCTGGTGGACGACTACCAGTGCCACCCCAAGCCACCGGCCCTCACGTGGGAGGAGGCCGCCTGCTACATGCTGACCGGGGCGACCGCGTACCGGCAGCTGTTCGGCTGGCCGCCCCACGTCGTCCGGCCGGGCGACCCGGTGCTGATCTGGGGTGGCGCCGGCGGTCTCGGCTCGATGGCGATCCAGCTGGTGCGGATGCGCGGCGGGATACCGATCGCCGTGGTGTCGGGGGACGAGCGCCGCCAGCACTGCCGCCGCCTCGGCGCCGCGGACACCATCGACCGCCGCGACTTCGACCACTGGGGCCGCCTGCCGGACGTGGCCGACACCGAGGCGACACGGGCGTGGACCCGTGGGGCGCAGGCGTTCGGCCGGCGGATCTGGGACGTCCTGGGCGAGCGGAAGTCACCTAGGATCGTCCTCGAACACGTCGGCATGGACACGATTCCCACGTCGATGTACGTCTGCGACACCGGCGGGATGGTGGTGCTGTGCGGCGGCACGTCCGGCTACAACGGCGACATCGACCTGCGCCACCTGTGGATGCGCCAGAAACGCCTGCAAGGCTCCCACTACGCCAACCTGCGCGACTGCCGTGAGGTCACCCACCTGATCGCCGCCGGGCTCCTCGACCCATGCCTGTCGGACTGCCAACCCTTCGAGAACATCGGCAAGGCCCACCAGATGCTCCGCGACAACGCCCACCCACCAGGCAACCTCGCCGTCCTCGTCAACGCGCCGAAGCCCGGGATGACGACCTGGTGACACCCCGGCCTGTCGCCGCCGACGTCCGCGTTCCGTGTGCCGCTGCGGGTCGATCGCCAGGGCGTGGCCGCGGATTCCGGTCACCGACGGGGCGGATCCGAGTTGGCCAGCGCGGCTCGCCGTCGCTTAAGACGAACGTCGAGCGTGGCGAGTGGCGGGTTGCGGTTCGCGTTCTACGGCCGGATGTCGACCAGCGAGTTTCAGGACTCGCAGACCTCGCGTGCGTGGCAGCGCGCAACGGCCGAGGAACTGGTTGAAGGCGTCGGCCAGATCGTGGAGGAGTATGTCGACGAGGGCCGTTCGCGGCGGTGGTCGTGGCAGGACCGGCCAGCCGCAGCAGCGCTGCTGGAGGCCGCTGCCTGGCCGGATCGCCCGTTCGACGCTGTGGTGGTGGCTGAGTACGAGCGGGCGTTTCACGGCGGCCAGTTCCGTGAGGTGCTCGTCCGCCTAGCCGCGCTGGGTGTGCAGGTGTGGTTGCCGGAGGCAGGTGGGCTGGTCGAATTGGACAGTCCGGTCCACGGAGCGCTGGTGGTGTTGCTGGGTGCACAAGTTCTTCGATCTCGGTCGCGTCGACATCGTCCAGTTTGCGGTCTCCGAATTTCTCCTGGAGCCGGTCCCAATAGGTGCCGTAGGTCTGACGAGTTCCCGGTGTCGTGGCCTTGGACACGCGTGGCACGTATTCGCTGAAGGTCGGTACAACACGTTTGGGCTGATCGACAGATGCCAGTGCGGCCATGACTTCCTCGGGTGTCGCACCCAGCTGCGTGACAAGGTTGATGATGGCGCGGAGTACGTCCGGATCGAGCGGGTCAGGTGGCATCGTCGGCTCCTGCGAGAAGTTGGTAGTGGTCGCGCAGCAGTCGGGCGATGAACCACTCCGGATGGACCAGGAGCATGTCGTTGCGAACGGCGGCGACGAGGATGACGGGGCTGTGGTGATCGATACCGACCATGCGGCGAGCCGATGCCGGCAGAGACAACCCGTGGCGAGCGTCGAGGAGGTAGCGGCCGCGCTCGGTC
>DASYBO010000461.1:0-19186 GCA_036500685.1 Pseudonocardiaceae bacterium | reverse complement strand
CTGAACCTGGTCATCTCCGACGCCGCCTACCAGCACTACCGCGCCACCGAGCTGGCCAAGGAGGTCGTCAGGACCACGGCCGCCGCTGCCGCGCGTGCCGCCGACCGGGCCGGCGCGATCCTGCGTCCTGTCCTGCCGGCCGACTCCGACCCGGCCGCGCTGCTCGCCGGCCGCGCCGACCTGCAGCCCGCCGAGATCGAGCCGGAACAGGAGAACCCGCCGACCCCACCCCGACCGAGCCGCCCGCCAACCGAGGATGACGTCGACTACGAGGAGCAGACCTGGATGGACACGGTCAGTGGCCGAAGCCGAGGACCGCAGCGATGAGCGGCGGATTCAGCGCCGATCCGGCCAAGCTGCGCCAACACGGCGGCGAGTTCACCGGCCACGCGCAACGCGCGAGCGACATTCACCGCCAGCTCAGCAAGGCCCTCACCGAGGCGGGCGAATGCTGGGGCGACGACGAGGCAGGGCGCGCCTTCGCCGCCGGTCACATGCAACCCGCCCAGGACACGTTGGGCAGGCTCGGCGCCCTGCCGGCCGGCCTCGCCGACGTCGGCGAGCGCTTCACCGGCACCGCGGACCGCTACGAACAGGCCGAAGACGAGAACGCGGCAAACCTGCGCAAGCAGGACTGACCAACCTGGAGCACGGATGGGCATCGAACTCCCCAGCGAGCTGTCGGGCGTGGCCGCAGCGGCCGGGGTGCAGTGGCCGCAGGCCGACGAGGACGCCATGCGCGCGTCGGCGACCGCCTGGCGCCAGGCGGGCCAGTCGCTGACCGCGGTGTCGACCGACGCGGACGGTTCGGCCAGCAAGGCACTCGCCGGGGTGCAGGGCGACACCGCGACCTCGGCGCGACAGCACTGGAACGGTTTCATCGAACCCGACTCCGGCAAGCTCACCACCACGGCCCAGGGCTGCAACTCCGCCGCCGACCAACTCGAACACGCCGCCGACCAGGTCGGCGAGGCCAAGGTGCAGATCGTGCGGCACCTGGTCACCCTGGCCAAGAACAGCGACGCCGCCCAGCAGGCCACGGCGGCCGGCAACCCGAACGCCGGCCTCGGCCTCGACACCGCGGTGCGCGGCACGGCAGCGAATGTGGCTCAGGTCAACGCGAACCTGACCAACTCGATCCGGCTGGACGGCGGCGCCTCGGTGTACGGCCAGTCGAGTCCGGTCAACGCCAACCCCGGCGGCGGCACGTTCGCCGGCGGCGCCAAGGGGAGCGGGCTCGGCAGCCTGGAACCGTTGCTGGGCAAGGCAGGCCCGCTGCCGCAGACCGTACATGGGGCAGGCGGCGTGGCAGGTGATGTTGCGAACCTCGGCACCGGTCCACTTGCGACAGTCACCGGCCACGGCGGGCCGGGTTCGGCGAGTGGGGCCGGATTGCAGGGCTCGGCGGCCGGTCCCGGCTTGCCGGGTGTGCCGGTCGGCGGTCATGGCGGGCCTGGCCTGGTCACGAACGTGGGCGGTGGTCAGTACACGGCGCCTGCGGGGGAGAACACCGGGCCGATCCAGCTGCCGCCGATGGCCCAGCACGGTGGGGCGCCGGGCATCGGGGCGCTGGGCACCGGGCCGGAGGCGCACACGCCGCCGCTGGGTGTCGTGCAGCAGTCCGCTTACGTGGGGCCGAGCGTCTCGCCGACGATGCACCCCTTCGCCGGTGCCGCACCGGCCGCGCCGATCGGACCGGTCGCCGACCCGGGTGCCGGGCAGGCGCCGGTCGGGTTCGCGCCGATGGGCCCGGATGCGGCCATGCCCGTCGCGCCTGTGCAAGGTGGCTATGGCGCGCAGGCGCCGAGTTGGGGCAGCCAGTACGGCGCCGGACCAGCGGCCGGTGGGCTGGCCGGCGGGATGGTGGCTGGTTCGGCCGCACCCGCGCAGTACGCCACCGCCAGCGGCGGCGGTCCGGGTGGCGCGTTGCTCGACCAGCCAGGAGCGGTGGCGTCGCGATCGGCGGTGCGCAGGTCGACCGGGCCGCGTGATCCCGAGGTCGCGATCTTCCTCGTGCACATGTTCCCGATCGGCCATCTGCCGGTCGCGTCCAGCCGCCCGGCCCGGCAGTTGCCGTTGCCGCCCTCGGAAACCGATCTCGCTGCCGGGTCGCGGTTCGAACCGCACGACCACCCGGACTCCGCGATCTTCGACACCGTCACCAGGCCTGGCGACATCACAGGCCGCACCGAAGGCAGCCCGGCACCCGAGGAACTGACCGCGAACTACGACCCGCTCGGCGGCGGCAACGAGGCCGACTGGGACCGGCGGTTCCTGGTCCGACCGGCAACGGAAGACGAGGCCGCCGAATACGCGTGGCCGCCGGGGCAGTCGTTCCCGGAGGGCGGCTGCGACCACGGCGAGGCCGTCCGGTTGTCGCCCGGCACGATCCTGGATCGCTTCGGCACCAACGAGGGCCGGGTGTTCTCGGCCCCCGGCACGTCGTTCGCGGCGCGGTCGCTGCCGCCTGCGGGGTTGGCCGCCGGTTATCACCGCTACGAGGTACTGCGTGACCTGCCGATGTGGTGGGCGTTGTCCACCGCGTGGTTCGGCCAGCCCGGCGGCGGGGTTCGGTACCGCGCCGTTTATCCCGCGGCTGATCTGGTCGCGTCGGGCTTTCTGAAGGAGATCAGCGTGGGGGACGAGGAATGAACACGGAATCGATGACCACCTGGCTGCGCGCCGTCGGAGTGCCCGACGACGTCGTGTCGATCGGCGCAGAAGCCGACAACGCCTGGTGCCTGCTGCGCGACGAACACCCGGCCGAGGAGGGCGGCGTCATCACCTGGGAGGTGTTCTGGCGCGAGCAGGGCAACCGGTACGACTGGGCCAGCTTCAGCAACGAACAGGTCGCCTGCCACTACCTTTTCGGTCGGCTGACCTGGGCGCAGGTGGCGCGGGGCGCGGTCGGCGTGCTGTCGACCGACGACACTCCGCCGACAGCGGAACCGGCCCGGTCCGAGCCGGTCGATGACGACTCGCCGAAGACCGGGCCGATCGTGCTGCCGCAGCAGGTCAACTCGCCGAGCTGAGCAGGCGCAGCGCGCCGTCGTGCAGGACGCCGTTGGTGGACAGGGCGGACTGGCCGGTGTAGCGGGGCGCGCCGGTCAGGTCGGTGAACCGGCCGCCTGCCTGCTCGACGATCACCTGCAGCGCGGCCACGTCCCAGTCGTTGACGATCGCCTCGGCGGCCACGTCCATCGAGCCCTCGGCGACGAGGCAGTGCTGCCAGAAGTCGCCGAACGCCCTGCTCTCCCAGCAGGCGTCGACCAGGTTCAGGTACGCCTCGCGCGAGTGGTGGCGGGTCCACGAGCCGAGGTCGGTGGTGGACACGTAAGCGTCGGCGAGATCAGTGACCGAACTCACTGAAATCCTTTTCGGTTCGCCGCCGTCGAAGGTCGTCCAGGCGCCGTGCCCGGCCCCTGCCCACCAGCGCCGACCGAGCGCCGGCGCGCTGGCCACCCCGACCACGGGAGTGCCGTCCACGATGAGCGCGATCAGCGATGCCCAGGCCGGGACGCCGCGCAGGAAGTTCTTGGTGCCGTCGATCGGGTCGATCAGCCAGGCCCGGCCCGCGCCGACCTGGCCGCCGCGTTCCTCCCCGACGACGGTGTCCGAAGGTTGGTGTTCGGCGAGTTTCGCCCGAATCGCGTCCTCGACGGCGAGATCGGCGTCGGTGACCGGTGTTCGGTCCGGTTTGCGCTCGACCCGCAGGTCAGTGGCTCGGAACCGGTTGGTTGTGATGGCGTCGGCGGCGTCGGCTAGCCGCAGCGCCAGCTCGACATCAGAATGGGAGATTGACACGGTTTGGATGCTGTCACGAATACGCTATGGCTGTGCAAAGGCGTACGTGCGAACAATGGGCCTGCACGGTGAGCGTGCAGCGGTTCCGCTGGGAGCCGGCGAGGAGCGTCCGATGAGCGTGGTGTTGCTGGCCGAGGACGACCCTGCCATTGCCGACCCGTTGTCGCGGGCCCTGCATCGCGAGGGTTATGCCGTGCATGTCGTGTCCGACGGCCCCGGTGCGCTCGAATCGGCCAGCAATGGCGGCGTCGACCTGCTCGTGCTCGACCTGGGCCTGCCCGGCATGGACGGTCTCGAGGTCTGCCGGCGGCTGCGCTCGGCCGGCCGCGAACTGCCGGTGTTGATGCTCACCGCGCGCGCCGACGAGGTCGACTTCGTTGTCGGCCTCGACGCGGGCGCCGACGACTACGTGGCCAAACCGTTCCGGCTGGCCGAACTGATGGCCCGCATCCGTGCCCTGCTCCGCCGCCGTGCCCCGGACACCGTCGAGGCCAACGGCGTGCGGATGGACCTCGGCGCGCGGATGGTCACCGTTGACGGCCAGGAGATCCAGCTGGCCAACAAGGAGTTCGAGCTGCTGCGGGTGTTGATGCAGCATGCCGGCCAGGTGGTCAGCCGCGACGAGATCCTCTCCGAGGTGTGGAGCGGTCCTGAACTGAAGAACAGCAAAACCTTGGACATGCACATGTCCTGGTTGCGGCGCAAACTCGGCGACGGCAACCCGCGTTCCGCGGAACGGCGGATCGCCACCGTCCGCGGCGTCGGGTTCCGGTTCAACGCCGAGTAGTGGGGCCGGCTCGTGCGGCGGCGCATCCTGCGCGCCATCCTGCTCGCGGTGGCCGTGACCGCCTGCGCGCTCGGCATCCCGCTCGGCTACTCGGCGATCATCGTCGTACAGAGCACCAAGGCCGACTACTTCCAGGCGACCGCCCAGAACGCGGCCAACGAGGTGGACAACCAGCTCGGCGAGAACGGGGGCATCGACCCCGGCCGGTTGCTCAAGACGCTGGACGGCGGCCAGGCCACCGTCCTGGACAAGCTGGGCACGCCCATCGCGGTGGTCGGCAGCTTCCAGGGCGCGGACGCGCTGAGCTACAGCGCGCCGTTGGCGGAGGGCGGCAAGCTGGTGCTCACCGAGGCGGCCGGCCCGCTGCGCCAGTTGCAGGCCGAGCTGACCGGATTGGTCGCCCTGCTCGTGGTGCTCTCCGTCGGCACCGGCACGGTTGTCGCGACCGTGACGGCGCGCCGCCTCGCCGAACCCATGCGGCACGTGGCCGACCGCGCGGTCCGGCTCGGCGCCGGTGATTTCCGGCCCGACCCGAACCGTTACGGCGTCGAGGAACTCGACATGGTCGCGCACGCCCTTGACACCTCCGGTTCGGCCCTCGCCGACATGGTGCAACGCGAACGCGACCTGGTCGGCGACGTTTCGCACCAGCTACGCAGCAGGCTGACCGCGCTGCAACTGCGATTGGAGACGATGGCGGGCGCGTCCAGCCCGGAAATCGCGGAGGACGCCGCCGCTGCGCTCGAACAGTCCGAGCGATTGGCCAAGGTACTGGAGGAGCTGCTCGCGGCGGCCGGCGCGGCCCGTGCGGTCCAGGCCGAGCCGATCGACCTGGCGACCGAGTTGCCGGCGATCGCAGCGGACTGGCGCGAACTGCTCCGCGCGGACGGCCGCGCGCTGCGGGTGCGGGTACCGGACGGGTTGATGGCAAGGGCGACGCCGGGCAGGTTGCGTGAGGCCATCGGCGTACTGGTCGACAACTCGCTGCGGCACGGCACCGGCACGGTGACGATCACCGCCCGCCGCGGTGAGGCGACCGCGGTGATCGAGGTCAGCGACGGCGGGCCGGGCGTGCCGGAGGAGTTGGCCGCGCACGTTTTCGAGCGCGGTGTGTCCGGCGGCGGTTCGACGGGGGTGGGGCTCGCGTTGGCCAGGGCCCTTGTCGACGCGGACGGCGGCAGGCTCGAACTGTCGATGTCGCGCCCGGCCACGTTCACGCTGTTCCTGCCGGTGGCCAGGGCGGGCGACCTGGTCGCGACGCCCTGGCGCAGCGAACCCGGCCCTCGCTAACCCAGCACCGCGCGGAGAACGTCGGCCAGGGTTGCGGCAGGGTTGTCGACCGCTTCAACGCTGCGCCAGGCCATGATTCCGTCCGGCCGGACCAGCAGCGCCCCTGCCGATTTGATGCCCACTTCGGCCAGCCACGTGCCTTGCGGGTCGTCGATCTCCGCGCCTGGTCCGATCCGGTAGCCCGCGATGTCGCATTCGTTGGCCGCGGCCAGCCACTCGTGCCCGTCCGCGCCGGTGAGCAGCGCGAAACCGGGGCCTGCCAGGTCGATGGTGGAGATGCGTTCCGCGCCGCGCCGCACCCAGACGTGCGGGGCACGGATGCCGGGCCTGCCCTCGGGCGCCAGCCGGTCAGTCGGCCCAGGGCCGCGGCCGTCCGGGATCAGCGCACCCTGTTCGTACTGGGTGCCGAGCAGCGCCACCCACGGGTTGAAGTCGACCTTTTGGCTCTGCATCACCGACTTGACCATCGTGGCCAGGTCGCCGCTGACCAGGCTGGAGAACTCGGCCGTCGCGTAGTCGATCGGGTAGCGCTCGACCTGGTAGGTGTCCAGCAGCGTGCGCGGGGCGGACCCACGCAGGACCGAACCGAGCTTCCAGGCGAGGTTGTGCACGTCCTGCACCGCGGTGTTCGCGCCGGACGCGGCCATCGGCGGCATCGCGTGCGCGGCGTCGCCGGCCAGGAAGATCCGGCCTTGCGCGAACGTCTCGGCCACCCGCATCGCCGACTCCCACTGCATCGCGCTGATGATCTCGATCTCCTGGTCGGGCACGCCGATCGCGATCCGCAGCAGGTCGATCCAGCGCCGCTCGGAAAGGTCGTGCGCGCTGGTGGAGAACAGCCAGCGGTCGGAGCCGTTGACCGAGACGAACGTGCCGGAGACAGCCGGATTGTCGATCGTGCACAGGTTGAACCGACGATTGCCCACGAGTTCGGCCAGTTCCGCCCGGAAGTACACGTCCAGGTTGTCGGCGAGGTGCCCCTTGCCGATGCTGGCGATACCCAGCGTTTCGCGGACCAGGCTGCGCGCGCCGTCGGCCGCGATCACGTACTCGGCGCGCACGATGCTCTTGTTGCCGTGTCGCTCGATGGTCGCGGTGACGCCGTCCTCGTCCTGTGCGATGTCCAGCAGTTCAGTGCCGAACCGCACGTCGACGCCGCGCTGTTCCGCTGCCGCGCGCAGGATCGGTTCGAGCACGTTCTGCGGGCACAGCAGGCTTCCGCACGGGCTGTGCTCCTCGATCGTGGCGCGCTGCTCCACGTGCGCGCCGACCAGCGTCGGCCAGGTCGCGGTGGCCAGGGTTTCGCCCTGGAGCAGGCCGTCGAACCCGGCCAGTGGCGCGCTCGCGGTCAGCAGCGGCTCGGTCAGGCCGAGGGCACGGTAGATCTCCATGGTGCGCAGGTTGAACCGGCGCGCCTTGGGCTGGGGCGAGGCCTCGTGATGGCGTTCGACCAGCATCGTGGGCACACCTTGCTGCTGGAGCAGCAGGGCGGCGCTGAGCCCCGCCATGCCGCCACCGATCACCAGTACGGGCACTTCTTCGACGGACATCCGTCCCCCTTCGGTTACGTGTACTAAGTACATCCAACGTACTTTGTACACGCAACGTACGATGTACACAACTGAAGGGAGCCCGATGGCCCGCGACAATCCCCCGGCCCCGCCGATCTGGCTGCTACCCGATCCGCCCACCCGCACCAGAACGCTGGACCGGGCCGGAATCGTGTCGGCGGCGATGGCGATCGCGGACGAGGGCGGCGGCGCGCAGGCGCTGAACATGCGGGCGGTCGCCACCCGGCTCGGCTCGTCGACCCCGATGTCGCTCTACCGCTACGTGCACAGCAAGGACGGCCTTGTCGACCTGATGCTCGACGAGGCCCAGTCCGAACTGGACATACCGGAGCGGCCGAGTGACGACTGGCGCGCGGACCTGCGCGGGTTGGCGTCCTCGACGTGGCGGATGACCCAGCGGCATCCCTGGTTCGCCGGCCTCGTGCACTCCCGGCCGGCCGCGGGACCGAACGCGATGCGCAGGCTGGAATTCGTGCTCGCGGTGTTCGACGACCTCGGTCGGGACGCCGCGACCGGGCTGAACTACGCGCGACTACTGGACAGCTACGTCTACGGTCTCGCGCTACAGGCGGCCGAGGAACGAAAAATGTGGCAGGACAACGATTTCCGGTCCGTGGATGAGCCGATCGAATTCATCCGGTCCTGGCTCGGCGATGGCGCGAGCGACCCGGAACACCCACGGGTCACCGCCATGATCTCCGCGATGCTGGCCGGCACGGACACCAGCCTGCCAACGGGTTCCGATGCCCAGTTCGAACTGGGCATCGACTGCCTGCTGGACGGCATCGCCGCTCGCCTGTGAAATGGGTAAAAAAGAAATCCGTTATGGACGGTCAGGCGACGCGCTCGTCCGAGCCGTCGTCCACCGAGTGCAGCGTGCGCACCCTCTCGCCACGTCCAGGGCGGGCGTTCTCGTCCGGGAACACCCACTTCTTAAAGGCCCACCAGCGGAACACCATCGCGATCAGCGTGCCGATGATCGAACCGAAGAAGAAGTCCGACACTTCCTGCGTGAGCGCGGAAACGTAGGGTACCTGCAGGTGCAGCAGGTAGTTGGAGATCGCGGTCGGCACCAGGTTCAGGCCGACCGCGATGGCGCTGACCAGGAAGAACAGCGCGGCCTCGTGGTGGCGCTCGCGGCCGCCTCGGGTGCTGAAGGACCACTCGCGGGACAGCACGTAGGACACGATCGTCGCGATGATGATGGCGATCGCCTGCGCGGTGATCGGCTTCCCGTTCAGAATGGTCAGCTTGAGGGCGTACCAGATCACGTTGGTGACGATGAAGCAGAAGCCACCGACGACGGCGAACTTCAGCAGCTCACCGTGCTTGATGAGCAACGAGCGCAGCGGCTGGGGAACGCGCGCGAGCGTCGCTTCGACTATGGACACAATATCGAGAGTACCCAGCTGATCCCGAATGCCGCCGGGCAGGTCGGGGCAACAACCCCCGAAAGGGACTCGGATTCCCCCCGACCTGCGAGTAGCGGGTAGAGCACGATTGGGCCACAGCCGATGTTGACCTGCTGGTGTCCTGCACCATGATGTGACCCGATGGTCGGCTGCTGCCCGTGGTGACGGCGGCCGGGAAGGAGACAGTGCCGATGTCCGGTCCGTACCCGCCGCAGGGCTATCCGCAACAGCCTGCCCAGGGCGGATGGGGCGGTCAGGTCGGTGGCGGCCCGAGCGGCCCCTACGGCCCGTCGAACTATCCCGGCGGCTGGCAGCAGCAACAACGGCAGGACCAGCCGGCGTGGAACGCCGCGCCGCAACCGGACCCGACCCCGCCGCCTCCGCGCAAGCACAACACCGGCCAACTCGTCATCGCGATCATCGCGTCCCTGGTCATCATCGGCGGCGTCGTCACCGGCATCGTGTTACTCAACGGCAAACACGCGCAGCAGCAGGCCAATCCGGGGACCACCACCCCGACCGCGACCAGCCAGCAACAGCCGCAGGACAGCAACCAGCCCGGCGCCACCAACGCCAGCGGTTCGACCACGCTCGCCGTGTCGGCCGGCCAGTGCGTGACCGTGAAGACCACCGCCAACAGCAACAGCTACGCGGTCACCAAGACCGCCCAGTGCGGCACGACCTCCTCGGACTTCGTCCTCAACAAGACCGTCGGCCAGATCAGCGGCTGCGCCGCCCAGCAGTACGTGGTGATCACCGGCCCGAGCGGCGCCGTCTACTGCTTCACCATTGACGTGAAGGCGGGCGACTGCGTCGACAACTACTACCTGAAGGTGGCGTGCGGCGCGCAGGCCACGTACGCCGTGATCAAGACCGAGGCCGGTCCTGGCGGCGCCGCCTCCTGTCGCAACGTCGTCGGCGTCCAGCGCTGGGTGCCCGCCGGTTACCCGGCCGCCGTTGCCTGCATCGGCCCGCCAGGCAGCAGCTGACACAACCGCCGGTTGTGGCTCGCCGACGCGTCGGTTGTTTGCCCGCAGGCCAACGGCTCGCTTGGATCACAGCGGTCAACTAGACGTTGTTCGCGGAGGTCCAGTGGTGCGGCGTTCGCTCGGTCGGCAGTTCGGTTTGTTGTGGGCGGCCTACGCGGTCAGCGCGTACGGCTCCGGCATCGGTTTCGGCGCGTTTCCGCTGGTCGCCATCCTCGTCCTGCACGCGGGACCGGCCGAGGTGTCCGGCCTGTCCGCCGCCGGTCTCGCGGTGGGCGCGGTGGTGGCGATCCCGCTCGGGCCGTGGATGGAGTTCCGCCGCAAGCGGCCGGTGATGATCACCATGGACCTTCTCCGATTCGCCGCGCTGCTCACGGTCCCGGCCGCCTATGCGCTGGGCCTGCTCACCTTCGTGCAGCTACTGGTCGTCTCGGTGGTGGTGGCCGCGGCCAAGATCGCGTTCAACGCGGCAAGCGGCGCACACCTCAAAGCCCTGGTGCCGCCAGAAGACCTGCTGATCGCCAACGCCCGGTTCGAGTCGACGACGTGGACCACGACCACGGTCGGCCCGCCGCTCGGCGGCGCCGCGATCGGCCTGCTCGGCCCGGTCACCACGATGATCGTCGACGGCGTCAGCTACCTGCTCTCCGCGCTCGGCATCCGCGCCATCACCCAACCCGAACCGACCCCGGTCCGCCCCACCGCGACCCGCTCCCGCCGCGCCGACCTGCTCGACGGCTGGCAGCACATCCTGACCAGCCCGGTCCTGCGCCCGCTGTTCCTGAATGTGCTGCTGGTCAACGGCCTGATCATGGTCGCGGAGCCGCTGATGTCGATCCTGATGCTCGACCAGCTCGGCTTCGCCCCTTGGCAGTTCGGCCTTGCGTTCGCCGCGCCGTGCGTCGGCGGTCTGCTCGGCTCGCGGCTGTCCCGGCGGCTCGTGGCGCGCTTCGGTCAGCACCGGGTGCTGTTCCTGGCCGGCGTGCTGCGCGTGTGCTGGCCGCTCGGTCTCGCCTTCGTCGGACCGGGCGTTTCCGGGCTGGTGCTGGTCATGGTGGTGCAGTTCGGCCTGGTCACCTGCTGCGGCGTGTTCAATCCGGTGCTCGCCACCTACCGGCTCGAACACGCGGGCCGGCAACGGGTCGCGCGCGTGCTGTCGGCCTGGTCGATCAGCACCAGCTTGAGCATCGCCGCACTGACCGCGCTGTGGGGCGGCCTCGCCACGCTCACCAGCCCGAGGATCGCCATCGCCGCGGCGGGCGTGCTCATGCTGGCCACGCCGCTGCTACTGCCTCGGCGCGCACCGTCGACCGAGCAGGTGCCGGTCGCGGCTCAGAGCGGGCCGAGCAGCCCACCGAGCAGCGGCCCGCCGCAGTAGCCCAACAGACCCGGCAGGCCCGGCTGGACGTGCCCGGCTCCCGGCCCGTTCTGGGTGGTGCAACCGGGTGTCGGCGGATCGGTCGAGGCCGGCGTCGTGCTCGTCGCGGGGGCCGGGTTGGACGTCAGCGGCGGGCCGATCAGCACGGGCGGCGGACCCGGCTGGTTGTGCCCGACCGGCGGGGTCGTGGACGGCGTCGTGGTTGCCGGGGGAGTCGTGGTCGGGTCGGGCCGGCGGTGCGGGTCCGATGTGGGTGGTGCGACCCAGGGACTCGACGTCCCCGGCGGGGAGGTCGGCGACGGCGCCTGCGGGAACGGCGGCAGCGGCCAACCCTCGCAGTCCAACGTCACCTGCCGGCTCGCGCTGCCCAGCACGCCGGTGACCGTGACCGAGTCGAACCGATATCCGCCGTAGAGGCGGACCCGCAGGTGCATGGTTTTGCCTGGCGGGATCGCGGCCGTGCTCGTGCAGTCGGTGACCTGGTTCCCGCCCGCGCAGGTCACCCCGCCCCAGTTGGACACCAGCGTCGCGGTCCGGTTCAGGTCGACCTCGATGGTCTTCGTACTGGTCCCGGTGTTGCGCGCGGTGATGTCGATGCTCGGGTACTTGTCGAAGGGCAGGATCCACGACGGCAGCCAGGGCGGCGCCTGCCAGCCAGGGATCTCCAGCGCGTACAGGCTGACGTCGTCCTCGGCCGGCGGTGGTGGTGGCGGGGGAGGCACGGCCACGTCGACGGTGATCTGCACGGTGATCGAAGCGCCCGCGGTCACCGTCCCGGTGATCGTCCCGCCCGACGTGCCCTTGGCCGCGGCGAGCCGGAACATCAGCACCACCGACTGACCCGGCTGCAGGCTGCTCGGTCCCGTGCAGGTCACCGTGCCGGTGCCGGCGGGACAGTCGACCTGCGGCAGCTGACCGGTCGCGGCCTGTTCGCGCAGTTGTTGCAGGCTAGGCAGCGTCCAGGTGTCGGCGGCCGGATGTGGCTGGTTCGGCGCGGCGGTCTGGCCCGGTGCGAGCGCGCTCACTCCGGGTGGCAGGTTCAGCGTCGCGTTGATCGGCCCGGATGGCCCGGTGCCGCTGTTGCTCGCGGAGACCGGCACGTCGACCGGGCCGCCGCCGGGCGTTAGCGTGATCGTCTGGCCGGGCCCGGCCGCGTGCAGCGTCGGCTGGCCCGGCGCGGGCGGCGCCGCGGGCGTACGCGGCGGCGTGGTCTTGCTCGGCGGCGCGGCCGGCGGCGGCGGAGGTGGCGGGTTCGGTTGGGCCGGGGGCGGCGGCTTCGCCGGGGTCGTCGTGACGACGGGCGGCGGGGGTGGCCCGGCCGCGGTGGGGATGTGCTGGGTGGTCGCGCTGGCCAGCGCGATGATCAGGGCAGCGGCAACAGCCGCCGCGGCACCGCCGACACCGGCGAGCTGCCTCGGCAACGCAGTCGCCGCACCGGCGGCAGCTTTCCCGCCTGCCGCACCGGCCGCCGCGCCACCGGCGCCCGCGCCGAGCGCGACCGCGGTACCGGCGGCGGCCTTGCCGGCCAGCGCCAGGTAGCCGGCCGTGCCGGCGCCGAGTACCAGCGGGGCGATGATCAGGCGCAGCGCGCCGTTGACGTCGGCCAGTTCCGCGGCCAGCGCCCGGCAGCGCGCGCATTCGTCGAGGTGGGCCTCGACCTGCGCGGTCTCGCGTTTGGACAGGCCGCCGCGGGTCCAGGCGCCGAGCTTGTCGACGGTGGCCCGGCAGCGTTCGGCGGTGGTCTCGGCCAGGTGGACCTGGAGGTAGGCCTGGCGCAGGCCCTCGCGCGCCCGGTAGGCGAGAGCGGACACGCCGTTGGCGGTCAGGCCGAGGAGGGGCGCGACCTCGGCGGGCGACTGGCCCTCGATCTCGGTGTGCCAGAGCACCGCCTGCCAGCGTTCGGGCAGCTTGGCGAACGCGCGCGCGGCCATCGACCGTTCCAGGCCGGCGACCGCGGTGTCCTTGAACTGCTCGCTGATCTTCTCGGTGTCGATCCCGCTGACCTCGGTGACGTCCTCGGCCAGTTCCAGCCGCCGGTCCCGCCGGGTCTTGTCGTAGGCGACGTGCCGCAGGGCGGTGAGCAGGTAGGCGCGGAAGGCGACGTCCGGGCCGCGACCGGCGCGCAACGTGTCCAGGACCCGCGCGAACGCCTCGGAGACCAGGTCGTCGGATTCGGCGGTGGAGCGGGACAGCTGGCGCGCGAGGTTGTACGCGGCGGTCACATGCCGCTCGTAGAGCGGGCCGTAGGAGGAGATCTGGCCGCCGCGGACCTCGTCGATCAGCTCGGCGTCGCTCGGACCATGGACTTCCGCCGGGACGGTTGCCACGAGTCCCCTCCCGTATGCGCTGAGCAGTCACTGACCAGGTCAGTGTGACGGACATGAATTCGGCTCGCCACGCTACCTCCTGAAAGTAATTCCGTGGGAATCGGCTGAACTGCCGTCACGCAGGGCATCTGGTGACGTCTCGTGGTCGAAGCGCGTGAACATCACTCGTTCAGCGCAACTCGCCGGGTGTGAAACTGATTCGCGACCGGCCCAGTGTTACTGAACTGAGTAGTTTCGATTGGGTCTGCCGGAACGGCAGCGGAGAGCATGGAGGGCATCCGCCGGTGGGAACGCGTGAGGTGTCGCCACGTCGCTGGCAGGACCACCGTGGCGCGGCGCTTCGTGCGCTGCGCACACGATGGCGCACCGCCAGCCTTGCGGCCGGATGGCCGTTTCCGAACGACTGGCCGCTGGCCGAGATCGACGTCGTCTGTCAAGCCGTCCTCGACGACGACGAACTAGCCCCCGTGCTGCGCAGGCTCGGCCGGGCCCGCGCCGAGGCCGGTGCCGGCCTCGGCGAGACCCTCTGCGACCTCGCCGCGCTGCACGCCGTGCTCACGGTTCCTGGCGTCAACGTCCCCGGCCGCGCCGATGGCATCGTCTCGCCCGACCCCGACGCGACCCCCGCCCGTCTGATCAGGGTCACCGCGCTGGCCTGGGCCGACGTCGTGCTCGACCAGCTCGCGCACACCGAGGTCTCCGACGGCCTCACCGGCCTGTCCAGCCCCGCCTACCTGCGCGCACGCCTCCGCGAGGTCTACCGGGAGGCCGCCGCCGAAGGCGTCTCGGCATCCGACAAGTACGTGCTCGTGCTGCTTTCCCCGGACGTCTCGCACACCTCCGGCTGGTCCAGGCTGGCCGCCATGGTGCTGCTCGCCGACTCGCTGCGCGCCGTCTACGACGGTGGCCAGACCCTCGCGGCGATCGGCCCCGCCACCCTCGGCGTGCTGGCTGAACGCGACGGCCGCGCCGCCGCGCGCCTCGCCGAACTGCGCTGGTCGGCCGCTGCCCGGCTCTCCGTCGACCCGCAGCTCGCCGCGATCGGCCCGCCCCCGGTCTGGCTGGAGCAACTCCCGCCCACCCACGAGGCCGCCTGCCGCCTCATCGCCGACCTCGCCAGGAATTGACCCGAATGACGGTTGTGGTAGTGCGGCGGTTACTGCCAGTTTGGGTTGAGTGACCGACTCCATCGAGGTCTTCCCCAAAACCAGGGCCGTAGACCGTCCGCTCGACCCGGACCCGAACTACGCGGCTCTGCACGCCCGCGACGGGCTGCCCAAGGTGTCGTGCCCGGCCGGCATCGACGCCTACCTGGTCACCGACTACAACCAGATCCGCGCCGCGCTCGGCAACCCGCACCTCAGCTCGCGCGGCGCCTCCTCGCTACACGCCCAACCCGGATATGACTTCGCCGCGCCGATCAACACCGGCAACATCCTCCAACTCGACGGCGAAGCCCACTCCCGCATCCGCAAGCTGCTCATCTCCGAGTTCACCGTCCGGCGCATGCGCGCCCTCAAGCCCTACATCGACCGGATCATCAACGAGCACATCGACGCCATGCTGGCCAAGGCCCCCGGCCCGGTCGACCTGGTCAGCGAGTTCGCCTTGCCCATCCCGTCCCTGGTGATCTGCGAAATGCTCGGCGTCCCCTACGCGGAGCGCGACCGGTTCCAGGAAGCCAGCACGATCATGAACGACTCCGACGTCAGCGTGCCCGTGAAGACCGCCGCGTTCGAGGAGTTGTTGGGCTACCTCGGCGAACTGGCCGGGCCCAGACTGGCCGCCCCCACCGAGGACGACCTGCTCGGCAGGCTGATCCTGCGCGCCCGCGAAACCGGCGTGGACCTGAGCATCCGGGAACTGGTGGAGATCGGCCTCATCCTGCTGGTCGCCGGACACGAGACCACCGCGAACATGATCGGGCTGGGCACCCTCACCCTGCTGCGCAACCCGACCCAGTTCGCCCGGCTGATCGAAGACTCGTCGCTGGCCGAGTCGGCTGTGGAGGAACTGCTGCGGTACCTGACCGTGATCCACTTCGGCCTGCTGCGCTATGCCACCGAGGACGTCGAGATCGCCGGCCGGACCGTGAAGGCGGGTGAATGGCTGATCGGCGCGCTGGCCGCCGGCAACCGCGACGAACAGATCTACCCCGACCCGGACAACCTCGACATCGGCCGCGAGGCCCGCACCCATCTCGCCTTCGGCTTCGGCGTGCACCAGTGCGTCGGTCAGCAACTGGCCAGGGTCGAACTGCGCGAGGTGCTCGGCACCCTCTACCGGCGCATCCCGACCATCCGGTTGGCCGTGCCGTTCGAGGAACTGTCGTTCAAACACAGCGCGATAATCTACGGCCTTCGCGCCCTCCCGATCACCTGGTGAGCCCGGTGTGGGCCCGGCCACTTCGCGCGGCTCGGCCCACTCCCCGGTGAAATCCGCAGTTCATCAGCCGTTTAGGGTCCGGGCTTGTGGACCCTCGAACCGGCCTTCCCGTTGTCGGCATGGTGGGCGGCGGCCAGCTCGCCAGGATGACCCATCAGGCGGCCATCGCCCTCGGCCAGTCCCTGCGCGTACTGGCCATCTCGGCCGATGAGCCCGCGCCGCTGGTCACCCCGGAAACCACCATCGGCAGCCACACCGACCTCGCCGCGCTGCGCTCGTTCGCGGCCGAGGTCGACGTCCTCACCTTCGACCACGAACACGTGCCGGCCGAGCATCTGCGCGCCCTCGTCGCCGACGGCCACCGCGTGCATCCCGGCCCCGACGCGCTGGTGCACGCGCAGGACAAACTGGTGATGCGCCACAAACTCGCCGAGCTGAACATCCCGGTACCGGCTTACGCTCCGATCGAATCGGTCGCCGCGGTGCTCGCCTTCGGCGGCGATCACGGCTGGCCCTGCGTGCTCAAGGCCACCCGCGGCGGCTACGACGGTCGCGGCGTCTGGATGCTCGACGACCCCGTCCAGGCCCGCACCCAGGTCGCCGAGCTGCTCGACGCGGGCACCCCGCTGCTGGTCGAGGAACGCGTCACCATGCGCCGCGAACTGGCCGCGTTGATCGCCCGCTCCCCGTTCGGCCAGGGCGCAGCGTGGCCGGTGGTGGAAACCGTGCAGGTCAACGGCATCTGCGTTGAGGTTTTGGCCCCCGCCCCCGACCTCGCACCCGACCTGGCCGACCAGGCGCAACAGCTCGCGCTGCGCATCGCCGGCGAGCTGAACGTGGTCGGCGTGCTAGCCGTCGAACTGTTCGAGACCGACACCGGCCTCGTCGTCAACGAGCTGGCCATGCGCCCGCACAACTCCGGCCACTGGACCATCGACGGCGCCCGCACCTCCCAGTTCGAGCAGCACCTGCGCGCCGTGCTCGACTACCCGCTCGGCTCGACCGAAGCCCTTGCCCCGGTCACCGTGATGGCGAACGTGCTCGGCGCGGACGTCGCCCCGAAGATGGGCGTCGACGAGCGCCTGCACCACCTCTTCGCCCGATTCCCGGCCGCGCGCGTGCAGCTCTATGGCAAAGCGGAGCGGCCGGGCCGCAAAGTAGGACATGTCACCGTGCTGGGCGACGACCTCGCGGTGGCGAGACGAACCGCGACCCTGGCCGCGAACTGGCTGGCCACCGCCCGCTGGGCCGACGGCTACGACATCCACGGCTGACTCACCGATCTCGGAAGGAATCCCAAGTGGCTCAGGACGAGGCCCCCAAAGTCGGCGTCATCATGGGCAGCGACTCCGACTGGCCGACGATGCAGGCCGCCGCGCAGATACTCGCGGAGTTCGAGGTCACCCATGAGGTCGCGGTCATCTCGGCGCACCGCACCCCGCACCGGATGCTCGACTACGCCGGCTCGGCGGCGGAGCGCGGCCTCCAGGTGATCATCGCGGGCGCGGGCGGCGCGGCCCATCTCCCCGGCATGGTCGCCTCGGCAACCGTCCTTCCGGTGATCGGCGTCCCGGTCCCGCTCAAGTACCTCGACGGCATGGACTCGCTGCTGTCCATCGCGCAGATGCCGGCCGGTATCCCGGTCGCGACCGTGTCGATCGGCGGCGCGCGCAACGCGGGTCTGCTGGCCGTGCGGATCCTGGCCGCGACCGACAAGGTGCTGCGGAAGCGGATGGTCAACTTCCAGCAGGGCCTGGAACAACTGGTGCTGGACAAGGACGCCGCGCTGCAGCGCGCGCATGCGCTGAATCACCCTCGTACGGGTGGACCCGACGACGTGAACAAGCGCTAACATCGTCGCTGGGACAAGCTACTGAAAGGTAACCACCATGGACGCCAGCTTCGGCACCTACCAGCTTGCCGACGAGCACGAGGCGCTGCGCGAGGCAGTGCGCGCCATGGCGGAGAAGGAGATCGCGCCCTACGCCGCCCAGGTCGACGAGGACGAGCGCTACCCGGCCGAAGCCCGCGACGCGCTGGTGCGCTCCGGTTTCCACGCCGTGCACATCCCCGAGGAGTACGACGGCGAGGGCGCCGACTCGGTGGCCACCTGCATCCTCATCGAGGAGGTCGCCAGGGTCTGCGCGTCGTCCTCGCTGATCCCCGCGGTCAACAAGCTCGGCACCATGCCGATCATCCTGTCCGCGTCCGAGGACCTCAAGCGCCAGGTGCTGCCCAAGATCGCCGAGGGTGAGATGGCCTCCTACGCGCTGTCCGAGCGGGAAGCCGGTTCGGACACCGCGTCCATGCGGGCAAGGGCCCGCCTCGACGGCGACCACTGGGTGCTCAACGGCACCAAGGCGTGGATCACCAACGCGGGCGAATCCAAGTGGTACACCGTGATGGCCGTGACCGACCCCGACGCGGCCAAGCCGGCCAACGGCATCTCGGCCTTTGTCGTGCACGCCGACGACCCCGGGTTCGAGGTCGGCCCGAAGGAACGCAAGCTCGGCATCAAGGGCTCCCCGACAAGGGAGATCTACTTCACCGACTGCACCATCCCGGCCGACCGCATCATCGGCGAACCCGGCACCGGCCTCAAAACCGCCCTGCGCACCCTCGACCACACCCGCCCGACCATCGGCGCCCAAGCCGTCGGCATCGCCCAGGGCGCGGTCGACGCGGCAATCGCGTACGTCAAGGAGCGCAAGCAGTTCGGCAAGAACATCGCCGAATTCCAGGGCGTCCAGTTCATGCTCGCCGACATGGCCATGAAGGTCGAAGCCGCCCGGCACATGGTCTACGTTGCGGCGGCAAAGGCCGAGCGCGGCGAGCCGAACCTCGGCTTCATCTCCAGCGCCGCCAAGTGCTTCGCCTCCGACGTCGCCATGGAGGTCACCACCGACGCCGTCCAACTCTTCGGCGGTGCCGGCTACACCCGCGACTTCCCGGTCGAACGCATGATGCGCGACGCCAAGATCACCCAGATCTACGAGGGCACCAACCAGATCCAGCGCATGGTGATGGCCCGCAACCTCCTGCGCGGCTGAGCACCGCGCGTGTCCGGACCGTGTCCGGAAAATGAGTCGAACTACGGGTGCCCAGGGGTGGGCAAGGATTCGACACTACTGCCATGGCACCGGAGGAAGACCGACTCTTACGGCTCGCGGCCGAGCTACGTGACATAGGCAGCCGACTGGCCCACGTCGCCGACGCCCTGGTGGCCCCCGTGCCCAGGGCACCCAC
>DASYBO010000460.1:0-7750 GCA_036500685.1 Pseudonocardiaceae bacterium | reverse complement strand
CGGTTACGGCGCGCTGGGCGCGACACTGGGGGAGGTGGTGTTCTGCACCGGCATGACCGGCTATCAGGAGACCCTGACCGACCCGTCCTACCACCGGCAGATCGTGGTCCAGACCGCGCCGCAGATCGGCAACACCGGCTGGAACGACGAGGACGACGAGTCCGGTCGTATCTGGGTGGCCGGCTACGTCATCCGCGATCCCGCGCGCACCCCGTCCAACTGGCGCTCCCGCCGCGGTCTCGACGAGGAACTGGTCAGCCAGGGTGTCGTCGGCATCGCCGGTGTGGACACCAGGACGCTGACCAGGCACATCCGGGAGAGCGGCGCCATGCGCGCCGGCATCTTCTCCGGGTCCGCGCTGGCCGACAAGCAGCAGATGCTGGACACCGTGCTGGGTTCCAGCCAGATGGTCGGCGCCGACCTGGCAGGCGAGGTCAGCACCGAGGAGACCTACGTGGTGCCCTCGGTCGGCGAGCGCCGGTTCCGAGTGGCCGCACTGGACTCCGGTATCAAGTCGAACACGCCCAGGATGATGGCCGCGCGCGGCATCGAGGTGCACGTGCTGCCCTATTCATCCACAATGGACGATCTGCTCGCGGTCGAACCGGACGGCGTGTTCTTCGCCAACGGCCCTGGCGACCCGGCGACCGCCGACCACGCCGTCGAACTGGCCAAGGGCACGCTGTCGAAGCGGGTTCCGCTGTTCGGCATCTGCTTCGGCAACCAGATCCTCGGCCGGGCGCTCGGCCGGTCCACCTACAAACTGCGCTTCGGCCACCACGGCATCAACGTGCCGGTCATCGACCGCGCGACCGGCAAGGTGTCGATCACCGCGCAGAACCACGGTTTCGCCCTTGAAGGCGAGCCGGGGGAGCGGTTCGACTCCCCGTTCGGCGCCGCTGAGTTCAGCCACTACTGCCCGAATGACGGCACCGTCGAGGGCTTGCGCTGCCTCGACGCGCCCGCGTTCTCCGTGCAGTACCACCCCGAGGCCGCGGCGGGCCCACACGACGCGGCCGGCCTCTTCGACGAATTCGTCGACCTGATGCGGAAGGCAGGGACGCGCTGATGCCCAAGCGCACGGATCTCAAACACGTCCTCGTCATCGGATCGGGCCCGATCGTGATCGGCCAGGCCTGCGAGTTCGACTACTCCGGCACCCAGGCCTGCCGCGTACTGCGCGCGGAGGGCCTGCGGGTGTCGCTGGTCAACTCCAACCCGGCGACGATCATGACCGACCCCGAGTTCGCCGACGCCACCTACATCGAACCGATCACCCCCGAGTTCGTGGAAAAGGTGATCGCCCGCGAACGCCCCGACGCGATCCTGGCCACCCTCGGAGGCCAGACCGCGCTGAACACCGCGGTCGCGCTGGCCGAACGCGGCGTGCTGGAGCGCTACAACGTCGAACTGATCGGCGCCGACATCGAGGCGATCAACCGAGGCGAGGACCGGCAGCGGTTCAAGGACATCGTCCGCGCCGTCGGCGGCGAAGTGCCGCGCAGCGCGGTCTGCAAGTCCATGGAGGACGTCAAGCAGACCGTCGCCGACCTCGGCCTGCCGGTTGTCATCCGGCCCTCGTTCACCATGGGTGGCCTCGGTTCCGGCATGGCGCACACCGACGAGGAACTGGACCGGCTCGCGTCCAGCGGCCTCGCCGAATCGCCGGTGCACGAGGTGCTGATCGAGGAGAGCGTGCTCGGCTGGAAGGAGTTCGAGCTCGAACTCATGCGGGACCGCAACGACAACGTCGTGGTGATCTGCTCGATCGAGAACATCGACCCGATGGGCGTGCACACCGGCGACTCGGTCACCGTCGCGCCGGCCATGACGTTGACCGACCGCGAGTACCAGCACATGCGCGACGTCGGTATCGACGTGCTGCGCGAGGTCGGCGTGGACACCGGCGGCTGCAACATCCAGTTCGCGGTACATCCCGAAACCGGTCGGCTCGTCGTCATCGAGATGAACCCGCGAGTGTCGCGCTCGTCGGCGCTGGCCTCCAAGGCGACCGGTTTCCCGATCGCCAAGATCGCCGCGAAGCTGGCCATCGGCTACACCCTCGACGAAATTCTCAACGACATCACCGGAAAAACCCCGGCGTCGTTCGAACCGACGCTCGACTACGTCGTGGTGAAGGTGCCGCGCTTCGCGTTCGAGAAATTCCCGGGTGCGGACCCGACGCTGACCACCACGATGAAATCGGTCGGCGAGGCCATGTCCATCGGCCGCAATTTCGTCGAGGCGCTCGGCAAGGCGTTGCGCTCGATGGAAACCAAGGCCGCCGGCTTCTGGACCACTCCGGACCCGGCCGATGCGACGCTGGAGTCCACTCTGGACGCTGTGCGCGCCGGCCACGACGGCCGCCTCTACACGGTCGAACGCGCGCTGCGGCTCGGCGCGAGCGTCGAACAGGTCAGCGCGGCCTCCGGCATCGACCCGTGGTTCGTCGACCAGATCGCCTCCCTGCTCGAACTGCGCACTCAGCTGGAAGAAGTTCCGGTGCTGAATGCGGAACTGCTCCGGTTGGCCAAGCGCAGCGGTCTTTCCGACCGTCAGGTGGCCGCGCTGCGGCCCGAACTCGCAGGTGAGGACGGGGTGCGCACCCTCCGGCACCGGCTCGGCGTCCGCCCGGTGTTCAAGACTGTCGATACCTGTGCGGCCGAATTCGAGGCGCACACGCCGTACCACTACTCGGCCTACGAATCCGACCCCGACGCGGAGACCGAGGTCGAGCCGCAGCCGGACCGGCCCAAGGTGATCATCCTCGGCTCCGGTCCGAACCGGATCGGGCAGGGCATCGAGTTCGACTATTCGTGCGTGCACGCGGCCATGGCGCTGCGCGAGGCCGGGTTCGAGACCGTGATGATCAACTGCAACCCGGAGACGGTGTCCACCGACTACGACACCGCGGACCGGCTCTACTTCGAACCGCTCACCTTCGAGGACGTGCTGGAGGCCGTGCACTCCGAGCAGGCCTCCGGCCCGGTGGCAGGCGTGATCGTGCAGCTCGGCGGTCAGACCCCGCTCGGCCTGGCCAAGCGGCTCACCGAAGCGGGCGTGCCGATCGTCGGCACCCCGGCCGACGCCATCCACCTCGCCGAGGACCGCGGCGCCTTCGGCGACGTGCTGTCTTCCGCCAACCTGCCTGCCCCGCGCTACGGCACGGCCACCTCGTTCGCGGGCGCCAAGCGCATCGCCGACGAGATCGGCTACCCGGTGCTCGTACGGCCCTCCTACGTGCTCGGCGGGCGCGGCATGGAGATCGTCTACGACGAGCAGAGCCTCGCCGGCTACATCAAGCGCGCCACCGAGGTCACCCCGGAGCACCCGGTGCTGGTCGACCGGTTCCTCGACGACGCCATCGAGATCGACGTCGACGCCCTCTACGACGGCGACGAGCTGTTCCTGGCCGGCGTGATGGAGCACATCGAGGAGGCCGGCATCCACTCCGGCGACTCCTCCTGCGCCCTCCCGCCGATCACCCTCGGCCGGGCCGACCTCGCGGCCGTGCGGCGCAGCACCGAGGCCATCGCGCGGGGGGTCGGCGTACGCGGGCTGCTCAACGTCCAGTACGCGCTCAAGGACGACGTGCTCTATGTCCTGGAAGCCAACCCGAGGGCCTCGCGCACCGTCCCGTTCGTGTCCAAGGCGACCGCGGTGCCGATCGCCAAGGCGGCAGCCAGAGTCATGCTCGGCGCGAGCATCGCCGCCCTGCGCGCCGAGGGCCTGTTGCCCGCCCATGGCGACGGCGCCGACCTGCCCGACGACGCCGCGGTCGCGGTCAAGGAAGCGGTCCTGTCCTTCCACCGCTTCCGCACGCCGGAGGGCAAGGGCGTCGACTCGCTGCTCGGCCCGGAGATGAAGTCCACCGGCGAGGTGATGGGCATCGACACGTCCTTCGGCAAGGCGTTCGCCAAGTCGCAGACCGCGTCCTACGGCTCGCTGCCCACGTCCGGCCGAGTGTTCGTCTCGGTCGCCAACCGGGACAAGCGGGCGATGATCTTCCCCGTCAAGCGCCTCGCCGATCTCGGCTTCAAGGTCCTCGCGACCGCCGGCACGGCTGAAGTGCTGCGGCGCAACGGCATCCCGTGCACCGTGGTGCGCAAGCACTTCGAAGGCCCCGACAACATCGTGGACATGATCCACGCCGGCGAGGTCGACATCATCATCAACACCCCGTACGGCAACTACGGCCCCCGCATCGACGGCTACGAGATCCGCACGGCGGCCGTTGCCAAGGCCATCCCGTGCATCACCACCATCCAGGGAGCGGCGGCGGCCGTGCACGGCATCGAAGCGCTCACGTTCGACGACGTCGGCGTGCGCCCCCTCCAGGAACTACAGGCGATCCTGCACAAGGGCCGCGCACAATCCGAACCCGGGCCCATCCCGATGGGCCAGGGAAAGCCAACCCCCAACCCCTGAATCGAAGACCCCGAACGTCCCCCTACCCAACCCACCCCCCGTTTTCGAACGCCCTGCGGGCAGCCCCCGCCCTCCCAGGGGGGCGGCACCCCGCTTCCAGCGTATCGATCTTGTGGGGGTCGATCCAAAACGGAAGGGCGGAGTTGTGGATGGGCGGGGGCGATGTGGATAACTCGGGCTTTTTGCGAAAACTGAATTGACAAGGAGCATCTTCGCGTCATCGACCGAATCGGTCAGCGCGGCGGCGGTGGTGCGGCGGGGATGCCAGGACAAATGCGCGGCCGGTTGGCTGCGGGTGGAGGTGCGGTGTCCAGCGCGGGAGAAACCAGTGGGCCGACGGTGAAATCCGACGGGTCGAACAAGGCCGAGCCTGCGAACAAGGTCGAAGGGCGGTTCGGGGCGCGGTTGGCCGCCGCCATGGCGGCTCGTGGACCGCTGTGCGTCGGTGTTGATCCGCATCCTGGCCTGTTGACGGCCTGGGGACTGCCGGTGGACGCGTCGGGCCTTGAGCGCTTCGCGGACATCTGTGTGGACGCGCTGGGCGGCGCCGTGGCGGTGCTGAAACCGCAGTCGGCGTTTTTCGAGTCGCACGGTTCGGCGGGTGTGGCCGTGCTGGAGCGGTTGATCGCGCGGGCGCGGGCGGCGGGAGCACTGGTGTTTCTTGACGTCAAGCGCGGCGACATCGGGTCGACGATGGACGCCTATGCGGCCGCCTATCTCGCGGACGGGTCGCCGCTCGCCGCGGACGCGGTGACGCTCTCGCCATATCTGGGTTTCGACTCGCTCGCGCCCGCGCTGGATCTGGCGGACAAAACCGGACGGGGAGTCTTCGTGCTCGCGCTCACGTCCAATCCGGAAGGGCCGACGGTGCAACGTGCGATTGCTCCGAGTGGGGGAAGCGTTGCCCAGTCAATTATTGATTCCGCGGCGCTCAGGAATCAGAATTTCTCGCCGCTCGGGGATGTCGGCGTAGTGATCGGCGCCACTGTTGGCCGCTCCGAGCTGGCTCTCGGCGGCCTCAACGGGCCCATCCTGGCGCCCGGATTCGGCCAACAAGGGGGCACCGTGGCCGACCTCGGCGCGGTTTTCGGCGCGGAATTGCCGCGCGTCCTGCCGTCGTCTTCACGCGATATTTTGCGCAACGGGCCGGACGAAGTGTCTCTGCGGTCGGCCGCGTTGCGTATTCAGGCTGAGCTGATCGAATTCGTCGCAACGCACTGAACTGCGAGAATACTGCAATTTGCAGCTACGCAGAGTGATATTGGGTAAAAGCGATATTTCCCAATATCACAGAGGGTCTCGCCAAGACACACGGGTGGTGGTAATCAAGCCGGGGGAAGTCCTTGGTAGGACTTCGTCTCGCTGCGACTACGGCCGTGGTCACGCCACCCGACCGGGTGGTTGGACCAGATCGAAACAACCACGTTGGAATCCCGACCCACGTTGTCTTCGCTCACTCACTGTCGGTACGGTCGCGGCACCGATCCAGAGGAAACACCCACACCACGGAGGAGATCGTGGCCCTTCCGCAGCTGACCGAGGAGCAGCGGGCTGCAGCGCTGGAGAAGGCGGCTGCCGCTCGTCGCACCCGGGCTGAGCTCAAGGAGCGCCTCAAGCGCGGCGGCACTACTTTGAAGGACGTCCTGGCTGCCGCTCAGAACGATGAGGTCCTTGGCAAGATGAAGGTGTCCGCGTTGCTGGAGTCCCTGCCGGGCGTCGGCAAGGTGCGCGCGGCGCAGATCATGGAGCGTCTTGAGATTGCTCCGAGCCGCCGGCTGCGTGGCCTGGGCGAGCGGCAGCGCAAGGCGCTGCTCGCCGAGTTCAGCGGCGAGTGACAGGCACCGGGTTGGGGGTGGGCGACGGCTCGATTGTCGTCCGCCCCCGACTCATCGTGGTAGCTGGACCCTCTGGTGTCGGCAAGACCAGCGTGCTCACCGAACTCCGGCGGCGTTATCCGGATATCTACTTCAGCGTTTCGGTCACCACTCGTCCGCCCCGACCGGGCGAGGTGAACGGCTCGCACTACCACTTCGTCGACAACGCGACGTTCGACAAGCTGGTCGGCGAGAACCAACTGCTTGAGCACGCCGAATACGCGGGCAACCGCTACGGCACCCCACGCCGCCCGGTCGAACAAGCGCTTGACCAGGGCAAACCCGCGATCCTGGAGATCGAGGTGCAGGGTGCGCGGCAGGTCAGGGCGGCCTGGCCGAGCGCGTTCATGGTGATGATCCAGCCGCCCTCCTGGACCGTTCTGGTCGAGCGACTGACCTCGCGCGGCACCGAGAACCCGGAGATCGTGGAGCGTCGGCTGGCCGCCGCGAAGGACGAACTTTCCGCATCGGACGAGTTCGACGCGGTCGTTGTCAATGCCGATGTGCGAGCCGCCGCTGACGAGTTGCTAACCTTGATAGCGCAGTCCCCGTCCTGACGCCCTGCCCGAGCGGCGCGGATGTGGTTGGCCGGGGTTGCGACACCTTTGTGCTTTCGACCCGCAGGAGAGTTGCGCGTGACCAACCCCATCCAGCTGGGCGCCCACATGGACACCCCAGAGGGCATCACCAACCCGCCCATCGACGACCTGCTCGAGCAGGTCAGCTCCAAGTACGCGCTGGTCATCTACGCAGCCAAGCGGGCCCGCCAGATCAACGACTACTACGCGCAGCTCGGTGAGGGCCTGCTCGAGTACGTCGGTCCGCTGGTCGAGCCGGGTCCTCGCGAGAAGCCGCTGTCGATCGCGATGCGCGAGATCCACGCAGGGCTGCTGGAACACACCGAGGGCGAGTAACCCAGCTCACGGGCGACAAACGCGGGAAACCGTGCGATTGTCGATGTTGTGAGCGTGCCAGCGTCAAGTCCTGCCGACGACCCCACCAAGCCTTTCGTCATTCTTGGCGTCGGCGGTGGGGTCGCCGCGTACAAGGCGTGCGAGGTTCTGCGTCGGCTGACCGAATCGGGCCACGATGTCCGAGTCGTGCCGACCGAGGCCGCGCTGCACTTTGTCGGCGCTGCCACCTTCGAGGCGCTGTCCGGCCATCCGGTGCACACCGGGGTCTTCGCCGACGTGCCCGAGGTGCCGCACGTGCGGCTGGGCCGCAGGGCCGACCTGGTCATCGTGGTGCCGGCCACGGCGGACCTGCTGGCCAAGGCCGCGCACGGCCAGGCCGACGACCTGCTCACCGCGACCCTGCTGACCACGAGGGCGCCGGTCGCGTTCTTCCCGGCCATGCACACCGAGATGTGGGAGCACCCGGCGACACAGGACAACGTGGCGCTGCTGCGCTCCCGTGGCGCGATCGTGCCCGAGCCCGCCAGCGGCAGG
>DASYBO010000459.1:0-13404 GCA_036500685.1 Pseudonocardiaceae bacterium | reverse complement strand
ACGACGCGCTCGGGGACGCGGCAGGGGCGACGACGGCATGGCGCGAGGCGTTGCGGCTCTACCGCGTGCAGCACCGACTCCCGGACGCCGACCGGGTCCAGCGCCAACTGGATGGAGTTTCGGCCGACCAGGACAGGATTGCCAGCGTCTGATGAGAAAACGTGCGCACAGCAACAGGCCCCGGGAATGTTCCCGGGGCCCGTAAGTGCACTTGGTCGATCAGCCCCAAGCGGAGGCGTTCTTGCCCTCAGTCGCCCGGTAGGCCTGCTCGGCAGCGGAGATCGCGCTACCGATGGCGGCCAGCACCGAACGCAGGTCGTCGGCGGCCTGGAACCACTTGGCCTTGGTGGCCTGGAAGCCGGAGCCCGCGGCACCTTCCCAGAGGGCGTCCAGGTTCGAGATCTGCTGACGCAGGCTGTCCAGCTCGCCCTCGATCCCGGTGGCGGTGGACTGGATCTGGCCGCCCAGGGCCTCCAGTTCGCCAAAACTTACACTGATGCTGTCGCCCATGGCGTTACTCCCTCAAAGTTTGTGTGTTATTCGGGTGTGTTGACGTTGACCGGAACTACTCGGAAACCGCTCAGCCACCGAGGGTGTTGGTGATGCTGGACATCGACTGCTGGGCTTCCTGCTCCTGCTGGCGGTAGTTGGTCGCGTTGGCGCCGATCGCCTCGGAGATCTGCTGAAGCGAGTTGTTGAGGTTCTTGGCGTCTTCCTCGAACCGCGACATCAAGTTGGTGAACGCGATGGCAGCCGCACCCTGCCAGGTGCCCCGGATCTGCTCGCACTCGCTGGCGAGCTTGCTCAGGTTGGACATCAGCTGGGAGTTGGTGTCCTCCATCTGCGTCCCGGCCCGCTGCAGTTCATCAGCACCGGTCTTGAAGCTTCCAGCCATGGGTATGGCCCCCTTCAAAGTCTTGGTTCGGGATGTTCACGTTCTTGCCCGTACATCCCCTGCGACGAAGACACTGCCACGTCTGGTTCCACCTTGTCGCGTTTTCTTCGAAGGTCGTTGCTTGCGTTAACGTTCGCAGCCGCGAATTGAATCAGAACATGATTCGCTCTTGCGAAAAGTCCTCGTCATCGTCATCCGGATAGGGGTTTCGGCGTCCCGAAGGTGTGGTCCTCGAACCACTCGGCGTGACCGGCTCCGGTTTTGATTGCACAAGCAATTCGCTGCCCGAGGGCAGCGACTCGACCGGCAGACCGTTGTCGGTGCGGAAGCCGGTTGCCGCGCGGCGCAGATGTTCGGCGGTGAGGTCCGTTTCGGACGTGGGACGCACCGCGCCCGCACGCATGCCCGCCGCGAGTTGCCGTGTTTCCCTGCGGAACTTCGCGCTGGTCTCGCGGGACTCCGCCGCGACTCTGCGCGCTCGCGCCACCGCTGCGTCGAGTTCGGCGCCGAAACCCGCCATCGGATCGCCACCCGCTCCGGTCATCGGATCCTCCCCAGTTTCCAGCGGGTCAGCCGCTGATGTTCATCCCGCCGACCACCTGCCGGCACTGCGCGTCGATCGCGGCGCTCGCGCCGTTCGGGTAGGAACAGCCGACGCTCACCTGAAACTTGCCCTGAAACAGCACGTACCAGTCGACCGTTGACGTGCCCTGCGATTCTCGATAGTAAACGACGCTCCGATTCGCGTAGTTCATCTGCGAATTGAAATCCTGATACCCGCTGTTGGCGACCAGCTGCCGCAATTGCGACACCGCCTGCGCGCGATTCGTGCCGCTGTCGAAGTTCAGCCGGAATTCCGCCACATATATCGATTGTGGCGCGGTGGCCGAACCGCCGGGTGCGATCCGCACCTCGAGTTGGGCGTCCGAACCGCCGGACTGGGCCCAGCCGGTCGGCGCGGTGAACCGGTAGTCGTACTCGGCGATGACCTTGCCGGCCGGAGCAGGCGGCGCGGCCGAGGAGAACGGGTGCACGAACACCAGCACCGCGGCGACCGCCACGACGACAGCGGCCAGCGCGCCGATGGAGGTGTACAGGCCGCGACGGCTCCGCTTGGCCGGGCCGGGCGGCGGGGCCAGGGTGGGCGGGCCGGCCTGCCGGTAGACGGGCTGAGCCGAGGGCCCGGACGACGGGAGCCCGGACGACGAGGGCGGCGGGGCGTAGGGCGACTGGGGCGTTGGGGCATACGGCGGTCCGGCGCGGCGAGGCTGGGCGAGTTGGGGGGTGGGGCCGGTGCGCATCGGGTCGACCGCGACCGCGCGCAGCGCGCCCCGGCAGACCACGGTCTCGGGCGCGTCCAGCGTGGTCGGCAGCACGCCGATGCGTTCCCGGACCAATCGGGCGATCAGCGGGATCCGGCTCGACCCGCCGACCAGGAACACCGCGGCCAACTGATCGGGGCGCAGGCCGGCCGAGGCGATGGTGTCCGCGGTGAGCGTCGCGGCACTGCCGAGCGGTTCGGCGAGCAGTTTCTCCAGGTCGGCGCGGGTCACGTGGGCGTCGGGGAAGGGCGGCGGGAGCGGCACGTCGGTGTAGGTGTGCCGGGACAGGGTCTCCTTGGCACCGCGCACGTCCTGCCGCAGCATCCGGCGCCTGCGCCGGTCGGACATGTCCTGGCCGGTCATGAGCGCGTGCCAGCCCGACTCCTCCGGCCCGGTGAACGTGGCGCCGATCTGGTCGAGCAGGAGTTGGTCGATGTCGGCGCCGCCGAAGTTGGGGTCGCCGTGCGTGGCCAGCACCCGGAACCCGGACGGGCCGGCGCCGGCTTCCTTGCGGACCACGCTCACGTCGACCGTGCCGCCGCCGACGTCGAGCACGGCGATGGCCGCGCCCTCGCCGAGGCCGTGCCGGGCGGCATGGAACACGGCGGCGGCCACCGGCTCGGGGACCAGCACGATGTCGGTGCCGAGGCCGTTGCCGGCCTGGCGGAGCACCCTGGTGCGGACCGGGCCCCAGTCGGCGGGATGGGTGAGCACGAGCAGGTCGACCGGAGCGCCGCCGGCCACCCTGCGGGCCTCGCCGACCGCGCGCGAGAGCACGGCGCGGACCACGTCGACGACGCCGAGGACGCTGTTGCCGAGCAGCAGGTCGCCCTCGTCGATGCGCCGCTTCGGGTTCGGCTCGTAGCGGGCCGGGTCGATCGCGGCCTGCCGTTCGGCCTCCTGGCCGACGAACAGCGTGCCGTCAGCCGCCGCGAACACCGCGGATGGCATCACCGGGCTGCCGCCCTCGACCATCACGACCTGCGGTTCGCCGCCGTCGACGGACACCACAACGCACGTGCTCGTGGTGCCGAAGTCGACGGCGACCCGCAATGTCAAGATGAGCCCTCACGCCAAGCGGAAACCAGTTCGCTGCAACAACTATGGGGTCTACTGCTCCTGCTGCACCCAGGCCGCCTGCATGCGCTGCTGGCCCAGCTTACGGCTGATGATCACGCCTCGACCCGGCGCCTGCGCGCTCGGCTTGACCGTGCCCCACAGCACGCCCTCGTCCTTGCTGCCGCTGCCGACGAAGCCAGGGCTGGAGATTTCCTTGAGCTTGCCGATGATCGGGTCGAAGGTGGACCGCGCGGCACCACCGGTACGACGGGCCACGACCATGTGCAGGCCGACGTCCTTCGCCTGGGCCAGGAATTCCGACAGCGGCTGCAGCGGGTTACCGGCCTGGGTCGCGACAAGGTCGTAGTCGTCGACGATGACGAACAGGTCGGGGCCCTTCCACCAGGAGCGGTTGCGCAGCTGTTCCTGGGTGACGTCCGGACCGGGCAGCCTGCCCTCCATGGACCCGCGCACGTCCTTCACCATGCCGTTGAGCTGGTTGGCCGACACGGCGTAGGAGAGCAGGTGGTCGGTGTTGATGAAGCCGAGCATCGTGCGCCGGTAGTCGACCAGCAGGATGACGGCTTCCTTGGGCGTGTAGTTGGTCATGATGCCGCGCACGATCGCGCGCAGCAGGTTCGTCTTGCCCGATTCGCCGTCGGCGAAGATCGCGAAGTGCGGCTCGGCGTCGAAGTCCAGGAACACGGTGGCCAAGGCGTCCTCGTTGACGCCGATCGGGACGAGTTCCTTCTTGTTGCCGCGCAGCGCGGGTAGCTGCTCGTAAGGCAGCAGGTCGGGCAGGAGTCGGACCTGCGGCGCGGGCCTGCCCCGCCAGGCAGCGCGGATCTTCCCGGCCGCGTCCTGGATGCCGGCACTGACCGACTCCGAATCGGCGGAGGCGTCGATGCGCGGCAGGCCGACGAGGAAGTGCAGCTTGTCCCTTGTGATACCGCGTCCTGGCCGTCCGGCCGGGACGTTGACGGCGGCGCGACGGTCCACATCGGACTCGGACGGGTCACCGAGGCGCAGCTCGAAGCGGGTGCCGAGCAGGTCCTTGAGCGCGGGCCGGATCTCCGCCCACCGGTTGGCCGAGACGATCACGTGTACGCCGTAGGACAGACCCTGCGCGGCCAGTGCCGTGATCTGCGGCTCGAGCGCCTCGAACTCCTGCCGGAAGTTGAGCCAGCCGTCGACCAACACGAACACGTCGCCGTAGGGGTCGTCCTGGATCTGGCCTGCCCGCCTGCGGTTGCGGAACTCGATCATCGAGTCGATACCCTGGTCGCGGAAGCGCTGCTCCCGCTCGGTGATCAGCGCGCTCATCTCGGCCACCATCCGGCGAGCCAGGTCCGGGTCCAACCGGCCCGCGACGCCACCGACGTGCGGCAGGCCGGTCAACGTGGCCAGGGTGCCACCACCGAGGTCGAGGCAGTAGAACTGCACTTCCTCGGGGGTGTGCGTGAGCGCCATCGACATGACCAACGTACGCAGCAGCATCGACTTGCCCGACTGCGGACCGCCGACCACCGCCCCGTGTCCGGCCGCACCCGAGAGGTCGGCCCAGAGCAGGTCGCGGCGCTGCTCGAACGGCTTGTCGACCATGCCCAGCGGCACCTGGAGCCGGGAGTTGCCGAAGAAGCCCGCAGGCGAGAGGCCGCGGTCCTCGGTCGGCGAGACCGGCGGCAGCAGCTGGTCCAGCGACGGCGGCTCGAGCAGCGGCGGCAGCCACACCTCGTGCGCGGGCGGGCCCTGACCCTGCAGCCGGCCGACGATGATCTCCAGCTGGCTGGGCTCGTTGGCCTCTTCCTGCTTGGGCTGGGGAACGTTCTTGGGCTTCTCCGGTTCCTTCGGGATCTCGATGTAGTCGGGCACGAAGTACTTGGGCCGACGGTCGCTGCTGATCCCAGCGGACGGACCGGCGACCTGCATGCCGGAGGGCCGGTACGGGCCGGAGACGTAGGCCGCCTTGAACCGGATCATCGGTTCGCCCTGGATGGCAAGGTAGCCCGAGCCGGGGATGGGCGGCAGTTCGAACGCGTCCGGCACGCCGATGGCCGCGCGCGACTCGGACGCGGAGAAGGTCTTCAGACCGATCCGGTAGGACAGGTAGGTGTCAAGACCACGCAGCTTGCCCTCTTCGAGGCGCTGCGAGGCGAGCAGCATGTGCATCTGCAGCGACCGGCCCACGCGGCCGATCTGCAGGAAGATGTCGATGAAGTCGGGCTTGGCCACCAGCATTTCGGAGAACTCGTCGATGCAGATGAACAGTGCGGGCAGCGGGTCGAGATCGGCGCCGTTCTCGCGCATCTTCTCGTAGTCCCACACGTTCTTGGCGTTGGCGCCGGACAGCAATTCCTGCCGCCGGTTGACCTCACCGGCGATGGCGTCCTTCATCCGGTCGACCTGGGTCAGGTCCCCGGCCAGGTTGGTGATGTTCGCGGCGACGTGCGGTGCCGGGTCGAAGCCCTGGAACGTCGCACCACCCTTGAAGTCGACCAAGATCATGTTCAGCGACGAACTCGAGTGCATCGACAGCAGCGCCAGCACCAGGGTGCGCAGGAACTCCGACTTACCGGAACCGGTCGCGCCGACGCACAGGCCGTGCGGGCCCATGCCTTCCATGGCCGCTTCCTTGATGTCCAGCTCGACCTGTTGCCCCTGCTCGCCGATGCCGAAGGGCACCCGGTAGCGGTCCCGGACCGGGCGCGGGCGCCAGGCACCCTGCACGTCGAAGGTCATCGGGTCGCCAGGAATGCCGAGCAGTTCCAGCATGCCGGGGTTGGACAGCAGCGGTTCCTCGTCGCCGGAGTCCTGTTGGGCGCCCATCCGGTACGGGGACAGCCTGCGCGCAAGGGCCTCGGACTCCACGGCGGTCAGCCCGTCCGGGGCGCCGAACCACTCGACGCCGCCCGCGCTGCGCGCGCCGAGCCGGTCGGGTTCGACCACCATGCGCAGACCGCGGCGCTGGGTCAGGTTGCCCAGCGAGTCGGACAGGTCGAGCAGGGTCACGCCGACAAGGCCCTCCTCGAGGATGATGTTCTCCTCGAGGGTGATGTCGCCGTCGTCGATGACGATCACCACGTGCGGCTGGTCGGTCTGCGGGGTGGCGTTGCGGGTGAACCGCTGCCGATCGCGCAGGAACTCGTCGAGCCAGTGTTCGACCTGGCCAAGCGAGCTGCCGATCATCCGCAACGGACCGATACCGTCCACAATGGTCGGATGCTGGTTGTGGGGCAGCCACTTGGCCCACTCCCACTGCTGCTTGGCGCGGCCCGCGGTGACCACCGCGATCAGCAGGTCGTCCGGGGAGTGGAAGGCGGTCATCTGGGCCAGCATGGCGCGGGCCAGCGAGCGCACCTGCTCCGTCTCACCCTGTAGGCCGACCGCGGCGAAGCTGCGCAGCGCGATGGAGACCGGCAGGTCGGGCACGATCGAGTGGGCGCGCACGAAACGGCGCAGCGCCAGCGTGGAGATCGGTTCCAGTTCCTCGACCGGGCCGGTCTGCGGCGGCACAAGGCGGGTGTCCAGCCGCTGGGAACCGCGGCCCACCCGCAGGTGCAGGAAGTCGGCGTCGGCGGAGCGGCGCTCCCACATCCGGCGGCTGGTCGCGATCGACCACAGCGACTGCGGGTCCGGGTGCACCCACTCGCGCTCGGCACGCTGTTCGAGGGTGGCCTCGCGGGCGCGCTCGCGCATCTGGCCGAGGTAGCGCAGGTAGTCCTTGCGGTCCTCGTTCATCTCGGCCTTCTTGGCGCCGCCGCCCTTGCCGCCGCCACCGCCCGCGATCATGCCGACCGAACCCATCAGCATCATGCCGCCGGTGAGGATGCCGGTGGTGGCCTGGCCCGACTTGACCATGAACAGCACCATGACGCCGGACACGGCGATCATCAGGAACGGCATCGCCTTCATGAAGATGCCGCCAGGGATGATCCTGGGTATGTCGCGCGGCGGCTCCAGGTGGACCTCACCGCCCGGCCTGCGTGGCGCGGCCAGTCGCGGCATCCGCTTGAACTGCAGCGTGCTCACCGAAGAAGTACCTCTCGCCCTCAGGAAACGACCAGGTCCGGCAGGGTCACCGGTCGATCCACCACTCGCACGGCAGGCCGGTATCGACCTTCCCCGCAACCTTCCTACCGCCTCCGGCGCTGGCGACCAAGTCTGGGCGGCATCCACCGGCCGTCACGAAACGAACGTGAAACGAAACCGACGTGTTCGCCCGAACCGACCATCCGGCCGTATCCGGTACCGCCATACTAGGGGCGCTCGCCGCCACCGCGGGTCGGTTTCGACAAGCCCGACCGGGCTATCGTGGCCGGGCCCCGGTTGCCGGTGTGGCCGTGCTATGCACTGATGACCAGGATTGACCGAGTATTGACGCAGACTGAAGGGGGCCCTGGTGGCGACCGGAACAACGGTGTTCAGCCGGGTGACGGTGGTGGCACCACGGACGCGCATCGACGTGGCGCTACCCGCCGACGTGGCAGTTGCCGACCTGCTGCCGATGCTGCTGGAGATGGCCAAAGAGGTCACTCCGGACGGTGGCGCACGACACGGTGGCTGGTGTGTGGCCAGGCTGGGCGAGGCTCCACTCGAGCCGAGCAGAACCCTTGCCTCCCTCGGCGTCGTCGACGGCGACCTGCTCCAGCTGCGCCGCCGTTCGGAGAACCCGCCGCCGCCGCTCTACGACGATGTCGTCGACGCGATCGCGGAGTCCTCTCCGGACAGTTACCGGCCGTGGACCAAGGAGATCGCGCACCGCTTCGGTCATGTGACCGCCGTGCTCGCGCTGATCGCGGCGGCCGTCGCCGCGCTGTACTCCGGTCCGCTCGCGGATCCGAGCAGCAACGGGATCGCCTCGGCCATCGCCGCCGGTGTGATCGCCATCGTCGCGGTGGTCGCAGGCGCCACAATCACCCGATCGGCTGACGGTGCCCGAACCGGGGTGATCATCGCGGCCGCGGGCGGCATGCCGATGGCCCTCGTCTCCGGCCTCTACGTGGTCCCACACGGTGTGCACGCCGCGAACTTCCTGCTCGCCTGCGTGTTCCTGCTGCTCGTCTCGCTGGCCTCGATCATGGTGATCGGTTCCGGGATCACCGTGTTCGTGGCCGGTGCCACCGCGGGCCTGCTCGGCGCGCTGACCTTCACGGCGGGCGCGTTCCTGAACAGCCCGCCATCGGGCATCGCCGGTGTCACCGCGGCGGTCGCGCTGGCCGTGCTGTCGGTGCTGCCGAGGCTGACCATCTGGATGGCCAAGCTGCCGCTGCCGCACGTGCCCAGCAACGCCGAGGACCTCAAGGAGGACTCCGGCTTCCCGGACTACGCCGAGATCGAGCGGCGGGCCGGCCGGGCGCACGAGTTCATGACCGGCATGATCATCGGCTGCGGCGTCACCGCGGCGGTCAGCGCCGTGGTCGCCGCGACCGACCCGCAGATCTGGGGCGTGATCGAGGGTGCGGCCATCGCGGTGGTGCTGATGCTGCGCGGCCGGACCTACGCCAACGGCAGCCAGGCCATCGCCCTGCTGTGCACCGGCATCCTCACTGCGGCCGGCCTGCTGATCGGTTGGCTGGTCGACGCGACCCCGAGCAACCGGCTGCTGATGGTGTTCGGCGTGCTCGTCGTGCTGGCCGTTGCCGGCCTTGTGATCGGCATCGTCTTCCCGGACCAGCGGTTCTCCCCGGTGATGCGGCGCATGGTCGACATCATCGAGATGCTGATGATCGCCTCGGTACTGCCACTCGCACTCGCCGTGCTCGGCCTGTACTCGACCTTCCGGCACCTGCACGTCGGCTGAGCGAGTCGGAGAAAGGGTTGTGATGTCCCGGCGAAGGGGAGCTCCGTACCGGATCGTCGCCACGTCCGTTGCCGCCCTGCTGGTCCTGCTCGGCCCGGCCGCCTGGCCTGCCTACGCGGACGGGTCGAACCCGGTCGGTGATCCGCCGTCCAGCCCGAACGTGTGGGAGCCGGCACCCGCCAACTCGGCGCCGCCGCCGAACGTCGGCCCGGCCGGCGCGCCGGACGCGACCTACCAGATGGGTAACAACTCGGCCTGCGTCACCTCAGGGGTCACTCAGCCGCTGCTCGCGGTGCCACCAGCGCAGACCATGTTGGGCATCGCGGACGCGCAGAAGATCTCCACCGGCGCGGGGGTGACCGTCGCGGTGATCGACACCGGAGTGAACAAGCACCCGATGTTCGGCAACCGGCTGGAGAACGGCGGCGACTACATCCAGCCGGGCGGCAACGCCGAGCAGGACTGCGACGGCCACGGCACGATCGTCGCCGGCATCATCGCCGCGGACACCAGGGGCACGCCCTACGGCTTCATCGGCGTGGCGCCGGACGCGAAGATCCTGGCGATCCGGCAGACCGACGCCAACTTCGTGAACGCGGCAAACCAGAACAGCAACCAGCAGCAGACCGCCGGTGACCTCAAGACGCTGGGCGAGGCGATCATGTACGCCGCGTCCCGGCCGGACGTCAAGGTCATCACCATGTCGGTGGACAACTGCAACCCGCTGGCCTTCGCCGCGACGTCGGAGAACAGCGCGGACGGCCGCGCGTTGCAGGCCGCCATCGACTACGCCGTCAACGTCGCGGACAAGGTCGTGATCGCGGCGGCCGGCAACATCCCGAACGGGACGACCGCGGACCAGGGCAGCCAGGGTCAGACCGGCGGCGGCAGCAGCCAGTCCAGCGGCCCGTGCGCCTCGGTGCCGCAGAACTCCGACCCTGACCCGAACGCGGTCAAGCAGGTGGAGATCCCGCCCGCCTACGCCAACAATGTGATCTCGGTCGCCTCGGTCGATCCGCAGACCGGCAACACGTCCTCCTTCTCCGAATGGGGCCCGTGGGTCACCGTCGCGGCGCCGGGCGAGCACATCATCTCGGTCGACCCGGCCAAGGGCGCCACCATGCTGACCAACGAGACCGTGCAGGCCAACAAGCAGGTCTTCTTGCAGGGCACCAGTTTCGCCGCGCCCTACGTCGCGGGCCTCGCCGCGCTGATCCGGGCCAAGTACCCGCAGCTCAGCGCACGCCAGGTGATGTACCGCATCGAGGCGACCGCACAGCACCCCTCCGGGGCGGAAGGCCGCAACAACCAGGTGGGCTACGGACTGATCGACCCGGTGGCCGCGCTCACCGCCCTGCTCCCCGGCCAGAACGGCGTCCCACTGGCCACAACCACCGCGATCAAGGCCCAGATCCCCAATAGCGGCGCCGATGACGCGCTGCCCATGCAGGTAGCCCTGATCGGCGTCGGCGGGACCGTGCTGGCGCTGCTGATCATCTACTTCGTCGTGCGCACCCGGCGCCGGGAACGGCGATCGAGCTGATCATTTCGCCGACCACGCGGCGCGCGAGCGCCTGCGCGATCACCGCGCTGCTGCTCGCGTTCGCCGGACCCGCACCGGGCTGGGCCGCCGTCGCGCAACCGGGCGGCCACGCCTGGCACCCGTCGCTGGCCCTGTCCGACGTGCCGGACAACGCGGTCGGCCGGCCCCCGACCCCACTCGCGGCCTGGCAGCCACCGCCGCCGGACATGACGCTGGTCCCACCGGACAGCACGCCTGCGCCACCCGTGACGTATCAGCCGAAGTACCAGTGCCTGCGCTCCGGCACCAACGGCGCGGTGCTGAACGGGGTCCCGGCCGCTCAGTCCATGTTGGACATCAGCGAGGCGCAGCGGCAGTCCACCGGCAGGGGCGTGACGGTCGCGGTCATCGACACCGGGGTGAACAAGCACCCGTTCCTCGACGGCAGGCTCAGCGGCGGCGGTGACTACGTCGACCCGACCGCCGTCAACAACGGCACCGTGGACTGCGACGGACACGGCACGATCACCGCCGGCATCGTCGCCGCCAACACCCGAGGCAGCGAACTCGGCTTCACCGGAGTCGCGCCGGACGCGAACATCCTCGCCATCCGGCAGACCTCGCAGTCCTACGTCACCACCGACCAGAACCCGACCGGCGCCGGCAACACGAAGAGCCTGGCCCAGGCCATCGTGCACGCGGTCGACCACGGCGCACAGGTGATCACCACCTCGGTCGACGAGTGCATCCCGGTGACCCCCGGCCAGCCGATCTCACTGAGCCCCGACGACCGCGCGTTGCAGGCCGCCGTGCACTTCGCGGTGCAGCACAACGTCGTCGTGGTCAACTCGGCCGGCAACACCCCCAGCGGCACCTGCCCCAACTCCCCGCAGAACGCCGACCCCGACCCGAACCGGGTCAGCCAGATCCAGGTCCCCGCGCTGTTCTCCGACGACGTGCTGTCGGTCGCGTCGGTCAAACCGGCCACCGGCGACGTTTCGTCGTTCTCGGTGTGGGGCCCGTGGGTGAGCGTCGCCGCGCCCGGCGAGGGGATCATCTCCATCGACCCGGCTCCCGGCGCGACCGGTCTGGCCAACCTCTACAGCGAACCGGGCGCCAAACAGCCCAACGCCATCCAGGGCACCAGTTTCGCCGCGCCCTACGTCGCAGGCCTTGCCGCGCTGTTACGCAGCAAGTACCAGGACATGTCGGCGCGGGAGATCATGTACCGGATCGAGGCCACCGCGCAGCACCCATCAGGACCGGACGGTCGCAACAACCAGGTCGGCTACGGACTCATCGACCCGGTCGCCGCGCTCACCGCCCTGATCCCCGGCCAGAACGGCATACCGCGGGCCAAGACCACCGCGATCAAGGCCCAGATCCCCAACAGCGGCGCGGACGACACCCTGCCCATGCGGGTCGCCCTGATCGGCGCGGGCGCCGCGGCCGCGCTGCTGCTGATCCTGTTCTTCGTCGTCAGGACCCGGCGCTCCGAAGTGGACGGTCGAGTCAGTCCTCGCCGATGACCCTCGGCGCGGTCCGGTCGACCTTGCCGAACAGCTCCTTCGGATCGGTGTTCAACCGCATCTTCGACTTGTACTCCTGGTCGCCGCCGCCCTGACCACCGCGACCGCCACCCATGCCGCCCATCATCGGCGCACCGCCCGAACTCGCGCCGCCCGCCGCACCGCCCCCGGCCGCCGCCGGCAGGCCGCCGGCGCCGGTCTGGGCAGCGCTGGACGAATCCGGTGCGGACACTCCCGACACCGCAGGCGTGCCCTGATGCTGAGCGCTCGCCGCGCTGGCAGCGTCCGGGATATGCGGAGTGCCCCCGCCTCCGCCCCCGCCCAGGTGCGCGGCGGCCGCATGGCGCCCCGCACCCCCGGCCGCTGCGGCCAGCGTCGACGGTGACGCCGTCCCGGCCGGCACCGCGGCCGGTGCCGTCGGCTGGCTTGGCTGCGGCTGGCTTGGCTGCGGCTGGGTCGGCCAGGCGGGCTGTCCCGGTTGACCCGGCTGGGTCGGCTGTCCCGGTTGGCCGGGTTGGCCCGGCCGCGTCGGTTGGCCGGTGCTGCTCACCGGGGCCGTCCAGTTCTGGGTCGGCATGGTGTGCGCGAGCTTCATCGTCGAGCCGCCCTGCGCCCCGTCGCACATCTTCACGAACGCGGTGAGCACATCACGCACCGACTCGTAGAGCTGACTGGTCGGCTTGTCTACTTCGGACAGAAACTGTCGTGCCCTGTCCTCGCCGCCGACCGGCACGCTCATCGCGTCAGAGGCCTGCTCGGCGGTGTCGGCCAGCATGCCGATCATCTCGTTGACGATCTGGCGCAGCCCGTCCGCGGTCTTGTCCAGCGCGTCGGCCATCGCGTTCATCGCGTCGGCGAGGTCGTTGCCTGCCAGGCCGACGTTCTGCATGTAGTCCAGGAAGGAGTCCGCCGCCGGTCCCTGCCAGGCCGCGTCCAGCCCGCCGAGCGGGGCGCTGAGCTCCTTGGTCACCTGGGTCGCGGTGCTCGCGGCGGTGCGCCACTGGCCCGCTTCCGCGTGCAGGTCGCTCCACCGGCCGACCACCGGGGTGAGGTAGGACTCGACCGGATCGTTGACGCCCAGCTGCCTGCTCAGCTGCGAGATGTAGTCGAGGTGACCGTTCACCGGCTGGGTCAGCTGATGCCCGTCCGGTCCATCGGCCGGGCGTACGGACTGACCGAGATACATCGACGAATCTCCTGCCGTGGTCAGGACGGGCCGACCGCGCGGAGCACCGCGGCCTGCTGCTGGTCGACCTCGGCGTGCGAACCCGCGGTCG
>DASYBO010000458.1:0-5559 GCA_036500685.1 Pseudonocardiaceae bacterium | reverse complement strand
CGCTACCGCGATCCGCACGATCCCGAGCACACTCCGGTCGACATCTCGCTGAGCCCGCAGCTGCACCCGTTGCGCCGGCCGCTGCTGGACGAACTGGCCCGGCGCGGGCGTTGCACCGTCGCCGACCTGCAACAGCACACGATCCGCGAGACGATCTACCGCCCGGCCGACACCGTGCGGGTGCTGGCCGCCGCGGCCTCGGCCGGCAGCATCACCCGCGAGCCGCCGAAAGGCCGCATGTCGCCGCGCACGATCGTGGCCAGGAAGCTACCCGGTTCTTAGCCCTTCCGCCGCGGACGTGGAGCGCGTCGACGTGATCGTCGACGCGGCCTCCCGACTGTTCCTCGGGCCGGGAGCCAGCGATCGGCCGTTCGATGTGCGGGTACAGCGATTCCTGATCGCGGCCGGCACCGAACTTGAGATCGCCCTCGGCGCGCTGGATCGGCTGCTCAACTCGCGCCTGCCCTACGAGCTCGACCACAGCGCTGCCGATCTGCTGCGCGCCACCGTCGACACCGTGCTCTGTGGCGCGATCCGCCCGGGGATCGGCTTAGAGCCAGCCGCGTGTTTGGGCGGTCCTGGCCGCCTCGGTCCGATTGCGGGCGTCGAGTTTGGTCATGGCGCTGGACAGGTAGTTGCGCACGGTGCCCTCGGCAAGGAACAACCGCGCCGCGATCTCCGCGTTGCCCGCCCCGTCCGCGACCGCGCGCAGCACTTCCCGCTCCCGCTCGGTCAGCGGATCGGCCGCGTCCCACGCGGCGACCGCCAACTCGGGCGCGACAACCCGCTCACCCGCGTGCACCCGACGCAGCGCCGCCGCCAACTCGCCGATCGGCGAATCCTTGAGCACGTAACCGGCGACGCCGGCGTCGATCGCGCGGCGCAGGTAGCCGCTTCGCGCGAACGTGGTCACGATCAGCACCCTGGTCGGATCGGCCAGCCTGCGCAGCTCGGCGGCCACGTCGAGGCCGGTCCGACCGGGCATCTCGATGTCGGTCACCAGCACGTCCGGCCGGTGCTCGCGCACGGCGGCCAACGCGTCGTCGCCGTTGGTCGCGGTGGCGACGACGGTGATGTCGGGTTGCAGGTCCATCAGGGACGCGAACGCGCCGAGCACCATGCCCTGGTCCTCGGCCAACACGATCCGGATCATGTCGCCACCCGCGTAGGCACCGTGATCGTGAGGGTCGTCCCGGTCGTGCCGGTGCGCTGGACCGTGCCGCCTACTTTCGCGATCCGTTCGCGCAGGCCGGTCAGCCCGGTGCCCTCCGGCGCGTTGCCGCCGATCCCGTCATCCGCGATCACCAACCGCACTCGTTCCTCGTCCGCGTCCAGTCCGATGTGGCAGGTGCTGGCGTGTGCGTGCCGGGCCACGTTGGTCACCGCCTCCCGCAACGCCAGCGCCAACTCGTGCTCGGTCGAGGCGAGCAAGATCAAGCTGTCGTCGTGGTCCACCCGTAGGATCACCCCGGTCCCGGCCAGCGCGCGCCGAGCCGACTCCAGTTCAGCGCCGATGGTGGTTCGTCGCCACCCGGTGACCGTGCTGCGCACCGCGGCCAGCGCCTCTCGCGCGTTGCGTTCGATCTCCTCGGCCTCGGTGCGGGCCTGCTGCGGGTCGACCAGCACCAGTTCCTTGGTCAGCTGCGCGCGCATCACCACGGCGGTCAGCGAATGCCCGAGCAGGTCGTGCAGGTCGCGGGCGATCCGCTCGCGTTCGGCGATGGTAGCCAGCAGTTCGCCGCGGGCGCTGCGCAGTCGCAGGTTCTCGGCCTCCTGGCGTTGGTCGCGCTGCTTGAGCTGGATGAACCCGATCAGCCAGATCAGCACGAAGGTCGGCAGTATGCCCCACAGCCGGTAGGGGAAGGGCACCGCCGAGACCACCCCGAGGACGCCGTCGAGCGCGCTGAGGCCTGCGAACCAGTACACCGCGTCCCGCCGGCGCTGAGTGGCCCCGGCAGCGGCGGCGGCGTAGATGAACAGCGTGCTCGCGCCGGTGTTGAACGGCGTCGTCGCCACGCCGAGCACTGTCATCGGCACCAGCGACCACCACACTGCCTGGTGGTCCGGTCGCAGCAGCGCCACCGCGTACAGCAGGATGGTCGCGACGCAGATGCCGATCGCCAGCAGCCAATCCCACAACGGCGCGTCCGGCGTGAAGAACGGCTGCGCCAGCACGAACACCAGGTAGCCGGTATACAGCCAGTCCCAGGTCCGCAGCCGTTCGGCCACGGACCTGGGAGCGCAGGCTTCGACGTCACTCATATCCGAGCATGACGATAGGACAACGCGGCCACACCGCCAGCCACGACCGTGGTGATCACCAGGGCGAGCACGTGGATCATGACGGTGCCGGAACCGAGTTGGGCCAGCCCGAGCTGGGCGAGGTGGTAGGTGGGCAGGAACTTCGCGATGGTCGCCATGATCGAGGGCAGGAACTGGATCGGGATCCACAGCCCGGACATCACCGACACCGGAAGCAGCACCGCATTGAGTATCGCGACCGCGGCATTGGGCCGGAACCGGAACCCGACCGCCACGCTGAGCAGCGTGAACGGGATGGTACCCAGCAGCAGGACAGCGGCAAGCCGCAGCAACGCCAACGGCGCCGCGTGCAGCGTGCCCAACGCTGCGGCCGCCACTCCCATCGTCACCAGGACGCCCGCTCCGTAGACGAGCGCGGCCGTTGCCTTCGCGGCGAGGCTGATCCCGAGCGGCACCGAGGACACCCGCTTCATCCGCAACCAGCCGATGTCGCGGTCCTGCGCGACCCCGATCCCCGGCTGCAACGCGGCCACAATGATCACGCCGTAGGTGCCGAACGTCGCCACCATCACCGTGCCGGCCGAGAGGCCCTGCGCGGATTGGTGCCCGTAGAGCAGGTTGAACAGGAGGAAGAACCCGACCGGCATCAGAATGCCGAAGAACAACGACGTCGGCTCGCGCACGATCGCGCGCAGTTCGTCCCGCAGTTCGACCGCGAAGAACCGTCTCATCATGGCGTTCATGCCGCCACCTCCGCACCTTCGGTCAATGCGACAAAGGCTTCTTCGAGACCGGCGTCCTGCACCCGCAACTCCGACAATGCCGGATCCCGCGCGAGCAGCACCCGCAACAGGTCTTCGGGTGACCGCGTCTGGATTCGCACCAGCTCATGGTCGGGGGTGACCGACAGGACTCCCGGCATCCGTGTCAGTTCAGCCTGGTCGAGCCTGGTCTTGACGGTGACCGTGCGATCCGGCAACCGCGACGCCAGTTCCTCGGGCGGGGCGTCCGCGAGGATCAGACCGTGATCAAGGACCACCACCCGGTCCGCGACCGCCGCCGATTCCTCGATCAGGTGCGTCGTCACCAGCACGGCGACCCCCTGCGCGCGGCGTCGAGCCAGGATCTCCCAGAAGTGCCGCCGGGTCGGCACATCGAGGCCGACCGTCGGCTCGTCCAGCACCAGCAGCGCGGGCTCGGTAACCAGCGCCATCGCCAGCTGAACACGTTGTCGCTGGCCGCCGGAGAGTTTCGACGCCCGCCTGCGCGCCAACTCGGTCAGGCCCAGCTCGGCAAGGATCGGACCGGCCGCAGCCGCCCGTAGCCCGCCCCGAATCGCGGCGCCGGTCACCAGTTCGCGCACGGTCAGCGTGTTCGGAAAACCGAGCGTCTGCTGCGAAACGCCCAGTCGCCTTCGGGTCGCCGCGCGGCGCGGATCACCGCCCAGAATCCGCACGGTCCCTTGCTGCGGAATGAGCAATCCGACCACGATCGTCACCAGCGTCGACTTCCCCGCCCCGTTCGGCCCGAGTAGTGCGACACACTCGCCCCGGTCCACCTGGAGGTCCACCCCGTCCAGCGCGACCGTCTCCCCGTATCGGTACCGCAGCCCATCGACCGCGAGCACCGCCTGTGTCGTTCCCATGGCAATCAGGCTCGCGGGCGGCGACCACACTCGGTAGTGCCGAGCCGTCACCGGGCCGGGATGACAAATGTCATCGGCCGATATGCGCCACGTCACGCTGTGAACCGACCAATCCCAGGTCCGTGCGATGTGGCGCGGTCACATGATCACTCCTGGTCAGAGGTTCAGAATTACGCGTGACGCCGAAGGATGCGGAAAAGTTGCATTTCCATGGCCGCCAAGCCGATGACCTACGTCACCTTGCTGCGAATGTCCGATCTTGTCGACGCTGGGCGTTGTTGAACGACGGCCCGAATTGATTTCGCGGCAACGTATCCGCCCGCGTTTCCTCTACGGCGGGACATCGAAGGGGTGGCAATCGATGCAGGGTTCCGGCGACGGCACGGGTTCGGTCTCGCTCGGGGTGATGACCGCCGCGCTGACCCTGCCGCGGCTTTTCGCCGACCAGGTCGAGCGTGCGGCGGACGACATCGCGATCGTGACCGAGAGCCTTCCACTGTCCTTTCGGGAACTGGACAAGCGCTCGAATCGGTTGGCCCGCCTGCTGATCTCCCGCGGCATCGGCCCCGAAGTCACCGCAGCGCTGCTGCTGGACCGGTCGGTCGAATTCGTCGTCGCGGCGCTCGCGGTGGTCAAGGCCGGCGGCACCTACGTGCCCGTCGACGTGGCCTATCCGAGCGCGCGCGCCCGGTTCATGATGTCGGACGCGCAGGCCCACGTCGTGGTGACGACGGCGGCGGCCCGTTCGGTCGTGCCGGCGGGCATCGACGTCGTGGTCCTTGACGACCCGGCCGTGGCCGCCGAACTCGCCGAGTACGACCCGAGCACCGTGATCGACGCCGAGCGCCACGCCCCGCTGCTGCCGGACCATGCCGCCTACGTGATCTACACCTCCGGGTCGACCGGCGCGCCCAAAGGAGTCGTGGTCGCGCACCGCAACGTGGCCAATCTCGTTGCCGCGCAACGTGATCGCCTCGGCCTCGGGCCGGGAAAGCGACGGCTCCAGCAGGCTTCGGTGAGCTTCGACGCCGCGGTCTCCGAGGTCTGGTCGACGCTGCTCTGCGGCGCCGCCGTTGTCGTCGCGGACTGGTCGAGGTCGGAGACCGGTCTGCCTGGGGCCGCGCTCGTCGACAAGCTCGGCGTCACCCACCTGACCTTGCCGCCCTCCCTGCTGTCGGCGGTCGAGGCCGAAGGCGGCCTGCCGGACGGGGTGACCGTGGTGGTCGCGGGCGAGGCATGTCCGCCCGCGCTGGTCGCGCGCTGGTGCCGCAACCGCACCATGTTCAACGCCTACGGGCCTACCGAGGCGACGGTCGCAGCCACCATGAGCGAGCCGCTGACCGGTGAGGGCAGCCCGCCCATCGGCCGACCCCTGGACAACGTCCGCGCCTACGTGCTCGACGAGTTCCTGCGCCAGCGCCCGAATGACGTCGCGGGCGAGCTGTATCTCGCCGGCGCAGGCCTTGCGCGCGGCTACCTCAACCGCGCCGCCCTGACCGCGCAGCGGTTCCTCGCCGACCCGTTCGGCGAACCGGGGGAGCGGATGTATCGCACCGGCGACGTGGCGCGCAGGCGCGCCGACGGCCAACTGGACTTCGTCGGCCGGGTCGACGACCAGGTGAAGGTGCGCGGTGTCCGAATCGAGCTGGGCG
>DASYBO010000457.1:0-2148 GCA_036500685.1 Pseudonocardiaceae bacterium | reverse complement strand
GGGCCTCCTACGTGCTGGGGTTGGGCACGGGTGCGGTCGATTGCTCGGCCCATACTTCAGCCCCTGCTTCTCGGCGCACGCCGCAATAGTATTATAACGATTGATCCGGGCCAACAGCTAACGCTTGCCACATGGGCCGTGAAGACGTCACTCTTGCTCACCCTCCGGAAAATGGCCGAGCATCCCTGTGGCTGGGTTCCACGCGACAACCTTGCGTGCAAACATTCAGGTCTTTGTAGTCCGTCGCCCTGCACGTTGTGGCTGATGGGGTGTTTGTCCGTGACTCGCCGGGTTCTTGGGGTTCGTGACCTTGGTTTGGGTGTGTGGTGATGTTTCGGGGTGGGTCTGGAGGAGTTGTCGCGCGCTGAGCTCATCGAGCTCGTGCTCGCGCAGCATGCCCGGATCCAGGCTCTGGAGGCGCGGGTCGCTGAGCAGGACCGGCGGGCCGCTGAGCGGGACCGGCGGATCGAGGAGTTGACGGGCGAGCTGGACAAGCTGCGCCGGGTGGTGTCGCGTAATAGCGGTAATTCCTCTTCGCCCGCGTCTAAAGACGATGAGCTGGGCCGGAAGCCGCCGGAGAAGGCCAAGCGCGCTAAGCCGTCGGGGCGGGGGCCGGGTAAGCAGAAGGGCGGCCGGGGGTCGGCGCTGGCCTGGGCTGAAGATGCGGTCGTGGTGAACCATCGGCCTGTCGGGCGGTGTGATGGGTGCGGTGTGGATCTGGCCGAGGCAGTCGATGACGGTGTCGGCAAGGCCTGTCAGATCACCGACATCCCGCCGGTGTCGGCGACGACGGTCGAGCATCGGATGCGCCGGGTGGTGTGCGGTTGCGGGAAGATCCACACCGCCGCCGCGCCGAGCGGGGCCGGGGTGGCGAACACGCGGGTGTATGGAAGCAACCTCAAAGCTTTCTGCGTGTATCTCCTGGTCCGCCATGCGCTGCCGGTGGAACGCGCGGTCGAGTTGATCGGCGATCTGACGGGGGCGGCCCCCTCGGCCGGGTTCGTGCACGGCCTGCTGCGCCGGGTCTCGGTCGGCCTGGCCGCCTACCTCCAGCGGGTCAAGACACTGATCACCCTGGCTCATGTGGCGCATTTCGACGAGACCCCGATCCGGTGCGGGGCCAAGGGCGTCAAGCAAAGCGTGTGGGTCGCCTCGACCGAGTTCTATACCCTCTACCACCTGGGCGGCCGCGGCCTGACCGACTTCCGCTCGTTCGGGGTCGGCACCGGTTTCACCGGGGTCGCCGTGCACGACCGGTACCGGGTCTACCTTGGCGACGAGCACCGGAGCGCCGACCGCAAAGCGTTCGGTGCGGGGGCCCGCCACCAAGTCTGCGCAGCTCACCTGATTCGTGATCTCCAGGACGCGATCGAATCGCTGCCCGGCGCGCACTGGCCCACCCAGGCCCAGCGGGCCCTGCGAGAGCTCATCCACCAGGCCAACCTGGCCCGCGACGCCTGCCTTCCGGCCGTACCGCAGCCCGCTCGCGACCCGCTACTGAAGGAGTTCAAGCATGCGGTCCGGGTCGGCCTGGCCGAAGTCCCACGCGTCCCCGACGTGCGCGAACAGCCCAAATTCCGGGCGCTGCTGGAGTTCCTGCGCGACAGTGAGGACACCCTCACACCATTCGTGTTCGACACCACAATCCCCCCGACCAACAACCGCGCCGAGTCGGATCTGCGGCCCAACAAGACCCAGCAGAAGGTATCCGGCCGACTCCGCGACCCCGAAACCACCCGCCACCGCCTCGTCATCGCCGGCTATCTGTCCACCCTCCGCAAAAACGGCATCGACATCCTCACCGCACTACGCGACGCGATCACCGGAACCCCATGGATACCCGAACCAACCCCCGGCTGACCAGACCTGAATGTTTGCCCGTCAACAGCCCAAGAAGGGACATCCACGGGACGTGGCGGCCTGGCGGACACTCCCGATCCCTCTGCACGAGATAATCCTGTACGCCACGCGTACCTACGAGTTGGGTGAACTCCTTAACCAGCTCTGCTTCCTGCTCTTCCGCGCTAAGACCCTCACTGCGGACTAGGTCATGTCGGAAGGTTTCCGCTTCTCTGGCCCAGTCGGCTACCCACGAAGCCCAGTTAGCACCGACGCGCTTAGCGAAGCCCAGCGTCATATGGAGGCTGC
>DASYBO010000456.1:0-8092 GCA_036500685.1 Pseudonocardiaceae bacterium | reverse complement strand
CGGCCGATGCGAACTGCCTGCCGCTGAAACCCGGGAACGAGGGGAAGTTCATCGAGGCCAGGATGCCTCCGGAATTCATGTCCTTGATGCGTTCGTGGATGTCGTAGGTACCGGGCCGGATCTCCTCGAAGGAGGTCGGTTCGACGCCGTACTCCTCCTTCGGGCGGCCGGCTACCGCGTTGAGCCCGATGTTGGGGATGATGTTGCCGTTGAACTGCCAGACATCGGTGCCGTTCGCGGCTTTGATCACCTTGGGTGCCTGATCCCGGTACTTGGCCGGGATGCGCCCCTCGAACATGTTCGGGGGTTCGACCACGTGGTCGTCCACGCTGATCATGATCATGTCTTCGGCGTTCATGACCCTCCTTACCGTGCAGGGCCGTGACCGACCCGAGCCGGTGACATTGTAGTTACTATAACTCTCGGTTTCGCTGATCGCACCTAGGCGATGACACCATCGGCACGCAGCGCCGCGACCTCGCCTGCCGTGAGCGCCAGCTCCTGCGCCAGTACGTCCGCCGTGTGCTCACCCAGCCAGGGCGGACGTTGCTCCGAAGTGGCCGTCGCGTCACTGAGCCGAACCGGGTTGCCCGGAATGAGCACCGGCTGCTCGATGCCGTCGGTGCGGGGGAGTTCGACCAGCATCGACCGGGCGGCCAGGTGCGGATCGGTGACCACCTCGTCATCGGTCAGGCACGGCCCGGCGGCCAGGCCCGCTCCGCCGAGGGCCTGGCACGCCTGCATCTTGGTCATCCCCGACGCCCAGTGCTCGATGGCCGGCCGGATGCGATCCTCAAGGTGGTCGACCCAGCCCTGCCGGGTGGCGAAGTCCGGATCTTCCGTCCATTCGGGATGCCCGATCAGCGCGACCAGCTTGGCGAAGTGCGCCTCCCGTCCGACCTGGAGCACGAACCAACCGTCCTGGGCCCGGAAGCCGTTCATGATCAGCGGTCCCAGGTTGCCACCGTGCAGGCCCATCGACCAGAAGTTGGCCACGATGTCGGTCATGGCCACCACCGAGTCGAACATGGCGACGTCGACGTACTGGCCGCGGCCGGTCATGCCGCGGTGCCGCAGTGCGGCCAGGATGCCGATGGTCGCGAACAGGGCCGCGCTGATGTCCCCGAGCGCGCCGACCGGCGCGACCATTGGCGGTGCGTCGCCGACCCGCTTCATCTCGTAGATCCCGGACATCGCCTCGACGATCGGTGCGTACGCGGGCCACTCGCGATACGGCGTGGGGACGGTGGCCCCGAACCCGGAGACCGAAACGTAGATCCCGGCCGGATGGACCTTCGAGATCGCCTCGTAGCCAACGCCCAACCGGTCCATCACGCCCGGTTTGGAGTTCTCCGCGATCACGTCGAACTGGGGGGCGAGCCGCCGGACGAGTTCCGCGCCGCGCGGATCCCTGAGGTTCACGCAGATGCTGCGCTTGCCCATGTTGTTACGCAGGAACGTCGCGCCGACCCGGCGACCGGCCCAGTCGGTCATCGCCGGCAGGGCCGCGCGGCCGGAGTCGCCGCCATTGGGCGGCTCGACCTTGACCACATCCGCGCCGAGCCGGGCCAGCAACTGGGTCGCGAACGGCAGCGCCTGCATCTGTTCCAGCGCGAGGATCCGCACTCCGTGCAGCGGCATCGGCGTTGTGGGTTCGGATGTGTTGGGCACGGCCGCGACGTTACCACCCGGATTTCAGATTAGATATTTTATGCAATACGATAAGGTGGAGTCATGCGCGGAGTCCTTGGCTGGAGCGGATACCTGCCGTACCGGCGACTTGACCGAAGCACCATCGCCCCCGTCGCAGGCTCGGGCGGCGGCAGGGGAGCCAGAACGGTGGCCGGCTCGGATGAGAACAGCACCACGATGGGCGTCGAGGCGGCGCGCCTGGCCCTGGCCGGCGGCGCGGTCCGCCCCCGAACCCTCTGGTTCGCCACCACCGAGCCGCCCTACCTGGACAAGACCAACGCGACCGCGATACACGCCGCGCTGCGCCTGGATCGCGACACCGCCGCCTACGACGCGGTCGGCTCGACGCGGTCGGCCATGGGCGCGCTGCGAGCCGCGTTCGACGCCACCACACCAACCCTGGTGGTCAGTGCCGACCTGCGTACCGGCCGGCCCGGCGGCCCGGACGAGGCAACGGGCGGTGACGGCGCCGCCGCGCTGCTGATCGGCTCGGACCAGGACGCACCGGTGCTGGCCGACCTGGTCGCCTGGGCGTCGGTCACCGAGGAGTTCCTGGACCGCTGGCGCACCCCCGGCGCACCGGCCGCAAGCCTGTGGGAAGAACGGTTCGGCCTGACCCGCTACGGCGCACTCGGCGTGGAAGCGGTCAAACTCGCCCTCGGCGAGGCCGCGCTGGACGCGGTGGACATCGCTCAACTGGTGGTCGCCTGCCCCCATCCGCGCGCCGCGCATGCCGTGGCGAAAGCCTGCGACGTGCCGGCGAAACGGCTGACCGACCGGTGGGACGACCAGGTCGGCCACGTCGGCGCTGCCCAGCCCGCCCTGCTGCTGGCCGCGGCGCTGGAACGGGCCGCGCCCGGCGAGATCATCGTGCTGGCCAGCCTGTCCGACGGCGCCGACGTGGCGGTGTTCCGCACGACGACCGCGCTGACCGAATACCACCCACTCCGCCCGCTCGGCGAACAACTCCGGGCTGGCGCGCCGATCAGCTATGGCCGGTACCTCGGCTGGCGCGGGATGCTCCCGGTCGAGCCGCCCCGCAGGCCGGAACCGACCCGGCCATCCGCGCCGGCGGCGTGGCGCAACCGCGAGTGGAAGTTCGGCTTCGTCGGCTCGACCGGCGTGGACGGGCTGCGCCTCCCGCCGTCACCGCTGGACCAGGCCCCGATGCCGATGGCCTCCGCGCGGGGCACCATCGTCACCTTCACCGTGGACCGGCTGGCCTACTCGCCCAGTCCGCCGGTGGTCTTCGCGATCATCGACTTCGACGGCGGCGGTCGGCTGCCGATGGAACTGACCGACGTCGACGAGAACGAGCTGCGGATCGGCTGCCGGGTCGAGCTGACCTTCCGCAAGCTGCTGACCGCGGAAGGCGTGCACAACTACTTCTGGAAGGCCAAGCCGGTGCGAACCGCAGAGACCACGGGAGAATGACATGACCGCGCACGGCATCACCGATCGCGTCGCGATCGTCGGCATGGGCTGCACGCGCTTTGCCGAGCACTGGGACATGGGCGTGGACGAGCTGTTACTGGCGTCGACCGGCGACGCGTTCACCTCAGCTGGTGTCACCAAGGACGACGTCGACGCCTACTGGCTGGGCACCGCGCAATCAGGCATGAGCGGACTGACGCTGTCCAAGCCGTTGCGGTTGCGCGGCAAGCCGGTCAGCCGGGTGGAGAACTACTGCGCGACCGGCTCGGACGCGCTGCGCCAGGCCGCCTACGCGGTGGCCGCCGGGGCGTGCGACGTCGCCATGGCCGTCGGCGTCGAGAAGGTGAAGGACTCGGGATACCAGGGGCTCAACGCTTTCCCGATCCCGACCGACGGCACCCAGCGGACGCTGACCGCGGCCGCGATGTTCTCCATGGTCGCACCGGCCTACGCCAAGACCTACGGGGTGAGCGAGTCGGAGATCCGTACGGTGTTGGCCAGGATCGCCTCGAAGAACCACGCCAACGGCGCGCACAACCCTCGGGCCCAGTTCCGCAAGGAAATGTCGGTCGAGCAGCTGTGCGCCATGCCCGCCGTTGCCGGAGGCCTGTCCGTGTTCGACTGTGCGGGCGTCGCCGACGGTTCGGCGGCGGCGATTCTGGTGCGGGCCGAGGAGGCGCATCGCTACACCGACAAACCGCTCTATATCAAGGCGCTCGCGTTGGTGTCCGGCGACGGTTCCGGTCTGATGGACCCGTCCTACGACTACACCACCTTCCCCGAGGTGGCCGAATCCGCGCGACAGGCCTACGCCCAGGCCGGGATCGTCTCGCCGCGCGATGAGCTTGCCATGGCCGAGGTGCACGACTGCTTCACCCCGACGGAACTGGTCCTGATCGAGGATCTCGGCCTGGCCGAACGGGGTTCGGCGTGGAAGCAGCTGCTGGCCGGCACCTTCGATCTCGACGGCGAGCTGCCGGTCAATCCGGACGGTGGCCTGAAGTCCTTCGGCCATCCAGTCGGTGCGACCGGTCTGCGGATGATGTTCGAGGCATGGGTGCAGCTGCGCGGCGAAGCGCCGGCCGATCGGCGCATTGCCACCTTCGGCCGGCGCTCGCTCGCCCTCACCCACAACCTGGGCGGCTATCCCGGCGAGATGGTCAGTTTCGTCAGCATTCTCGGCACCGAACGTTAGTCTTCCCAATCGGTCCGATCGGTGACGGCGGGCTGGCGGCCGATGCGCATTGGGGACAAGGGCGCGTCCACCAGCAGAATCCGCCTGCGGTCCTCGATCATCGCGAGGTCGGCGGACAGCGCGTCCGGTTCGACGACCAGCGCCTGTTCCAGTTCGGACCACGCCTCCCAGGAAGGAATGGCCCAGAGCAGCACGCACTCGTCGTCGTTGCGCATCGCGGTCCACCAGGCTCCGGTCAGGTGCCAGCCGAAGCGATCCCGCACCTTGTCCGCCTGGGTCAGGGTCTTGTCCAGGAACTCGTGGTTCGCGCCGGGCCGGACCGAGACGATCTCGTGCGCGTACGCCTCGCCGCTCACGCCTGCCCCGCACAGCGCCTCGATGGTCAGGGTGTCCGGGTGCGGTACGAGCAGCCGATCAAGCCCGCCGGATCGCAGATCCGCGGCGGCGGCCCACCATTTGGCCAACGCCGGATCCTGCAACGAGGAGTTGTTCAGCTCGGTCCGGAAAGACTCGGCCAGACCGGCGAAGCCGTCCTCTTCCCAGAGGTTCACCACCTGCGGCCATTCACCGGTCGAGCCGACGACGCCCCACACCCCGTAGCAGAGCTGGTGGCGCTGCCGCTGTCCGATCGGGCTCCAGTTCGCGGCGATGTGGTGCACGTAGCGCGCGCGGTTCTGCTTGGTGATGTTGATGAACTCGTGGATGTAGACCTTGTCGTTGGCCATGAAAAATATTTTATACTATGTACTCTTGTTGTACACGATGGACGAGGGGCGGTGCGGTCTGTTGACCGAGCTACAGTGTGCGACCACGGACGGTGTGCTGTGGCTGACGCTCAATCGACCGCAGGCGGGCAACGCGATCACCGCGGACCAACGGGAACAACTCATCGGCCAGTTGGCGCGCGCGAGCACCGAATCGGAAATCCGCGCGGTCGTGCTGACCGGGGCGGGCGAACGGCACTTCTGCACCGGGGCTGACCTCAGCGCGAACAACGGCACCCGGATCGACTCCGCGCCGGGATCGGTTGCCCGCGCGATCGCCGACGGGGCCCAGCGGTTGATGTCCGCCGTGCTGGACTGCGACAAACCGATCATCGCCGCGGTCAATGGCACCGCGGCCGGCATCGGCGCCCACCTGGCCTTCGCCTGCGACCTGCTGCTCGCCGCCGACTCGGCCAAGTTCGTCGAGGTCTTCGTCCGCCGAGGTCTCGTGGTCGACGGCGCGGGCGCCTACCTGCTCACCCGGTTGATCGGGCCGCAGCGGGCCAAAGCCCTGATCTTCTTCGGCGACGACCTACCTGCGGCCGAAGCCGCCCGTATCGGCCTGGCCAACCAGGTCGTGCCGGCCGACAAACTCACCCAGACCGCGACGGACTGGGCCGCGCGCCTGGCCGCTGGTCCGACCGTGGCGTTGAGCCTGAGCAAGCGCCTGATCAACCACGCGCTGGACCTCGACCGCACGGCCGCACTGGCCGAAGAGGCGATGGCCGCCGAGATCAACATGACCAGCGCGGACAGTCAGGAGGGGCTGCGCGCGTTCATCGAACGACGCCCGCCTGCCTTCAAAGGACACTGACCTCGCCTAAGCTCGGCATCCGAGGAGCCGGAATGGACCTGACCCCGCACGCCGACCAGCGCGCCATGCGTGACGCGCTGCGCGAACTCCTGCGGGCCACCTGGCTGCCCGATCGCCTGCGCGCCGCCACCGACACCGGCGCCATCGACCCGGACAACTGGGCCGCGCTGGCCGACATCGGCGTGTTCGGCCTGCTCGCCCCCGAACCAGCGGGCGGCCTTGGCCTCGGCATGGCGGACGCGGTGCTGCTCGGCGAGGAGATCGGCGCCAGCCTCGCGCCCGGTCCGGTGGTGGCGACCATGCTCGCCGCCGAACTCGTCCCGGAAGCCATCACCGGCAAAGCCGTGGTGACCACTGTGGACACCCGAGACCTGGTCGCCGAACACCTGGCCGACGCGACCCAGCTGATCGTCGTCGACGACGACGGGCTGTTCCGGTGCGAACCGGGCGACTGGGTGGCCGAGCACATGGCACGGCCACTGGACCCGCTGACGCCAGTCTCCCGCGTGACCCTGCCCAACGGCCGAGGCGAGCGAATCGGCTCGGCGCGGGACGTGGCCCGCTGGCGAGCCCGCGGCACGGCCATCACCGCGGCGCTCCAGGTCGGCGTGGCCCAGGGCGCGCTGGATCTCGCGGTTCGGTACGCCGCCGAACGGGAGCAGTTCGGGCGAGTGATCGGCTCGTTCCAGGCGGTCAAGCACCTGCTGGCCGAATCGCTGGTCAAGGTCGACCTGGCCAGGGCCCAGGTGCTGGTCGCGGCCCTCACCCTCGACGACCCGACGACCGGTGACGCCGACGCCGAATTGTCCGCGGCGAAACTGCTGGCCGACCGAGCGGCGACCGAAGGCGGCCGCACCGGCATCCAGGTGCACGGCGGCATGGGGTTCACCTGGGAGGTGCTGGCCCACCTGTTCGTCAAGCGCGCGTGGGTCCTCGCCACCACCTTCGGCTCCGTGGACGAACACGCGCAGCATCTCGCCGACAAGATCATCTAGGCGTGCCGCCTGCTGTTACGAGCGTCGGGCAGGGCGTAACGAGGCGGCCAGCGCGCGCAGTTTGCCGACGTCGACCTTGAACGTCGCGTTGACCGGCAGGTCGGTCACGAACTCGACGATGTCGGGCACTTTGTAGTCGGCGATGCGCGCTCGGCACCAGTCCCGCAACGCCTCCACGGTCACCGCGCCGTCGGTCACCACGAACGCGACGCCGATTTCGCCGATGACCGGTGCCGGAGTGCCGACCACGGCGACCCGGGCGACCTGCGGGTGTGCGCCGAGCGCCGCCTCGACCTCGGCCGGGTGGATGTTGTAGCCGCCGCGGATGTACGCGTCGTCGGCGCGGCCGATGATGATCAGGTTTCCTGCCGGGTCGAGCCGCCCGAGGTCGTTGCTGCTCAGCCAGCCGTCCGGGTCGATCGTCCGCGCGGTCAGGTCCGGTTCGCGCCAGTAGCCGCGCATCCGGGCCGCCGATCGCAGGAACACCTGGCCGATCTCGCCGAGGGGGAGTTGGCGGCCGTCCGCGTCGCGGATCTCGACGTCGGCGCCACCTAACGGGCGGCCCACCGTGGTGGCCACCGTCTCCGGTGGGTCGGCGATGCCGGTGCCGAACGCGAGCGGTACCTCAGTGCTGGCATAGCGGACCACCACCGGGCATCGCAGCCGTTCGTGCAGGGCGTGCACCAGGGCAGCGGGCACTCGGCTGGCGCCAGTGCTGACCAGCCGGAGCGCCGTCAGATCGGCGTCGGCCAGCCGATCGAGGGCGACCAGTTTCTCCCACTGTGTCGGTACCCCCTGGCCGACGGTCACCCGCTCTGACTCGAGCACGTCCAGCATGGTCTCGGCGCGCCACACCGCAGGGGTGAGCACGAGCGTCAGCCGGTGCAGGAGTTGGTCGTGCACGCGGGTCAGGTACGCGGCATGCGCGAACGGCACCGGCATCAGCTTGCGGTCGTGCCACTGGCTCAGCGGGCCGACATTGGCCGCGATGAAGGCGAGCGTCCTGTGGTCGAACCAGGCGCCTTTGGGCATTCCGGTCGACCCGCTGGTCCACACCACGACGGCCGGTGCGTGCTGCGAAGTCGGCGCCCAGCCGTCCACGGACGGCACCGTGCCGGACGGGGTGTGTAGGTCGACTGGCGTGCGCACGAAACAGGGGAGGTCAGCTGGTAGCTGCTCGGGAGTGTCGGTGATGACG
>DASYBO010000455.1:0-3637 GCA_036500685.1 Pseudonocardiaceae bacterium | reverse complement strand
GGACCAAGACGGCCCCGAACCCGCCGACGACCCGATCGAAGAGTCGGTCAACGAGCTACACGTCGACACGTTCCGCGACGGGCGGGTCCGGTTCATCGGCGAACTCGGCGCGGAGGAGGGTGCGCTACTGGTCGGGTTGCTGGACCCGCTGGCCAAGCCGGATCCCGCCGATCACGGTCGGGACTGGCGGCGACCGGCCCAGCGTTACGGCGACGCGTTCGTCGAGTTGCTGCGCCTGTGCGCGAACGCGGCCGCCGCACCGGTCGATGGCGGCGAACGACCCCACCTCACCCTGACCATGTCGTGGCAGGACCTGCGGGATCAGGTCGGCCGGGCGCAGTTGGGTGGGCTGGCCGAGCTGGCCAGCCTGAGCGCCCGGCAGGTCCGGCGTCTCGCGTGTGATGCGAAGGTGACCCCGATGGTGTTGGACGCGGACTCGCTGCCGTTGGATGTGGGGCGGGCGAAGCGGACCGCGCCGCCGGGGATCCGGCGGGCGCTGATCTTCCGGGATGGCGGGTGCAGCTTCCCGACCTGCGATCGGCCGGCGCCGTGGGCCGATGCCCACCATGTGGTGTCGTGGGTGGATGGTGGGCCGACGACGTTGGCGAATATGACCTTGCTGTGTCGCCGGCACCATACGTTGGTGCATCACAGTGGCTGGGAGGTGCGGATACGGGATGGGCTCCCCGAATTCCTGCCGCCCTCGTTCCTTGATCCGGCGCGGCAACCTCGGCGTAACCGGTTGCATGGGGTGCGCTCGCCCCTGCGCCGACGCTGCCTCACCGGTTAGCTATCGCGGACCTTCAGAGTGAATACATGGCGGCAATTGGAGCCTGGACATTGCGACCGGGGTGGCGTAGACCGAGGTCCATGCCTGCAGACGAATCCGGGTCAGTGAACCGATTCCGCACCAGCAGAAGGACTTTCCTCGCCACATCGGCGGCCGCCGCCGCTGTGGGCGCGACCGGATTGGCGTCAACGGCCGCCGGCGCGGCGACCAACGTCGACCAGGGCAACGACTGGCCTGCGGGACCCGGCCGTCGGATCACCTCGCAGGCGCCGGACCGGCAACTGCGGCAGATCCTCGGTGAGCTGGACCAGGATCGGCTCTATGCGACCGTCAGCGGGCTGACCACGTTCGGCACCCGGCACACGCTGTCCAGCCAGACCGACCCGCAGCGCGGCATCGGTGCGGCGCGGGACTGGCTGCTCGCGCGGTTCGAGGAGGTCGCGGCGACCTCCGGTGGCCGGATGACCGTGGCCGCGCAGTCGTTCACTCAGCCGCCGGCGAGCCGGATTCCGGTGCCGACGCAGATCACCAACGTGGTCGCCACCCTGCGCGGTTCGACCTCGCCGGATCGGATCTACGTCGTGTCTGGGCATTACGACTCGCGGGTCACCGACGTGATGAACTCGACCAGCGACGCCCCTGGCGCCGACGACGACGGGTCGGGTGTGGCGGCCGTGCTGGAAATGGCCAGGGTGATGGCGACCCGGCAGCCGAAGGCGACCATGGTGTTCTCCGCCGTGGCCGGTGAGGAGCAGGGGCTTTACGGCGCCGCCTACATGGCGAAGCAGTATCGGGCGGCCGGCGCGGACGTGCAGGGCATGTTCACCAACGACATCGTGGGCAGCGCAACGGCCGACGACGGCAGCAGGGATCCGCACGCCATCCGGCTGTTCTCCGAAGGCGTACCCAGCTCGGAAACGCCGGCGCAGACGGCGGTGCGGCAGGCGGTGGGCAGCGAGGCCGACTCGCCGAGTCGTCAGTTGGCGAGGTACGCCAGCAGCGTGGCGAGCAACGACGCGACCGGCCTGACGGTTCGGGTGATCTATCGCCGGGACCGGTACTTGCGCGGCGGCGATCATATTCCGTTCCTGCTCCAGGGATATCCGGCCGCGCGGTTCACCGAGCCGCACGAGAACTTCGCGCACCAGCACCAGGACACGCGGCTCGTCAACGGGGTGCAGTTCGGCGACCTGATCGAGTTTTGCGAGTTCGATTACATTCTGCGCGTCACCAAGGTCAACGCTTCGGTGATGTGGTCGCTGGCCAACGCGCCGGGCACGCCGAAGAACGCGCTGATTCTGGACAGCCAGTTGTCCAACAGCACCGAACTGACCTGGCAACGCGGCACCGAGCCGGACCTGGCCGGTTACGAGGTGGTGTGGCGGGCCTGCACCGAACCGGACTGGACGCACGTCATCGCGGTTGGCGATGTCACCGACTACACCGTGCCGCTGTCCAAGGACGACGTGTTTTTCGGCGTCCGCGCTGTCGACCACGATGGCCATCGCAGCCCGGTCGCATTCCCGGTCCCGTCGCCCTGAATCCGGTCCAAGTAGGACACGGTTGCGTATCATCTGGTAACCAACAGGTGAATTCGGGCGACGTCATTGGCATGGATATGGGTGGCGATTTTCTTTCGCGGCAACGCGTACTCGTCGTCGCGCCGCATTCCGACGACGAGACCTATGGCTGTGCGGGCACGATAGCCCGGATGAAGACGCTGGGTAGCGAGGTGTATGCGCTGGTGGTCTCGGTTGGCAGCCTGGACCACTACGGTAACGACCGGCAGCCCGGCATGCACATGGTGACCGCGGACACCCGATTGCGGGAGTTCGAGGCCACCGCGGAGTTGCTCAAGATCGACGACTGGGAGGTCCTGTATCCCGGCGGCAGTGAGCACATGGCGCTGGACACGGTGCCCAGAAAGGACATCGTGCGCCTGTTGGAACGGGATGCTCGGCTGTCCATCGAACAGCTTCAGCCGACCATGCTGCTCATGCCTTGGATGAGCTACAACCAGGACCACGAGGCGGTCTTCCGCGCGTGCATCACGGCGACGAGGCCGGGCGATCCTGCCGTTCGGCACCTGGTGCCGCATGTCCTCTGTTACGACAACACGAGTCTGTTCTGGGCGCCGCCGCAGGAACGGTTCCATCCGAACGTGTTCGTGGATGTGAGCGAATTTCGGGCGGTCAAGATGCAGGCGCTGCGCACGCATGCCTCGCAGGTGCGCGGGCCACTGTTCCACGGCAGCCCGGAGGCAACCGACCTGGCCGCGCAGGTGCGCGGGCGGGAGATCTCGGTGGGGAGTGCCGAGGGGTTCGTCGCGCTGCGAATGGCATTCTGATGGCGATTGTTTCCGTGCACCAGCCTAATTTCATGCCTTGGACGAAACTGTTGGCGAAGATCGTGGCCAGCGACGTGTATGTCGCCTATGACAGCGTCCAGTTCAACAAGCGTGAGTTTCATGCGCGGCAGCGCTTCGCCACCGCGCGGGGCGCGGCCGTGTTTCTTTCGGTACCGGTCCGGCACACTGGGAACAGGGAAGTGATCCGTGATATGCGGATCGTGAACGAGCAGCCGTGGCGGGAGCGGCACTTGGAGTTCCTGGCCGCCAACTATGGGAGCACGCCGTATTTTGGCGAGGTGTTTCCGATTATTGAGGGAGTTTATGCGACCAAGTATGAGTTGTTGGTTGACCATAATGTGAGGCTGATTGAGGCGTTTTGTGGTTATCTTGGGGCCGGTACTCGTGTTGTGCGTTCTTCTACGCTGCCGCACGACGGGTCGCGGGAGGAGCGGTTGTTGGAGTTGGTGCGAGCGGTAGGTGGGGACGAGCATTTGACC
>DASYBO010000454.1:0-12224 GCA_036500685.1 Pseudonocardiaceae bacterium | reverse complement strand
TCCGGCTCGGCCTCGCTGTTGGTGTCCAGGACCCTGGTGATCCAGTCCACCGCCTCCTGCGCGTCGTCGACCGCGGTGAAGTGGTGTCCCAGCAAGACTTCGGTGCCGCCTTGAGTTGCGGTGAACGACCAGCTGCCGCCCATTGAAGCCACGGGCGGCTGGGACACTTCCTGCTCGAAAGTGATCACTCTGGCCACCGGATCCAGGGTCCGGCGGGACGTCCAGTTCTTCACGGCCCCGCCGGCCAACGCCCAGATGCGGAACCGCTCCTCGGAGGAGCTACGTTCGAGATGCTCGGTGTAGACGGTGGGCCCGAAGATCACCGGCCACCGGTCGACCTCGGCGATCAGCGAGTACACCTGATCGACCGGGGCGTCGACGACGATTGAGTGCTGGCTGTGCAGAAGGTTGGGCAGGGCCATTGTCGGCTACCTCTCTGACTCTGGAGTGTCGCTGGCGGCGATGCGGTCATCGCGCCGCGAGCGCGGCGTTGACCGCATCGAGCACAGACCCGGGCGTGCCCAGCTCGACGATTCGCTCGTCCGGGATGCTGACGCCGAACCGCTGCTTGATCCGCGCGGCCGTCTCCAGGAGGGCCAGCGAGTCGTAGCCAAGGTCCTCGAACTCCATCTCGGCGATGTCACCGCGCTCAAGGGTGGCCTCGTCCGCGCCCGCGCACTCGATCAGGATCTCGCACAGCTCGTTCATGGTCATCGGGATCAACCTCCGGTTGTCGTCGGTTCGGGGGAACTCACCACAACGGCGGCGTTGAAGCCGCCGAACCCGCGCGCGATCACAAGGCAGTGCCGTAGGTGCGCCGCGCGTGGCCGGCCCGTTACCAGGTCGAGTTGATAGGTCGGGTCAGGAATGAGCTGGCCGCCACAGGGCGGGATGACCCCGTCGCGAATAGCCAGTAGCGCGGTTGCCACGTCCAGCGGGGGACCGCCGGCATACAACCGTCCGAAGAGGGCCTTGGGTGCGGCGATCGGTACCCCGTAAGGGCCGAACACGGCCCGGATCGCGTCGGCCTCGACCGCGTCGAGGTCGATCAGGCCTGCACAGTCGGCGAACACCACGTCGATGTCGCCGGCGGACAGGGCGGCATCCAGCAGAGCAAGCCGCAGGGCTCGTTCCAGGCCGGGCGGTCGGCCGGACCCCGGTCTCGGGTCGAATGTCGCGGCGTAGCCCGCGATCTGCCCGTACACCCTCGGCGCGTTGCGGGAGCGGGCCGCGTCGGCATCCTCCATCACCAGCAGCGCCCCGCCCTCACCGGGCACGTAGCCCGCCGCTCGTCCGTCGAAGGGCAGGTATGCGGCCGCCGGATCGGTCGCCGTGCTGATCCGCCCGCTGGCCAGGTGCGATACCCAGCCCCAGGGATCGAATGCCGACTCGATCCCGCCGCTGAGCACCAGCGGGGTTCCGCGCCGGACGGTGCGCCGGGCATGCCCGAGCGCGTCCAGCCCCCCCGCCTGTTCGGCGACCACCACCCCGCTGGGTCCGCGCATCCCGTTGCGGATGGAGATCTGGCCGGTGTTCACCGCGTAGAACCAGGCGAAGGATTCGTAGACGCTCACGTACTCCGAGCCCTTGGTCCACAGCTTCTGGATCTCGACGTGGGTGAACTCGAAGCCGCCGCAGGCATTGGAGGTGACGACCCCCATGTCGTACTCGGGCTGCCGCCGGGTGTCCACGCCTGCGTCGGCGAGGGCGTCCTCGGCGGCCACCAGCGCCAGCCTGGTCACCCGGTCGGTCTGCGGCAGCAACCGGCTGGGCAGGCGCAGCGCCGCGTCGAACCCGGTGATCTGGCCGGCCAACCGTGCGGGGTAGCGGCTGGTGTCGTACCCGCGCAGCGCGCCGATACCGGTTCGGCCGGCCAACACGGCCTGCCAGTACTCCTCAGTGGTGAGGCCATTGGGCGCGAGCACACCGATTCCCGTCACCACCACCGGAGGAGTCCGGTCGGCCGCCGGTGCGCCCGCGTCGCCGACCGCCGCCTGCGGCGTGACCTGGGTCATCGGTCTGCCGTCCTGGGGTCGCGGATCACCATCGCGCTCTGGAATCCGCCGAAGCCGCTGCCAACCGACAGCACGGTGTCGACCGGAACTTCCCGGGCGGTGACCGGCACGTAGTCCAGGTCGCACTCCGGATCGGGTTCATGCAGGTTCGCGGTGGGCGGCACGGTGTCGGTGTGCAGCGCGAGCGCGCAGGCCGCGATTTCGATCGACCCGATGGCGCCGAGCGAGTGGCCGACCATCGACTTGATCGAACTCACCGGCACCCGGTAGGCGTGGTCGCCGAGGGCGCGCTTGAACGCCGCGGTCTCGTGCCGGTCGTTCTGCTTCGTACCCGAGCCGTGGGCGTTCACGTAGTCCACGGCGGTGGGGTCCACGTGCGCCTCGTCCAGCGCGACCCGGATCGCTTCGGCCATCTCGCGACCGTCCGGCTTGAGCCCGGTCATGTGGTAGGCGTTGCAACGAGTGGCGTACCCGGAGATCAGCGCGTACACCATGGCGCCTCTGGCACGCGCGTGCGCGAAGTCCTCCAGCACGAACATGGCCGCGCCCTCGGCGAGCACGAACCCGTTTCGGCTGGCGTCGAAGGGCCGAGACGCACATTCCGGCTCGTCGTTGTATGACGTCGTCGCCTTGATCGCGTCGAAACAGGACACCGCGATGGGCGTGATCGGCGTGTCGGACGCGCCGGCGATCATGACGTCCGCGCTGCCCTCCTCGATCAGCCGGGCGGCGTAGCCCACCGAGTCGATACCCGAAGTGCAGCCCGCGGAGATGACCGCGGCCGGGCCCTCCGCGCCGACCGCCCAGGCCACTTCCGCAGCCATCGAGCTGGGCACGAAGTAGTCGAACAGGTGCGGCGAGAGGTAGGTGGGGTCCACCGCCCATTCCCGGCCCGAGTCAGACAGCACCACGTACTCTCGCTCCAGGCCGGTGGCCGCGCCCACCGCGGTACCGACGCAGACCCCGATGCGGTGCGGATCGACGGCATCGAATTCCAGTCCGCTGTCGGCGACACACTCTCGCGCGCTGATCACCGCGAGCTGCGCGGCCCGGTCCATGCGCCGGAGCTCACGCGCGGTCAGCCCGTGCGTTGCCGGATCGAGCACGCATTCGGCCGCGACCTGCGAGCGGAACTGGCTGGGATCGAAGAAGGAGATACGCCGGGTCGCGGTCCGACCGGACGTGAGCAGATCCCAGAACGCCTTTGCACCGTTGCCACCCGGCGCCTGAACGCCGATGCCGGTGATGGCGACCCGGCGACTCACGAAATGTCCTCTGTAGACAATTTAGCTGCCTGCCTGTGGAGCATCGTGATCACGTTGCGTGTCCTTCCAGAGGTATCGGATCCGCGACGTTGCGGGATACCTCCAGGGTCGCCGGGCCACCTAGCGAAACGGCGGAATCGCAGCACAGCATCTCTAGAGAACCGTTAGCGCCGAACCGATGCTGTGGAAAACCACCGAGATGCGGACACGCGTTTTCGCCGTCGGTGTGCGCACCGACGGCTTACGATCCCGGCTTGATATCGCCGTGGCCCTCCGCGGTCCGGACTAGAAGGCGTAGATCTCGTCGGCCGCCCGCCGTCTGTCCGATTCGAGCAGGTCCAGTTCCGGCTTGGCCGCCAGGATCGCGTGGTGCAACCGCTGTACCTTCGGCGAGGGCTCCAAGCCGAGTTCGGCGATCATCGACGAACGCAGCAGGTTGAACACCTCCAGCGCACGGCTGCGATTGCCGGAACGGTGCAGCGCCAGCATGAACTGCGCATGCAGGTCCTCGTGGAACCGGTGGCGCACCACCAGGGAAGCCAGTTCCGACAACGTGTCCAGGTGGCGGCCAAGACGCAGTTCGATGGTGATCTTGCGCTCGGTCACCGTCAACCGCGACTGTTCCAGCCGAGCGACCTCGGCACGCATGAGCGGCCCATACTCCACGTCGGTCAACGCCGGGCCGTACCACTCGTCCAGCGCATGCTGGTACGCGTCGACGGCGACCTGGTCCTCCTGCCTGGCCAGGGCCTGGTCGCCAAGGTCACGCCACCGCACGAAACGGTGCACGTCCAGATGCCCGGACTCGATCATGAAGGCATAGCCGCCGCTACGGGTCTGCAACAGATCCCGTGCGATCTCGGCGGTGGGTACATCGAATGCGCGGCTGAACAGACGGCGTAGATGGAGCACGTAGGTCTGCAACGTGGTGGGCCCACTCTTGGGTGGACCATCCTCCCAGATCTCCCGCATCAGGACGACGGTCGAGACGGTGCGGCAGTCGTTGAGCAGCAGCAGGGACAGCACCTGGCGTGGCTTGCGCGCGCTGGGTACTGCGACAACCGAGCCTCTTCGAAGTGACAGTGGGCCGAGAATCCCGATTTCCACAGCACATCCTCCCTGGAGCCGGCGTGAAAAGAACGGCTCCTGGTGTTGATTGAATCCCGAAGCAAGACACCTTTAACCTCGACGAAACACCGGTGACTTGCGAAACGGGCCCTCGCTAATCAATCGTCAGCTGATCGGCCGAGGACGCCAACACACCGGCAGGGGTTTTGGTCAGCCGACGTTCCCGGTTCCGATCAGGCTCAAGCGTAGCCGAACACTCCGTTTTACGACAAGAAAATGACAACTGTCAAGGGCAATCACATATTCGGCAGACTTGACCGTGTCAGGATACAGATGAATGAGAGACGAATAGAACATGAGGTTTGACATCGATTTGACGATCTTTGACTACGGCCGGATATTAGGTCCTATAATGGCGCCCACGGATTTCCAAGAAGCGTCCAAGAAATAGTCGTCGAAATGCGGCAGCGGATTGAGCCGAATGGCGGGATTGTTGGCCGTTGGCCAGGCCATTCCGTTACCTGGGTAGCGTGAGGGAAGAGGGGACCGGGCGTGGAGGAGACCTTCGGCCAGCGGTTGCGCAGGCTGCGCCTGGAACTGGGGTTGTCCCAGTCGGCCCTGGCCGGTGACGCCCTGTCTGCCAGCGCGGTGTCGCTGTTGGAGTCCGGACAGCGGGAACCCACGCTGCGGACGCTCGCCACTCTCGCCGACGGGCTGGGATGCAGCCCGATGTTTCTGCGGGACGGGGTGGAGCCGGCCGGCAAACAGGGTGCCGCTCTCGGGCTCTACATCGCCGAGATCGACCTGTGCGAGCATCGGCTGACCAACGCGCTGGCGGCGTTCGAGGGTCTCACCGCCGATCAGTCGTTGCACGGGTACCTCCGAGACCGGGCCAGGCTCGGGCGTGCGCTGTGCCTGGAGGAACTGGGTCACTACACCCAGGCGGCCGATGAACTGTCCGCCATTCGAGCAGCCGGCAGGGCGGCGAGCCGGCACGCGGCCGGTTGGCTCACCGTGGAGGTCGCGCTCTCCCGTGTCCAGCACAAGCTGGGCAAGCGGGGCCAGTGCATGACGCTGGCCGAGGGCAGCGCCAAACTGGCCGACTCACTTGGGCTGGCCGGGTTGGGGGCGCATTGCGAAGCCACCATGTACATGCTGATTCAATGGTGGTACATGCGTCGGTCAGCCGAGGCGGTCGCGTTGGCCGAACGCTACCTCGACCAGCCGATACCGAGCCCGGCACTGGACCGGGCCCGGATCTACGCCGCGGCCAGCGCGAAGGCGGCCGCGGCCGATCGGCTGGACGACGCGGTGGAACTGACACAGCGGGCGCTGAGTCTGTACGCCGACGCCGAGGACGGCCGCGCCGCGGCGAAGCTGCTCGGTGTCTGCGCCACCGTCATCATCGACTTCAAACCGGGCCGCGTCCGAGACGCCGAGCGGGCGCTGCGCAGCAGCCGTGCCCTCTTCGACCGACTCGGCGACCAGGACTACGTGGCCTACTGCGAGACCGGGCTCGCCGCTGCCGCAGTGGCGACCGGCGATCTCCGCCGCAGTTTCGCCCTGGCCGACCGTGCCTTGGCGCTGATGCCCGATGGCCCCGGCCTCGACCGCGTGCGCATGTTGTTCATCCTCGCCCGCGCCTACCGGGTGGCCCGGCTCGAGAAAAAGCTACGAGAGTGCCTGCACACCACCCGGGACATGCTGCGAGCCCGACCGGCGGACTCCACCACGGTCTTCGCCTGGCGTGAACTCGGTGCTCTACTCGGTCAGATGGGCGAGGCCGCCGCCGGTTTCGAAGCCTACGAGATCGCGTTGTCCGCCGCCCGCGCGGACTGACACGCTCGGCAACTCCTCGTCCGCGTGCTAGCAGAACTCAGCCGGAGTTCAAGCGTTGCGCTGCACCATGGACGCATGGGAGTCGATCCCGGCGGCCGGCTCTGCGGTCGCCGGTGGGGCTTTCGTCCACACCGGACATACGCCGGGTGCGTCGGCAACCCGCGGCCGCGACCACGATTCCACGGAGTTGTTCGACGAACGGTCCGACCGGGAAGGCGGGACAACGCGATGATGGTGTTCATCAATCGATTCGAGGTGCACGCACCTACGGCCGAGTTCGAACTGCTCTTCCGCAACACCTCGGAATTCCTCAGACACCAGCCGGGCTTCCGCCGGTTCCGCCTGGTTCGCTCGATCGAGCATCCCAACCGATACGTCAACATCGCCGAGTGGGACAGTGCCGAGGCTTTGCGGCAGGCCACCGCGCAACCGGAATTCCGCGCGCATGCCGACGCGCTGCGTGCAGTAGCGACCACATCACCGGACATGCACGAGCCAGTGTACGAAGTCACCGCGCCGGACGCGCGATGACGCGACCTGCTCGCCAGTCGTCCGGACCGATCACCAAGGAGGAACGATGACCACTGCTGTCGTGCCAAGCGAACTTCTCGCCGAAATCCAGAACTTCTACGCGCGCCAGGTACAGGACATGGACAACGGCCGGTTCGCGGAGTTCGCCGACACGTTCATGCACGAATGCGAGTTCACGCCGATGAAGCACAAGCCGACCGCCCACGGACGGCAGGCGATCGTCGACAAGCTGGACGACTTCGCCAAGCAGACATTCGGCAGCGATGAGCAGCGCCGACACTGGATCGCGATGACCGTTGTCGACGAGGTGGACGTAGACACCTATGACGTGGTGTCCTACGCGCTGGTCACTCGAACCAAGGCCGGGGAGCCGCCGGTGCTGCACTTCGCCGGAGAGATTGTCGACCGCCTGGTACGCGACGGCGGTGCGATCAAGGTGCTGCGTCGGATGGTCAACAGCGACTCGATCGCCTGAGCCAGGATACCGCGCCTTCTGGGCCATCTCGACCAGTAGTCAAGGCACGGCAGGCTCTATCGCATGTGCACATTGTGTTCCACCGCGACATCCCCGGAGGATCCGATGATTGATTCGACGTCCCAGGTGGCACTCGTTACCGGCGCGACCAAGGGCATTGGTCTTGCGGTGACGGAGAAATTGGCATCGGAGGGAATGCGGGTATTCTTGTGTGCCCGGTCGGCTGACGACGTTGCCGACACGACCAAGCGGCTACGCGAGCGAGGCATGACCGTCGACGGGACGACGTGCGATGTCACATCGGCCGGCGAGGTGGACACACTCGTCGGCAGCGCGGTAGATCGGTTCGGACGACTGGACGTGCTGGTCAACAACGCCGGCCGCAGCGGCGGCGGGGTGACCGCCGACCTCACCGACCAGCTGTGGCTCGATGTCATCAACACCAACCTCAACAGCGTTTTCTATGCCAGCCGAGCGGTGCTGACCACCGGCGGCATGATGGCGCGGGGCAGCGGACGCATCATCAATATCGCCTCAACCGGCGGCAAACAGGGTGTGGTTCTCGGCGCGCCGTACTCGGCATCCAAACATGGCGTTGTGGGCTTCACCAAGGCACTTGGGCTGGAACTGGCGAAGACCGGGGTCACGGTGAATGCGGTGTGCCCCGGCTACGTGGAGACCCCTATGGCCGCACAGGTCCGCGCCAATTACGCACGGATCTGGAAGATCTCGGAAGATGAGGTGCTGGCCCGGTTCAATGCCAAGATCCCGCTGGGCCGCTACACCCGCCCGGAGGAGGTGGCCGGTATGGTCCACTATCTGGCGACTCCCGCCGCTGCGGCGATCACCGCGCAGGCCGTCAACGTCTGTGGTGGCCTCGGCAACTACTGATGTTGACGGCCCGCGCACGCGAGCGGCGGCCATATATCGGTCGACCCGACGACACAGCTCGAGTCGTCGTCAACGGCCGGAGCCATCGACACCGAAGCGCTGCGATCCCGAACGGGTGCCCAGTCGATGCGGGTTCAGGCGCCAACGGGCGGATCGAGTTCGGTATGGCGGGTTGCCAGGGTCTCGGCGATTTGAACGAGTTTGACGTTGAGGTCTTGGGAGGTCCTGCGCAGCAGGTCGAACGCCTCGGCGGCACTGATACCGCGCCGACTCATCAAGATGCCCTTGGCTTGGCCGATCACGTCGCGGCTATCCAGCGCCCGACGCAACTGGGCCTGCTGCAGCTCGGCGAGGGCCACGGCCTGAGTGCCAGCCAGGGCCAGCGAGGCATGCGAGGCAAGCAGCAGCGCGATGTCCTCCGCCTGCGGATCGAGGACACCGGGATGGCGAGCGTAGAGGTTCAACGCCCCGGACAGCCGCGGCGGCCGAGCATCCGGGAGCAGCACGGTGGCCAACACGGCAGTGAAGCCGTGCGCGGCTGCGGCCGGCCCGAACGTGGGCCAGGCCGGTTCGTGCGCGAGATCGTCACTGCGGACATGGCCGGGTCCGGCAAGGTTGGCGGCATCCAGACACGGGCCCTCCCCGGTCCGGTACTGCACCTGGTCCAGTTCGAAGGCCTGCCTGCTGGTCTCGACCGGGGTATGGAATCCGCCGTCCGGCGTGCGGAGCGTGACCGAGGCCAGATCGACGCCGGGGATCACCCGCTGCGCCACGCGCACCACATGATCCAGCACGTCGGTGACCGTGTCCGCATCCAGCAGCGCCCGCGTCAACGCGGCGAACTGGGCCACCAGCGGACTCGGCCCGGGACGATCAATCGGATGATCCAGATCGTGGGCGTACTGGATGAACTCGGCCTTGTCCCGCTCCCACTGCAACTCATCGGCTTCGCGCTCGTCAACCATTCAGGCACCTGCGTGTTCCCCATGCCGAGCGCCGATCGTGACAGGCATGGTGTGGTCGGAGGCCCTCAAGGCGCCAAGGAAGGTTTCGGGCGGTCTGTTTCGCCGCAGCGTTGTTCGCGCTCGTATTGCCACGGTGACCAGAGGGTCGACCCTACGCTACTGAAGGCCGGGGCTGCACTCGCCGGCCACCTCACGGGCAGGCGTATGGCACAGCCCATCCCCGTCCTGACCGCTGACTCCGGGATACCCCCATCCGCCGGTCTCACTCCTGAGTACTCGGCCGCGTTCGTGATCACAACGCCAGAGCAGCCAGCCGCGCGAACGAACCGTGCCACCTCGGCCGGGCCGGGTAACAACGCCGGGCCGTACCAGCTCACGATCACCAGATCTTCCCCGGAGCCCGTCTCGACCCCCATCGCCCAACCACGGTGCTCGCCCCACACCAGCGCCACGTCCCGGTCCGGATACCGTCAGGGGCTGGGCGCATCCCTGCCGACCGTGTTCGACGTCCCGTCACCGGCCGCCCCATTCGTGCTCGTCGGCACCGGTGCGGAGGAGTTGGAGGTCGTCGGCGACTCGGAGGAGGTTGTGGTCGTCGCAGGTGCGGACGCCGTCTGAGACGATGTCGTCGCCTGCGCCGAGAGCGAATCAGCGGATGTCGACGAGACCGCTGCGGGTGGCGCGGCGGCAGAGTTGGCGGGCACCGGATGTTGGTTGGCGACGAGCGTTCCCACGGTGCCACCGGAGCCATCTGCCCTACCCGGACCTCCTCCCGCAGCTCCCGGTCGGTCAGTGCTGGCGCCGGCGCCGGCTCCGCTCTGGGCGTGGCCTGCTCCGGTCAGCGGGCGACCGATGGGCGGCTGTTGCGTGTTCAGCAGCAGCACCAGCGCGACGACCACGGCGGCGATTCCGGTAACCGATGCCGCCAGTGCCCGCCACCGCACACCTGCCCGAGCAGAGCGGGTCGGGTCGGGTGCGGTGTGGGCCGAAGACCGCACGGTTCTGTCCACATCGGCCCACCAAGCGGCGGATTCGTCCGCGGCCAGTGGCATCGCCACCGATTGCTCGGGCGGTAAGGCAGGGCCGATGATGTCTTGCTCGGGCGGTAAGGCAGGGCCGAGGATGTCGGACGGGCCACTTAGCCGCAGCGCGCACTCCGCCGCGGCCGGCCGGTCGAGCGCCTCGGTCGAGGTCATCGCGATCAGCAGGTTCGCGAGGGTGGGCGGCAGGCCCGTAGGGATGCGGGGTGGCCGGTTCAGTCTGGTCAGTGCGACTTCTAGGCTGCTGCCCGAGGGATACTCCACCTCGCCGGTCAAACATTCCAGCAGCACCAACGCCAACGCGTACACGTCGGCGGGCGGACCGACCTCGCCGCCCGACAACTGTTCGGGTGCCAGATAAGCCGGAGTGCCGATGATCTCGTAGGCGCCGGTGAGTCGAGGTGCACCGGCGAGCAGGGCGATACCGAAATCGGTCAGGTGGGGAAGCTCGTCCCGGTCGAGCATGATGTTCGACGGCTTTACGTCGCGATGTACGACTCCGCGCCCGTGCGCGTGCGCGAGCGCCTCGGCCAGCACGCAACCGATCCGCATCACCTGATGGGGCGACCACGGTCCGTCCAGTAGCCGCGCCTGGAGGCTCGTTCCCTCGACGAACTCCATTACCAGGAAAGGACGGTCGTCGAACGTGTCGACATCGAAGATCGACACCAGACCGGGGTGCGCCAACCTGGCCAAGGCACGCGCCTCGTCGTCGAAGCGACGGCGCGCCGCCAGATCGGTGTGCGGCCGGAAAATCTTCACCGCCACCGCTCGTTCCAATAGCTGGTCGTGGGCGCGGTAAACCTCGGCCATCCCGCCTCGCCCGACCAACTCTCCCAACTCGTAACGCTGCGCCAGCACGTAACTCCCGGCTAAGGGCGCACCCTGTCTTTCGGACATCCCGGCTCCTCCTCGTCACGAGAAGAACGTTCCCCGAAGTCAAGACCTTCAACCATTGACAAGGCGGCGAACACAGATTGCCATGCAGCGGGCCAAGGCCTGGCCGTTCAGCGGCCCCGGCCGAGGTCGACGACAAGTCCATAGTGGTCACTCACGCCAGTCGGTCCGTGATCGAAAATTCGCCGGCACTGCCTGATCGGCGGGGTCGGACCACTCCGGGTGTCCGAGCCCGTGCACCTCCGGCGCCTGATCGATCTACTCGGTCCGGATCGTCTCCTGCAGCACCACGATGTTCGCACCCAGCGCCGCGAAACCGTCCCGGAGCACGGGTAGGCGGGGCACCCCAGTCACCGCGCACGCCCAAGTGTTCAGCGTCGCCAACCGCATATGGGGTTCGCTAGGACTTGTCGTCGGGCGCCGGGACAACGCGACGTTGGTCGGCGACGTCGGCGATGTCCGCTTCGAACGGCGCACCGGTCACGTCGCCCGGGATGTCGTCCTCCTCGGCGTCGGCAAAGCGGACTGGGCGCTGCTGCTCGGCCACGTCCGGCATGGGCTTGTCGTCGAGCGGGTCGTCTGTCATGACTTGGGCTTCCTTCTGGTGGCTGGGCGCGTTCAGTCAGTGGACAGCGCGGCGAGCAAGCTGCCCACTTGCGGGTCCTTCAAGGCGCGTGCGACGTCTGCCTGAGCCACGACGCCCACCAGTTGATGCCCGTCGATCACCGGCAGCCTGCGGACCCGGTGTTCGGCCATGGTGCGCAAGATGTCCTCGGCGTCATCGTCCGCGCCGATCGTGATCGCTTCGCCCTGGGCGAGTTCGCTGACGTGCAACGCGGACGGGTCCTTGCCGGCGGCCAGCACCTCCACCACGATGTCACGATCGGTGATCATGCCTTTCAGCTTGTTGTCCTGCCCGCAGATCGGCAGCGCGCCGACGCCGAGTTCGGCCATCTTGCCGGCGGCGACGAGCACGGTCTCGGCCGAATCGACGCATCGAACATCAGCAGTCATGATTTCTCGAGCCGTGGTCATTGCTCACTCCTATGGTCGTTCCTGCTTCTTCATGGCTTACCCGCCACGGAGCCTGCGAACCATCGCGTCGCCGAAACCGACTTGACCGATGATGAAACGGTGCAGCCGCACCCGAGGCCCTCCCAAGCCATCCACGACACCACGGCCATGACAAGGAGATAGCCCTTGTGGCGGCTTCATTCCCCGAACCGACTGGTATCGCG
>DASYBO010000453.1:0-3501 GCA_036500685.1 Pseudonocardiaceae bacterium | reverse complement strand
CGGCCACGCCCTCGGCATCGCGCTGTGCACCAATCAAGATCATGTCCACATCGGACTGTACGCGAACGCGCGGGCCCTTCCCGATGTCGATCAGCTGCGCGACGCCATCCCCAGCGCGCTGGCCGAACTCACCGGAAACCGCGCCAACGCGTCCGCCACCAGCGCTGACGTGCTGGCCAGCGCGATGACCAGGTAGCCGGGCCCGTCCAACGGCAACAGCGCGGCCCGCACCCCGACGCCGTGGTGCGCGGCCTCGCCGAATTCCGGCAGATCCGGTCCGACCACCAGCATGCTGCCGAACACCCGGAACCCGGCGCTCCCGGCCGGCCCGGACAACGCCGCGTCCGCCCCGTCCAGCACGGTCTCGGTGTCCAACAACGGCACCCCGCCCACCCGCACCGTCAACCGCCCCCGATACCGGCCGCCCACCTCACCGGCCCGCCCGAGCACGACCTGTTCGCGCAGAACAAGCCGCGCGTCCTCGGCCAGGTCGACACACAGCCGAGCTTGGTAGTCGGCATTCGCGCAGACCACGGTCGGTTCCGGCCACCAGCGCAGCGCCCCACCAACCCGCGCGGTCACCGACCACCGCGCGGCTTCCCCGGTCGGCCCCGGCTGGACAACGGTGGCCGCCGCCGAGTGCACTTCCATCTCGGCGCCCGCCGCGACCGAGACGTCGAGCCCGAGGTCGTCCCCACCCAGCGGCCCACCCGCCGCCTGCACCAGGTGCACCCGGCCGGGACCGGTCGGCCGCACCGCGACCGGCGTGGCATCGCGCCACCGCAGGTGCGCCTTGTCGACATCGAGCGAGGCCAGCGCCTTCATGCGACCAACAAGCTCCGAACCCACTCGACGACCGGCTCGACACCACCATCCGCGCGCAGCGAGATCAGCACGAACGGCCGATCCCCGCGTTGCGCCTTCGCGTCCTCGGCCATCACGCCCAGATCGGCGCCGACCAACTCGGCAAGGTCGATCTTGTTGATGACCAGCAGGTCGGACCGGGTGACGCCGGGCCCGCCCTTGCGCGGCACCTTGTCCCCACCAGCCACGTCGACGACGAAGATCTGCTTGTCGATCAGGCCGTAGCTGAACGTCGCGGTCAGGTTGTCCCCGCCGCTCTCCACCAGCACCAGGTCGGGATCGTGCAACCGCTCCAGGTCCTCGACCTCGTCAAGATTGGCGGTGATGTCGTCGCGGATCGCGGTGTGCGGGCAGCAACCGGTGCGCACGGCGCGGATCCGCTCGTTCGCCAGGACGCCGTTGCGACGCAGGAAGTCCGCGTCCTCGGTGGTGTAGATGTCGTTGGTCACCACGGCAACCGACAGTTCGTCGGCCAGCGCCCGGCACAAGGCCGCCACCAGCGCGGTCTTGCCGCCGCCGACCGGCCCACCGATGCCGATCCGCAACGCCCGACTCCTCGGCCGACCGGCCGGAATCAGCGTCTGGGTTTCCTCACGATGCAAAGAGGGTCACCTCCTGTTGAGCATGCGCGGCGGCGAGCAGTTCGGTCATCGGCCCGCTCACCGCCGACAACAACCCGGGATCGCCCGCCGCGACCGCGACCTCCGCCGCCCCGACCGCCTCATCGACGGTCTCGTCGGCCCCGATACCGGCCTGAACAGCGGTAACGGCAAGCGGATCGAGCCCGAGCAGCCGCACCGCCGCCGAACACGCGCCACCGAGCAGGTGGTGCACGGCCAGCAGCGCGGCATCCCGCGCGTCTCCCCCGCCGGCTTTCGTCGCCGCGCCCAGCACCAGCGGCTGGTGCGGCTTGCCCAGCGCGACCAGCCCACTCGGCAACGGCCACATGCCCCCGACCGTGCGCAGCAGCGCCGCCCCCTGCAACCGAGACGCGGCACGCAGCGCAGCCGACGGAATCCGCGCGGACAACGCCCGATCCCACGTCGCCCAATCGCCGCTCACCAACGCACCGGCGGCCGTGAACGAGGCCAGCACCGGAGCGGCCGTACGCAACCGCCCCCGCAGGAACAGCGCCAGATCATCCACAGTGGACACGAGCCCGGTCTCGACCGCCATCTCTACGCCGCCGGAATGCGCGTGGCCACCGTTGGGCAGCCGCGCGTCGGCCAGCAGCAACACCGACAGCGCGGACATCAGAACAGAAAGTAGCGTTGGGCCATGGGCAGTTCGGCCACGGGTTCCGCAGTGATCAGGTCGCCGTCGATGGTGACCGCGAACGTGTTCGGGTCCACCTCGATCGTCGGCAGCGCGTCGTTCTCCGGCAGATCGGCTTTGCGCAGCGAGCGCGTGTTACCCACCGCGACCAGTTTCCGGTTGACCGCCAAGCGATCCGCCAACCCGCCCTCGATCGCGGCAGGCGCCACGAAATGCACGGACGTGGCCGCCGTCGCGCCGCCGTAGGCGCCGAACATCGGCCTCGGCAACACCGGTTGCGGCGTCGGAATGGAGGCGTTCGCGTCGCCCATGGCCGCGTAGGCGATCATGCCGCCCTTGACCACCACACTCGGCCGCACCCCGAAGAACGCCGGATCCCACAACACCAGATCGGCCAGTTTGCCCGACTCGACCGAGCCGACCTCGCGATCGAGGCCGTGCGCGATGGCAGGGCAGATCGTGTATTTGGCGACATATCTACGCGCGCGCAGATTGTCCGCACCATGATCGCCGGGCAGGAAACCGCGTCGCCGCTTCATCACGTGCGCGGTCTGCCAGGTGCGCATGATCACCTCGCCGATCCGGCCCATCGCCTGCGAATCCGACGAGATGATCGACAGCGCGCCCATGTCGTGCAGGATGTCCTCGGCCGCGATGGTCGCGGGCCGGATCCGGCTCTCCGCGAACGCAAGGTCCTCCGGAATCGCCGGATTCAGGTGATGGCAGACCATCAGCATGTCGAGGTGCTCCTCGACGGTGTTGATCGTGAGCGGACGAGTCGGGTTGGTCGAGGAGGGCAGCACGTTCTCGTGGCTGGCCACGGTGATGATGTCCGGCGCGTGGCCGCCGCCCGCGCCCTCCGTGTGATAGGTGTGGATGGTCCGGCCCGCGATCGCGGCCAGGGTGTCCTGGACATAGCCGGCTTCGTTGAGGGTGTCCGTGTGGATGGCCACCTGCACGCCGAACTCGTCGGCGACGCGCAGGCACACGTCGATCGCGGCCGGTGTCGTGCCCCAGTCCTCGTGCAGCTTGAACCCGCTCGCGCCGGCCAGCACCTGCTCGCGCAGCGCGGCCTCGCCGACCGTGTTCCCCTTTCCGAGCAGGCCCACGTTCACCGGGAACGCGTCCATGGCCTCCAGCATCCTGGCCAGATACCAGGCGCCCGGCGTGACCGTGGTCGCCTTGCTCCCCTCGGCAGGCCCGGTCCCGCCGCCGACCAGCGTGGTGATGCCGGCGGCGAGCGCCTCGGTGGCCAGTTGCGGGCAGATGAAGTGCACGTGCGCGTCAATCGCGCCCGCAGTGAGGATCTGTCCGTTGCCGGCCAGGATCTCGGTACCCGGCCCGATCACCAGGTTCGGGTCG
>DASYBO010000452.1:0-6348 GCA_036500685.1 Pseudonocardiaceae bacterium | reverse complement strand
GGCGGCAGCGCGGAACGCGACGCCGTCACCGAGATCGGCGCGGTCAAGGTGCGCGGCGGCGAGGTACTCGGCGAGTTCGCCACGCTCGTCGATCCGGAACGCGGCGTGCCGCCCGAGATCGTCGCGCTGACCGGCATCACCAACGCGATGGTCTACGGCGCGCCGACCATGCACGAGGTGCTGCCCGCGTTCCTGGAGTTCGCCACGGGCGCCGTGCTGGTCGCGCACAACTCCGCGTTCGACATCGGGTTCATCAGGGCCGCCTGCCAACGCCTCGGCTACCCGTGGAAACGGCCGCCGGTGATCTGCACGGTCAAACTGGCCCGCCGCGCGCTGACCCGCCAGGAGGCGCCGAGCTGCAAACTCTCCGCGCTGGCCACCATGTTCCACGCCGGCACCCGGCCGATCCACCGCGCGCTCGACGACGCCAAGGCCACCGTGGACGTGCTGCACGGCCTGCTGGAGCGGGTCGGCTCAGTGGGCGTGGCGTCGCTGGAGGAGTTGCTCGACTTCCTGCCCGAGGTGACCGCGGCGCAGCGCAGCAAGCGCGAACTGGCCATGCACCTGCCCAACGCCCCCGGCGTGTACCTCTTCCGCGGCCCCAGCGAGGAGGTGCTCTACGTCGGGACCGCGTCGGACCTGCGGCGCCGGGTGCGGCAGTACTTCACCGCCAGCGAGGGCCGGGCGCGACTGCGCGAGATGGTCGCGTTGGCGATCAGGGTCGACTCGGTCACCTGCGCGCACGCCCTTGAAGCCGAGGTGCGTGAACTGCGCCTGCTCACCGCGCACAAACCCGCCTACAACCGGCGCTCCAAGAACGCGCATGCGGGCTGGTGGGTGACGCTCACCGACGAGCCGTTCCCCCGGTTCTCCGTGGTGCGCACCGCGCGGGACGGCGCGATCGGCCCGTTCCGCACCCAGGGCACCGCGCTGACCGCGACCGCCGCCCTGCATGACGCCCTGTCCATCCGGCCGTGCACGGTGCGGATTCCCGCGCGCGGCGCCAAGGCGAGGCCGTGCGCCCTTGCCGAACTGGGCCGGTGCAAGGCCCCGTGCGCGGGCCGCCAGGAACCCGAGGACTACGCGCCGGCCGTCGACCAGTTCCGCGATCTGGTCGCCGGCGAGCACACCGAGCCGCTGCGCCGCCTCGCCGATTCGCTGACCGACCTCTCCGCCCAGGAACGGTTCGAACTGGCCGGCGCGCGCCGCGACCGGATGGTCACCCTGATCAGGACGCTCGACCGTGGCCAGAAACTCGCGGCCCTTGCTGCCCTGCCCGAACTCGTGGCCGCGCGGCCGAGGGCCCAGGGCGGCTGGGAGTTCGCGGTCATCCGCCATGGCCGCCTCGCATCGGCGGGCGTGTCCAAAGCGGGCATCAGGCCGATGCCGATCGTGCACGCGCTGGTCGCGTCGGCGGAAACCGTGCTGCCCGGCGCGGGCCCGCTGCGCGGCGCGCCGCACGAGGAGGTCGCACTGCTGGCCCGCTGGCTCGATCAGGACGGCACCCGCCTGGTGCTCACCACGCAACCCTGGTCGGAACGGATCGGTTCGACCGGCCGCTGGCGCGAATGGGCTCGCCAGGCTGCGGCCGCCCGCCCGATCGAGTCCTTGCCGGACTGATCGGGTCCGCGCCCGCCGATCGCGGTGGCTATGCTCGCTTCGTCGTATCCGTTCCAGCCTCGGGAGTCCGCGTGATCACCGCGTTCGTGCTGATCCAGGTCGACGCCGACACCATCACCGAAGCCGCGCAGGCCATCGCCGACACCGACGGCGTTGTGGAGGTCCACTCGTGCGCCGGTGACGTCGACCTGATCGCGATGATCCGGGTCGCCGCGCACGAGGACATCGCCGATCTGGTGCCCGGCAAGATCAGCCGCGTGCCCGGCGTGCAGAACACCGCGACGCACATCGCGTTCCGCTCCTACTCGCGCGCGGACACCGAAGCCACCTTCACCGCGGGCCTGGAAAACGGGTAAGTGACCCTGGTCACACTTCCGATCGCGTTCGTCGGCTTGACTCTGGACCCGACTCCAAGTTCTAGCCTCAAGGCATGCCCTCGGACACCGACCAGCTGACCATCACCCACCTCGCCACCAGGGTCGGGGTGCGACCGGACACGGTCCGCTACTACGAGCGCATCGGCCTGCTCCCACCCGCCGCGCGCACCTCGGGCGCCCACCGCCGCTACGACGAGTCCGTTGTGGACCGGATGCTGTTCATCAAGGGCGTCCAACGCCTGGGCCTGCCGCTGGCCGAAATCCGCGAACTACTCGCCGTCCGCGACACCGGCGTGTGTGCCTGCGCGCCCGCGGAAACCCTGCTGCGACAACACCTCGACGAGGTCGACGCCGAGATGCGCCGACTCGCCCAGTTGCGTCACGAACTCGCCGGCATGCTCACCGGAATCACCGGCGCCAACTGCGCCGACCCCGAGCCCGGCACCTGGTGCCCACCAACCGAAACCAGGAAGGAGGCGAGCCGGATGACCGTCGACTGCGACTGCTGCACCGAGTGCGGCACCTGCGATTGCTGCTGACGCAACAAGGCTCCGCTCACCCCGAGGCGCCAGGGTGAGTGGGTCGATCACGCGGCCAGCAGTCCGGCGATCTCGGCGACCGCGTCCTGACTGAGCGGACCGACCGCCAACGTGCCGGCGTTCTCCTCGGTCTGCGCGACGGTGCGACAGCCGGGGATCGGCACGGTCGCGTTGTGCCGGGCCAGGATCCAGCCGAGCGCGCCCTGGGCCAGCGTGCGCCCGTCTCCGGTGAGGATGTCGCGGATCGCGGCGAGCCGGGCCAGCCAGTGCGGACTCGGGCGGCCGTCGGCGAAGTAGCGCATCCAGGTCGGCGAGTCGTCGCCGCGCACGTCGTCAGCGCCGAGCCGGGACTGCTCGGTGTACTTGCCGGACAACAGGCCCATGGCCAACGGGCCGCGGTTGACGCTGGTCAATCCGTACTCGGTGCACACGTCGAGCATGGCCGCGTTGTCGCTGAGCACGTTCAGTTCATGTTGTACCGCAACACAATGCGGCCCCTTCGCGAACGCCGCGGCGCGCGTCGGATCGTCCGTGCTCCAGCCGTAGGCGCGGATCTTGCCGGCCGCGACCAGTTCCTCCACTGTGGCCAGCAGACCATCTACTTCGGAGGGTTCAACATCGCCGATGTGCAACTGGTACAGGTCGATGTGCTCGGTGTTCAACCGGCGCAACGATGCCTCGCACGCGCCGCGCACGTACTCGGGCGAGATGTCCGAGCCGGTGATGGCGCGGCTCGACGGGTCGAACACGTTGCCGAACTTGGTCGCGATCACCGCGCGGTCCCGCCGGCCTGCCAACGCGCGGCCGAGCACGGTTTCGCTGTGCCCCGCCCCGTAGACGTCGGCGGTGTCGAAGAAGGTGATGCCCAGTTCGAGCGCGCGGTCGATGGCGGCCAGTGACTCCGCGTCGTCGACCTCGCCCCAACCGGCCGGTTTCCCGTCCCCGCCGGTGAACGGGCCGCCGATCGCCCAACAACCGAACCCGATCGGGCTCACCTCGATACCGCTACGACCAAGAACCCGCTGCGCTGTGGTAGTCATTGCATCCAGCCTACAAAGCGCCCCGGTCTCCCACAAAGGGAAACCGGGGCGCCTCTGAGAGATACCGCGTCAGTCGACGGGCAGTTCGCGTTCGGCCCGCTCCTGCTCGCCCGCGATCTCGTCCGCGTGCTCCTGGGCCTGCTGTTCGGCCCGCGCACGCTCCAACGCGATCGTCTCGTCGATCGGGTCCGGCCGAAGCAGACTGCCCGGCAGCGGGTGACCGGCCGAACCGAGCTTGTTCATCTTCTTCGGCACAGGAGCGCCCTGGTACTCCAGCGGCTTGGCGTGGCCGTGCTCGTCCACGCCACCCAGCGGCTGGTGCACCTCGATGAACTCACCGGTCGGCAGCCGCTTGATGATGCCGGTCTCGATGCCATGCTCGAGCACCTCACGGTCAGCACGCTGCAAACCGACACAGATCCGGTAGGTCACGTAGTAGATGATCGGCGGCAGGATCAGCAGACCGATGCGGCCGGCCCAAGTGATCGCGTTGATCGACAGGTGCAGCTTCTCGGCGATGATGTCGTTACCGCAGGCGATCGTCAGCACCAGCATGAACGTCAGACCCATGGCACCGAGGCCGGTCCGAACCGGTGCGTCGCGAGGACGCTGCAACAGGTTGTGATGCGCGAAGTCCTTGGACAGTCGCCGCTCGATGAACGGGTAGAGCATCATCACGGTGATGACAAGGCCGAACACCATCAAGGCCGGGAACACCGCCGGGATCATGTACGTGTGCCCGAAGTAGATCTCCCAGTCCGGCCACAACCGGAGCAGGCCGTCCGTCCAGGCCAGGTACCAGTCCGGCTGCGAACCCGCGCCGACCTGAGCGGGCGAGTACGGGCCGAAGTTCCAGATCGGGTTGATCTGGAACAACCCGGACAGCAGCGCCAGGATGCCCACCACGACCGCGAAGAACCCGCCACCCTTGAGGGCGAACACCGGCATGATGCGCACGCCGACCACGTTGTTCTCGGTACGTCGCACACCGGGGAACTGGGTGTGCTTCTGGTACCAGACCAAACCGAGGTGCACCGCGATCAACGCCAGGATGATGCCGGGTATCAGCACGATATGGATGGCATACATTCGTGGCACGAACGCTGTACCCGGGAACTCGCCACCGAAGAGCAGCCAGTGCAGCCAGGTGCCGATGATCGGCGTCGACAGCACACCGCCGGAGAGCGCGGCGCGGACACCGGTACCGGAGAGCAGGTCGTCCGGCAGACCGTAACCGGAGAAGCCCTCTGCGCTACCGAGCACCAGCAGCAGCACGCCGATGACCCAGTTCGTCTCACGCGGCTTGCGGAACGCGCCGGTGAAGAAGATGCGGATCATGTGCGCGGCCATGGCCGCCACGAACAGCAGCGCCGCCCAGTGGTGCAGCTGCCGCACGAACAGACCGCCGCGGACCACGAAGGAGATGTCCAGACTGGACGCGAAGGCCTTGGACATGTAGATGCCGCGCAGGTCGCTGTACGGGCCGTTGTACTTCACGTCGGTCATCGACGGGTCGAAGAACAGCGAGAGGTACACGCCGGAGAGCAGCAGCACGATGAAGCTGTACAGGGCGATCTCGCCGAGCAGGAACGACCAGTGCGACGGGAAGACCTTGTTCAGCTGGCGACGGATACCGGCAGCCGGGTGGTAGCGCTCGTCGACGTCGTTGAGCGCCTTACCGGCAATGTCCAGTACCGGATTTGACGGCTTTGTCGGTGTGGTGATGGAACTCATGCCCCACGCTCCCAATAGCCAGGTCCGACAGGCTCAATGTAGTCGTGGACCGCGTAGAAGTAACCAGTCTTCTCGTCGACGGCCAGCGGCAGCTGCGGGAGGGCGCGGGCGGCCGGGCCGAACACCGGCTTGCAGTACTCCAGCGCGTTGAACTGCGACTGGTGGCACGGGCAGAGGATGCGCTGGGTCTGCTCCTCGTACAGCGACGCCGGGCAACCCAGATGCGTGCAGATCTTGCTGAACGCGTAGTAGTCGCCGTAGTTGAAGCTCTCCTGGCCCTGCCGCTTGGTGACGTGCTCCGCGTCCGAGGGCCGGAACCGGAACAGCAGCGTGGGGTTGTCCACCCGCTGGTAGGCGGCCAGTAGCTTCTCCTGGTCGTTGCGCTCGGACTCGCGGAACGGGAACACGGTCATCAGACCGCCCGCGTCCATGTCGGCCGGGCTGACCAGCGCGATCTCGGTCGGGTCACCGGTGTCCTGACGGAGGAAGACGCGCTCACCAGGACTCTCCGAGCCTGCCCCGGAGTACCAGCCGGTGAACCGCAGCGTGTCCTGCGGCGGCGTGTTCTTGCTCCACGGGTTCTTGATGAACCCGCCGACAGGGAAGATCACCAGGCCAAGCCCCATCAGACCGGCGGCCGCCCCCGCGCTGCGCTTGATCAGCGAGCGGCGGGCGATGGTGCTGCGCACACCGGAGTCGGCCAGTTCGGCCAGCACGGTCTGCCGATCCAGTTCCGAGGAGGGGCCGTCGTGCCGGTCCTGAACCGCGACCTCGTGCGGGATGAACTTCTTCACGTACACCAGCACGCCGATGCCGAGACCCAGCACGGTGATGCCGAGAGTGACACCGAGCAGCGGTGTGTACAGGTCGTACCAGAACTGGTGTCCCGGGTCCTGATAGGTCCATGGCCACCAGCCGAACACGGCGATGAAGGCGAGTGCGCCGATCGCCGCCAGGATGAACCAGACGGCCACGACGTGCTCGGCGCGCCGCTCGGCCCTGGTCCCCTTGACCGGCCACGGGTCCGGGTACTCGACG
>DASYBO010000451.1:0-4296 GCA_036500685.1 Pseudonocardiaceae bacterium | reverse complement strand
CACTCCCGGACCTGGTGGCCGCCATCGTCGGCCGACCCGACAGCCGACCGACGGTCTTCCCGGTCTGCGGCGCGGCTCTGCTCGCCGTCGCCATGACGGACCTCGACCGGGCGCCGAGCCTCGCCGTGCGGATGATCGCGTTGGCCTGCCGACTGCACTTCCTGCGCGGCTTCCAGCCGGTCATGTCCCTCGACTCCGCCGAACAGGCCGCCCGCGACGCCGACGGGCCGGCATACGACGACGCGGTGTCGTCCTATGCCGGCCTCGACAATGCAGCGCTGCGCACGGAAATCCTGGCCGTGCTCGCCGAACACGCCAGGCTCAGCGGTTCGGATCCCGCCTGAACAGCGTGCGCGCCCAACCGAAACCCACCAGCGAAAGCCCAACACACCAGGCGATGGCCGCGATACCGCTGCCGCCGATCGGCGTGCCGAGCAACAGGCCGCGCAGCGTGTCGATGATCGGCGTGAAGGGCTCGTACTGCGCGATCCAGCGCACCACCGGCGACATCGAGGCCGGCGGCACGAACGCACTGCTCACGAACGGCAGCGTCTGCACGACCAGCACGAACGGACTGGTGCCCTGCGCCGTTTTCGCCGCCAACCCGACCGCCACCGCGAACCAGGTCAACGCCACCGTGAGCAGCGCCATCAGCCCGATCGCCCCGAGCCACTCCACCAGACCGGCGCTCGGCCGGTACCCGATCAGAAACGCGACGCCGAGTAGCACGCCGAGGCTGATCAGCGTCCGCACGAGCGCGCCGATCACGTGCCCGGTCAGGACGGCCGAATGCGCGATCGCCATCGTGCGGAACCGCGCGATGATCCCGGCCGTCATGTCCCCGTTGACCGACATCGCCGTCGTCGAAGCGCCGTAGCCCACGGTCATCAGCAGAATTCCGGGCACCACATAGTCGATGTAGGGACCGGCGCCGTGCGGGCCGGTGATGCCCGCGGTCAACGCGCCGCCGAACACGCCGACGAACAACAGCAGAAGCAGCGTCGGCACGCCCAGCGACATGATCAGCGTCGCCGGATAGCGCAGCGAATGCCGGAAATGGCGCCGCGCCATGGTTCCCGAGTCGCGTGCGGCCAGTGCGATCGTGCTCATCGGACCGCCTCCGCCTGCTGGCTCCCGGTCAACGCGAAGAACACGTCGTCCAGATCGGGCAGGTGCACGGACAGTTCGCTGACCTCGACCCCGTCGAGCCGGTCCAGCAAACCGCGCAGCGCGGTGACCCCACCGTCGCTGGCCACCTGCAGGGTGAGCGCGTCCTCGTCCCTGATCCCCTCGCCGAGCGCCCGCGCGCCCGCGTCCAGGGCGACCGGGTCCGCGAACCGCAGGCGCACGTGCCCGCCGGGGATGCTGCGCTTGAGCTCGGCCGCCGTGCCGACCGCGACCACCCTCCCGTTGTCCAGCACGGCGATGCGCTCCGCGAGTTCGTCGGCCTCGTCAAGGTACTGCGTGGTCAGGAAGATCGTGACGCCGCTCGCGACGAGCCCGCGAATGATCTCCCACATGGTGCGGCGGCTGCGTGGATCGAGCCCGGTCGTCGGCTCGTCGAGGAAGATCACCTTCGGCGACCCCACCAGCGTCATGGCCAGATCGAGCCGCCGCCGCATGCCGCCCGAGTAGGTGGAGGCCAGCTTCGCCGCCGCGTCCGTCAACTCGAACCGGGCCAGCAGATCGTCCGCGCGGCGGCGCCCCTGCGCCTTGCCAAGATGCAGCAGGTCCGCCATCAGCAGCAGGTTCTCCCGCCCGCTGAGCAGGTCGTCCACTGCTGAGAACTGCCCGGTCACCCCGATCGCCGCCCGGACCGCGCCCGCCTCGCTCGCCAGATCGTGCCCGGCCACCCGCACGTCACCCGCGTCCGCGTGGATCAACGTGGACAGGATTTGCACGGCCGTCGTCTTGCCCGCCCCGTTGGGCCCGAGCAGTGCGAAGACCGTCCCCTCGGCCACCTCGAGGTCGATCCCGTCCAGGACCACCTTCGTCCCGAACGACTTGCGCAACCCTCGAACCAGGATTGCTTCCCCGTCAGCGCTGTTCATGCCCTTCCCTCCAGTTCTGCTCACGAAGGAAGGGTGCGCGCAGCCGGATTTACGCCGGTTTCATCGCGGTTTCACCGGGTTTCACTCGCCGCGCATCGAGCGGCGGATCTCCTCCAGCTTGTCCTTGCCGGCCTGCTCCCGCTTGGCGAACTGGTCCTCGAACGCGGTCGCTTCCGGGGTCATCCCGGCCAGTTCGGTCGAACCGGTCGAGGTGGCGAACCGCGACTCGATCTGATTGCGCACGAAGTCGAACGTGGGAACGCCGTCGTCGGTGTAGTCGGTCACCGGCTCGAACGGCGTGAAGGAGCCCGGTACTGCCAGTTCGGCGCTGTCCTCGACGACCGAACCCTCGATGATGTCGTCATCGTCCTCGGGTGTTGATGGCATGACCTCATGCTAGGCGCCTCTACGTATATGGCAACTTGCTATATGGCGGACGGCCATATACGGTGACGTGCGTGGCCACACTGGGCAAAGCCGATCGGGACTTGGTCGGCCTGACCGTTCTCGCGCTGCTGCTACAGGGCGAGCGGCACACCTATGACATGCACCGACAGATCATCGACACGCACAAGGACTTCGTCACTGGACTGCCGCGCAGCATGTATCACGCGGTCGAGCGACTCAGCCGGGACGGTTTGATCGCGGCCGGGGACACCGTCCGCGACGGCGGCCGGCCCGAGCGCACCCTCTACCGACTCACCGAGGCGGGCCGGGCCGACCTGCGCTCGCGGGTGCGCATGCTGCTGGCAACCCCCGACGCGGACACCACCCTGTTCGCCGCCGCACTGTCCTTTGTGGCCTGTCTTTCCGTCGCCGAGGCGCGCGACGTCCTGGAAATCCGTGCCACGGCGCTGAAAGACACCGCGACCGGGATGCGCACAAGCCTCGACCAACTGCTGTCCCAGCTGCCGCGACTGCTGCTCATCGAGGTCGAATACGAACTCGACCGGATCAGCGGCGAATTCGCCTGGGTGCGCGCGCTCATCGCCGACCTGGACAGCGGCGCGCTCTCCTGGCCGGATGACCTGACCACACTGGCCATCAAGGAGATACCGACGACCTGAGAAAACAAGCATCCGGGCGGCGTGCGCCAACACGCCGCCCGGACGACCCGGAAAGTCCCCACGGAGTGAAGACCGGTATCCGGTGAACAGCAAGCCAAGGATAACCGCGCCTTCCCCCGTACCGGGCTATGCCCACAACCACGGAGGGAACTGATGACATCGCCACCTGTCGCGCTGGTCACCGGCGCGAACCGCGGCCTCGGTTCAGAGGTCTGCCGCCAACTCGCCGCGCGCGGCCTGACCGTCCTGCTCGGCTCCCGCGACCTCGAAGCCGGCACCGTCGCGGCGAAGCGACTGGGCGTCCGCGTGCAGAGCCTTGACGTGACCGACCCGGCTGGCATTCACCACGCTCGCGACCAGATCGCCGAGGAGTACGGCCGGCTCGACGTCCTGGTCAACAATGCCGGGATCTTCGGCAACGCAGTCGACGGCGACCTCGACGACATCCGAGCGACGTTCGCGGTCAACTTGTTCGGCGCCTGGCAGACAACCGTGGCCTTCGAGCCGCTGCTTCGGGCGGGCGGCCATGGCCGGGTGGTCAACGTGTCCAGCGGCGTCGGCTCGTTCGGCACACCAGAAGGCATCTCGAACCCGCGCCCGGTGCCGCCCGCGTATCCGGTGTCCAAGGCGGCACTCAACGCGCTGACCGTCCGGCTGGCCGTCGAATGGCGGCACACCGGGATCTTGGTCAACGCGGCTTGTCCGGGATTCATCGCGACCTTCCCCGGCGCCGAAAAGCTCGGCGCGCGGCCGATCCCGGAGGGCGCCGCGAGTGTCGTCTGGGCGGCCACCCTGCCCGACGACGGACCGTCCGGCGGCCTGTTCCGCGACGGCCAACCCCTTCCCTGGTAAGGAGATCTGCCATGTCGACCGAGATCAACGAGCTGCTGCGCAGCATGACCGACGCCTGGAACCGTGGCGACGCCTCCGCGTATGCCGAAGCGTTCACCCCGGATGCCGACTACATCAGCTGGATGGGCACGCGCGACACCGGCCGCGCGGCGATCGAGGCCACCCACCGGTTCCTCTTCGCCGGACCGCTCAAGGGCGTCAAGATGACGGGCGGCGACGACGCATCATCGCTCGACATCCGTTATCTGTCCTCGGATGTGGCCCTGGTGATCGCCGACGGCGGCAAGCCCGAGCACGCCCCGGTCGCCTCGGTGGTGACGTTGACC
>DASYBO010000450.1:0-3734 GCA_036500685.1 Pseudonocardiaceae bacterium | reverse complement strand
CGGCCCGTTCGCCGCGACCCTTGCTCGGGTAGTTGCCTTCGATGTCCATGATCCCGTTCACGGCGCCGTGGTACTCCTCGAACACCACCCCGCGGGCGCGCAGGTCAGCGACCGCCGCCTCGATGTCGTCGACGTAGAAGCACATCTGCGTGAACGAGCCGTCCGACGCGCCGGCCGAGGCGAACAGGCAAAAGACACCTGTTGCGCCCTCGTAACGCAAGCCACCATCACGTTCCTCGGCCGGTTCGAGGCCAAGCTTCTCGGCGTACCAGCGGCGGGCTCGGGCAAGATCCTGAGTGGGGATACGGGCTTCGACCCGCGCGTTGTTCAGCATCCTCGTATGTTAACCAGATTCGATACGCAGACCGGGCGGGTGAACGTCAACCTGAGACGGTGCGCAAGAAGTCCAGTACGCGTTGCCAGGTCAGGGTTGTCGCCTGCGCGTGGTGATCGGGCAAGCTGGTGTCAGTGTAGAAGTGACCTGCGTGCTGGTAAGTGAACACCTGCGCGTCGGCGCCGGTGCGGGTTGCCGCGTCGAGCCAGGTGGAGACTTCGGTGCGTGCCCGCAAGATCCTGGTACTGCTCGCGGAGCAGCCTGCGCACGGGTACATCCGCCACCTCGGCGAGGCCCTGCAAGGCGTCAGCCGACTCGCCGACGACATCGGCGCGACAACCCCGGTGCTGGGCCAGGCGCTGCGGTACATCCGCGAGTTTCCCGAAAACGCGGCCGACGAGCCGACGGTGGCGTTCTACAGCCAGCTGGCCGGACCCGGCCACTCCGATGGCGACCTGGCCACTCGGATAATGGAGCGGCATCTGCATGAAATGGTTCCTCGTCATCCAGCGGTGATCAGGCCGTTCAGCGACTGGCAGGACAGGGTCGACGAACACCTGGCCTGGGCGCACGCCCAGCATGAACGCGGGACCAACCTCATCTCAGGACAAGTCCCAACCACCTGATGGGTCCGTACGTCATGCGTGTCGCCTCGCGCCAGGACGTGGATGCCAAAGTCGGCGAGGACCTGCTGTCCCAAGGATGGGGCACATACGAACAGACCACTGCGGTTGCTGCGTCGTCCGAAGCGTCTTCTCGGCATGGCATCGGCCCGACACGTTTTCGGCGGCTGGAGTTCACATGCACGTGGCGGTACGGACGACCAACCGGGCGAAGGTTTCCGGTGGTCCGTGACACCCAACTTCCCGGGAGCAGCACGTGTGCCGAATCATCCGCCCACCCGTACTCGCCATGCTGGCCGCGTTGGCCGCGCTGCTCGGCGGCCTGGTCCTACCGGCCGCGGCGGCTCCGTTGGCAGGATCCGCGGGATATTCCGGCTCTCCCGCAGGACCGCCGCACTACGATCACGTCTTCGAGCTGGTCGAAGAGAACCACGGATTCGACCAGATCATCGGCAATCCGGCCGCGCCCACACTGAATCGGTTGGCCCATGCGTATGGTTACGCCAGCCAGTACTACGGCTTGGCGCACCCCAGCGGCCCCAACTACGTCGCGATGCTTGGTGGTGGCACGTTCGGTGTCGCCAGCGACAACCCCTACTGGCTTTTCAACGTCAACCAGCCCAGCCTGATGAGCCAGTTGGAAGGCGCCGGCAAGTCCTGGCGGGGCTACTTCCAGGGCATGCCCTATCCCGGTTACCGGGGCTACTGCTACCCGGTGCGCTGTCTCGGCGTGCCGGACAGCGACACGCTCTACATCGCCAAGCACAATGGACTCGTCTACTTCAACGGGATCCGGAACAACCCGGCGGAAATGGCCAAAATGCAGCCACTTGGCCAGTTATCCACCGACCTGAACAGCGGTAACGTGCCCAACTTCAGCTACATCATGCCGGACGAGTGCACGGACATGCATGGTGCACCACCGGTGTGCGTCGACTCCGGCAACCCGGGCGACGTCAATGACAACTGGCTGGTCACCACCGCCGACACGTTCATCGCGAAGACCGTCGCCCAGATCAGCTCCTCCCCGGTGTGGACCTCAGGCAACAACGCGATCGTGATCACCTTCGACGAGGGCGACAGCGGCGACAACTCCGGCTGCTGTGGCAGCACCCAAGGCGGCGGCCACGCGCTCACCGTGGTGGTCACCAACCACGGGCAGCGCCACCAGGTGGACGCCACGCCGTACAACCACTACTCGCTGCTGTCCGGCTTGCAGCACGTGTTCGGTCTCGGTTGCCTGGCCGCCACCTGCGACACGGCCGACATCAAGCCGATGACGCCGCTGTTCGCCGGCGAGCCGCACCAGCCGGCCCAGCCGGTGCCCGCTTCGCTGCTCGACGGCGACCAGCCTCCGCCACCGGTGACCGGATCGGACCAGGGCACGGTGAGCCCGGTGAGCGCGCCGACGCCCGCACCCGGCAGTTCCGGACACTGGCAGGTGATCCCCAGCCCGAACCTCAGCGGCAACGACAACAATCTCGCCGCCGTGTCCGCACCCACCGCGAACGACGCCTGGGCGGTCGGCAGCTACTACACCGACGCCAACCCCAACGTGTTCCGTAATCTGGCGGTGCACTGGGACGGCACGCGGTGGACCGCCAGCGCCCCACCGAACATCGGCGTCCAGGAGAACACCCTGTTCGGTGTGTCGGCGCTACCCACCGGTCAGGCGTGGGCGACCGGCTACTACGCGGACGCCAACTATCACGTCCGGACGCTCATCGAGCATTACAACGGTTCGGCCTGGACGGTCGTGCCGAGCCCGAACCCGGGCGCCGAGCGGGACATGCTGTTCGCCATCTCGGCACGCGCCGACAACGACGTCTGGGCCGTCGGTGGTAGCCAGGACACCCCAGCAGGGGCGTTCCACACTCTCGTCGAGCACTGGGACGGACACGCCTGGTCGGTGGTGCCCAGCCCGAACCCCGGTCGCCACGGTAACGAGCTGTTCGGGGTCACCCTCGCCGGCGCACAGGTCTGGGCGGTCGGCCAGCAGCAGGACACCGGTTTCCCCGGCCGTGCCCTGATCGAGCGGTGGGACGGCCATGCCTGGTCGGTGATTCCGGTGTCGGGCACCGAGACGTACGACCCATACGCCGCGACCGTCCTGGGTGATCGCGTCCTCGTCGCGGGTGACCGAGAGAACGATAACAGTCCACAACGGAGTCTCGCGATCACCGTCGCCGGCAGGACCGCTATGGCGGCCGAACCGCCTACCGTGGGCACCTCGGAGAACGACTTCTACGGGGTGACCAGCCTTGGCGGTGTGACCTGGGCGGCCGGTCGGTCCACCGACAGCGACCCGAACGTCCAGAATCACGCCAGCCTGATCGAGTCATTTGTCAACGGACAGTGGACCGTCCAGCCCACGCCCAACCCCGGGGGCGCCGGCGGTGACAACGGTTTCGGGGGCATCGCGGCCGCACCGAACGGAACGGTGTGGGCAGTCGGCGCCTACCACACCGCGAACTCGTCGAACGAGACGCTGATCGAGCGCTACGTCCCGTGACCCGGGCCTGGGCGTTGCGCGCGCTCGGCATCCGATGTGGACTGACCCATACCGAGATCAAGCACCCCGCGCGGACCGAGGGTCATCGAGGTCAACGGCAGGCTCGGTGGGTTCATCCACGACCTTTCCAGCTCGCGGGCGCACCCAACCTGATCACGCTGGCGGGTCGGTCCGCGCTCGGCCATCCCGTGGACTACGCCGCGCCTGTTCTGGAGGAGGTGTGCTTCATGCACCACAATCTGGTGCCGACGCGTCCCTGCACGTT
>DASYBO010000449.1:0-10035 GCA_036500685.1 Pseudonocardiaceae bacterium | reverse complement strand
ATGTTCCGTCGCATGCCGCCGATCCTATTCGGGCGACTGATGCAGGTATCGGACTTGGTCGGCCTTTTCGGCGTCAGGACTTTCGCGCGGCGCGCCAACTTCCCACCAGGCCCCGGACTCGGTCCAGGACGAGGGATCGGTGCGCACCACGACGACGGCCGGTCGGTCGGCCGCTGCCTTGCGGGCGGCCCGGTACGCCTCGCTGAACTGCGCCAACCCGCCCTCGACGGGGAAAACGGCCGCGCCCAGCGAGGCGGCATGGGCGGCGAAGTCGGTGCGGGCGCGACCATCGGCCGTGCTGCGGCAGTCGGGGTACATGTTGTTGAAGGGGGCGCCGCCCTGGCCTTCCTGCAACCGCGCGATGACCGCGTAACCGTCGTTGTCGCAGACGACCGCGACGAAGCCATGGCCGGCGAAGGCCGCCGAGAAGATCTCGGAGTTGAGCATCAGGTAGGAGCCGTCGCCGAGCAACGTGGTGACCACACCCTGGTTGCGGGCCATGGCCGCGCCCCAGGCGCCGGCGAGTTCGTAACCCATGCAGGAGAACCCGTATTCGACGTCCATTGTGGACTCACCGGTGCCGCGCCAGCCGCCGATCAGCTCACCGGGCAGGCCACCGGACGCGGTCATCACGTAGTCGTTCGGCCCGGACTCGTCGTTCACCGCGCCGACGACCTGCGCGTATGTCAACGGGCCATTGGCTTCGGCGCGCAGCGTGTCGATGTGCGCGTCCCACTTGGCGCGTTCGACGCCGGCTTGCGCGCTCCAGTCGGAAGGGGCGCGCCAGTCGGTGAGGGCGTCGCCGAGTTCGCGGAGGCCCTCGTCGGCGTCCGCGACCAGCGCGATCGCTCCGTGCTTGACCGCGTCGAACCGCGCGGCGTTCAACGCGACCAAGCGGGCCTGCGGGTTGAACACCGTCCACGAGGCCGTGGTGAAGTCCTGCAACCGGGTGCCGACGGCGAGCACGACATCCGCCTGCGCGGCCAGCGCGTTCGCCGATGCCGACCCGGTGATGCCGAGCGGGCCGCCGTGCAGCGGATGATCGTGCGGCACCAACGTGCGCCCGGCCGTGGTCTCCACCATCGGAATGCCGTGCCGCTCGGCGAAGGCGATCGCGGTTCGACCGGCCCCGGAGTAGCGGACCCCGCCACCCAGCACCAGCAGCGGCTTGACCGATCCGCGCAACACCCGCACGGCGCCGGTCAGCGCGACCCTGTCCGGGCGCGGCCGGGGGACGCGATGCAGGACGGGTTCGAACAGCGCGTCCGGGAAGTCGAACCGTTCGACCTGGATGTCCTGGGGGAGCGCCAGCACGACCGGACCGACATCGGCCGGATCGGTCAGCACTCGCGCCACCTGCGGCAGGCTGGCCAGCAGCTGCTCGGGGCGCACGATCCGATCGAAGAACCGGCTGACCGCGCGGAACGCGTCGTTCACCGTGCTGCCCGGGTCACCGAACGACTCGACCTGCTGCAACACCGGATCCGGTGCGCGCGAGGCGAACGTGTCGCCGGGAAGCAGTAGCAACGGCAAACGATTGGCGTGCGCGACGCCTGCCGCCGTGACCAGGTTCAACGCGCCCGGCCCGATCGAGGTGGTCGCGATGCCGACCTGCCGGCGCTGGCTCGCCTTGCCGTAGCCGACCGCGGCCAGGGCCATGCCCTGCTCGTTGTGTCCGCGCCACACCGGCAGCTCGTCGCGGTGTTCGGCGAGCGCGCTGCCGAGGCCCAGTACGTTGCCGTGCCCGAAGATCGCGAACACGGCGGGGAACAGCGGCGCTTCGGTGCCGTCGAGGAGTTCGGTGCGCTGCGCGATCAGCCAGCGGACGATGGCCTGCGCCGTGGTCAACCTCATCGGGACGTCCCCTTCCCGAACGGCAGTCGGGGATCGATCTGCTCCCTGGCCCAACCTTCGCGGACCCAGGCGTGTGCCGGGTCGTCGTTGAACCGCCAGACCCGCTCGTCGTCCGGTCCGGCCATCACGTTCAGGTAGTACATGTGGTAGTCCGGCGCGGCCATGGACGGGCCGTGATAGCCGTACGGGATCAGGACCGCGTCGCCGGTGCGTACCTCGGCCAACACGTCGATCTGCCGATCCTCGCCGGAGGAGTAGACGCGCTGGTAGCCCATGCCCTCGCCGGCGATCTCGAAGTAGTAGATCTCTTCCAGTTGCTGCTCGTCGTCGGTGTGCACGTCGTGCTTGTGCGGCGGGTAGGACGACCAGTTGCCGCCGGGGGTGATCACCTCGACCGCGATCAGCTTGTCCGCGTCGAACGTTTCCGGCGTGCAGAAGTTGTGCACCTGCCGACTCGCCCTGCCGGCGCCGCGCAACTCCACCGGCACGTCCGCCGCTGGTCCGTAGCGGGCAGGGAACTCGCGGGTCGCTTTCGCGGAGGGCAGTGCGAATCGGCCGCCTTCAGTGGTTTCAAGGCGCATGGTCGCGTTGATCGGCACGTACGCGAAGTCGGAGGGGCCGGCGAACACGTTCGGGCGACCGGCGAGTTTGAACGCTTCTTCGCCGGTCGACACCGTGCACGAACCGGACAGCGGGATGACGACGGTCTCGTGCTGGCCGGTGCTCAGCTCGAAGCCCTCACCGGGATCGAGGTGCAGCACGCGCAGGCCGCTGAACTCCCAGCCGGCGTTCTCCGGCGTGATGGCCACGGCCTCCGGCCGCAACCCGGTCGGCCGACGGTGGTAGTTCACGGACCCTCCTCCAGCGGACGTTCCAGTTCGTGACTGAGCGCTTCGAGTTCGGCGCCGCCGGCCATCAAGCGGACCAGGTCCTCACGGCTGATCTCCTTCTTGCTGAAGTTGCCGAGGCTCTGACCACGGTTGAGCACCACGAACCGGTCGCCGACCGGGTAGGCGTGGTGCGGGTTGTGGGTGATGAAGATGACGCCGAGCCCGGCTTCCCTGGCCTGCGCGATCCGCCGCAGCACCACGCCTGCCTGTTTCACGCCGAGCGCGGACGTCGGCTCGTCCAGGATCAGCAGGCGGGCGCCGAAGTGGATGGCGCGAGCGATGGCGACCGACTGCCGCTCACCACCGGAGAGTGTGCCGACCGGTTGGTCCGGGTCGCGCACGTCGATGCCCATGGCCAGCAGTTCCTTGCTGGTCAACGCTTTCGCCTTGGCCACGTCGAACCGCTTGAACGGCCCCCATCCCCTCGTGGGTTCCGAGCCGAGGAAGAAGTTCCGCCAGATCGACATCAACGGCACCATGGCGAGGTCCTGGTACACGGTGGAGATGCCGTGCGCGCGAGCATCGCGCGGGCTGCCGAACCGAACCTCTTGACCGTCCACAAGGAACTGTCCGGCGTCGGGGGCGAACACGCCGGAGAGGATCTTGATCAGCGTCGACTTGCCGGCGCCGTTGTCGCCGAGCACGCAGGTGACCTCGCCGGAGTTCACCGAAAGCGTGATGTTCTGCAACGCGTTGACGCTGCCGAAGAACTTGCTGATGTCCCGTACTGCAAGGAGCGTGTCGGTCATCGTCGCGCCTTCATTGCTCGTCGGTAGATGACGGTGTTCACCCCGACCGCGAGGAACAGGATGATGCCGAGGAAGGTGAAGTCCCAGGACGAGTCCCAACCCGAGTAGATGACGCCCTGGAAGGCCATGCCGATGATGCACGCGCCGAGTGCCGCGCCGACCACCGAACCGTAGCCGCCGGTCAGCAGGCAGCCCCCGACGACGGCGGCGATGATGTAGTAGAACTCGTAGCCGACACCCTGTTCGGACACCGCGTTCGAGCTCTGCGTGAACGAGATGATGCCGACCAGCGCAGCAGCGATCGACGTGCTCATGAACAGCGAGATCTTGGTGCGGTTGACCGGAACACCGACGTTGCGCGCGGCGTCGAGGTCGCCGCCGACCGCGAACACCCAGTTGCCGAAGGTCGTCCGGCCCAGCACCCACACCGCGATGATGGTGACCGCGATGAACCACAGGATCGCGGTCTGGAAACCGTTGGGCAGATCGGGGCCCTTCAGGAACGAACTGCCGAAGATCGCCTTCGCGCTGTCCAGACCCGAGTGCGAACCGGGACCGATACCGATCTCGGTGCTGCCGTGGTTGACCAGCAGCACCCCGCCGATGCTCAACCCGCGCAAGGCGAAGTAGGTGGCCAGGGTGACGATGAAGCTGGGCAGCTTCGACCGCGTCACCACATACCCGTTGATCAGGCCGATCACCGCCGCGAACAGCACGGTCACGATGATCGCCGCCCACGCGTTCCAGCCCAGCTGCCCGACAAGCAACGCGGTGATGATCGCGGTGAAGCCGGTCATGCCGCCGGTGGAGAGGTCGAACTCGCCGCCGATCATCAGCATGCCGACCGGCACCGCCATGATGCCGAAGAACGCGGCCTGCTGGCTCCACGCGGCGAAACCGGTCGAGCTGAGCCAGAGGTGCTTCGAGGTCGAATCGGTGATGGCGAACAGGACGAAGATCACGATCGCGCCGACCAGCGAACCAAGTGCCGGCCTGCGCAATGTCCTGGTCAGCCAACCGGTGTTGGCCAGCCGTTCGTCCGACAACGACGGTGTGCTCATGGGGGGTATCTCCTCGCCTCGCTGCGGGGAAGGGGCCCGGCCGGTTTCGCGCCGGCCGGGCCTGTTGATCTGCTTAGTCGTCGCCCGCGTTGATGGCCGCGGCCACCGTCTTGATGTTGGTGTTGTCCACCAGCAGCGGTCCACTGGGGACGGTCGAGCCGCCGCCAGCCGAGTTGCCCTCGTGCTTCTTGTACAGGTACAGGAAGGTGATCGGCAGGTAGCCCTGCAGGTACTGCTGCTGGTCGACCGCGAAGTCCATGGTCGGCGGGTTGGCCTGCAGATCGTTCTCCACGTCCGAGTCGAGGTCGAACGTGGCGATCTTCACGTTGGCCGGTTTGGCCGCCACCAATGCCTGACCGATCGCGTTGTTCAGCGTCATCACCGCGTTGATGCCAGGGTGCGTCTGCAGGTACGAGCTGACCTGGCCGATCGCCTGCTGCGGGTTGGAGGCCGCGTTCGGCGTGGACAGGATCAGCTCGGTGCAGCCGGGGCCACTGGTCGGCGCGTTGCCGGTCGAGCACTTGCCACCGGGAATGCCGAGGCCCTCAGCCAGACCGTTGCAGCGGTCGAGCAGGTTCTGCCCGGACTGGTGGATGACGCACAGCACGTTGCTGGCATTCTCGGACACGAACCGCGCGCCCGCCTTCTGACCGGCAAGGGTTTCCGGCTGACCGACGCAGGTGATCGCCTTGGACGCGGCGATGTCCTGGTCGTCGCAGCCCGCGTTGAGCAGCACCACCGGGATGCCGGCCGAGGCCGCCGAAGCCAGCGTCGAGTTCATCACCGACGGGTCGTGGTCGGACACCGCGATGCCGTCGACCTTCTGGTTGATGGCGTCCTGGATCTGCGCGTTCTCCGCGTTGTCATCCGGCTCGGCCTGGCCCTGCTGCTGCGAACCGTAGGTCTCGGACAGCTTGCAGCCGTAGTCCTTGGCCGCGTCCTTCGCGCCCTTGTACACGACGCTCCAGAAGTTGCCGTTGTCGCCGTGCGTGATCACCGCGAAGGTGTAGGAACACCCCGCGCCAACCCCCGAAGTCGAACCCGAGCCGCTGTTCGAGCCCGAACATGCTGCCAACAGCAGCAACGGAGCCATCAGCAGCCCGGCAATGAGTCGTTTTCGTTGTCCCATCTCGTCCTCCGGTTCGGGCCTAACTACTAACTGTGCTTTCTCAAAACAGACTGACCGCGGTGTCGACCGCGCCTGCGACGTCGTCATCTGGCGGGTAGAGCAGCGCCCGGCCGACCACAAGACCCTGCACGGTGGGGAGAGCGAGCGCGCTGCGCCATGCCTCGTACGCCGCATCCGGGTCGCCGCTGACTTCGCCACCGAGGATCACCGCCGGGAGGGTAGTCGCGGCCATCACCTGCGCCATGTCCGGTACCACCGGAACCTTCAGCCAGGTGTATGCCGATGTGCTGCCGACCCCCGCGGCCACGGTCACCGCGCGCGTCATCGCGTCCGCGGTCAGTTCGTTGGTCACCTTGCCGCCCACCCGACGCGACCAGAACGGCTCGATCATGGCGAACAACCCGCTGTCCGCGAGCGAACTCACCGCACGACCGCACGATTCCACAGTGGACACCGTGGCCGGATCGTGCGGATCGATGCGCAGCAACATCTTCCCGCCCTGTGCGCCCATGGCGTTGAGCGAGGTCGCGTCGTAGGCGGTGAACCGGTCATCCAGTTCGAACACCGAGCCCGCGATGCCGCCTCGGTTCATCGACCCGAACACCACCAGCCCGTCCAACGCGCCCAGCAGCAACAGGTCCTCGATGACGTCCGGTGTGCCGAGCACGCCGTTCACCCCTGGCCGCGACAACGCGAGACACAGCCGGTCCAGCAGGTCCGCGCGGTCGGCCATGGCGAAGGGCCGATCCCCGACCCCGAGCGCGGCGCGGGCCGGATGGTCGGCCGCGATCATCATCAAGCGGCCGTGCTCGCCGAGCAGCGATGTCGGCCGGACGCGTCGCGCCGCGGCCTCGGCGATCGCCGAGGGGTCGGTGGCCCTGGTCCGGATGATCCGGCGGAGATCGTCGTCCTTCATTGTCCGGTCACCGCGAGCAATTCCAGCACCTCGGCCGTGTCCGGCATGGCATCCGCGCAGGCCAGCCGTGATGCGACGATCGCACCGGCCGCGTTGCAGAACCGGGCGATCCGTTCAAGGTTCCACTCGGCCAGCAGCCCGTGGCACAGTGCGCCGCCGAACGCGTCGCCCGCGCCGAGCCCGTTGACCACCTCCACCGGCACCGGCGGCACCTCGGCCCGCTCGCCGTTGGACCTGCTCGCCAACACGCCCTTCGGCCCCTGCTTCACGATCGCCAGCCGCACGCCTTGTTCGTGCAGGGCGTCCGCTGCCGCGTGCGGTTCGGTCTGACCGATCGCGGTCGCACACTCCTCGATGTTCCCGACCGCGACGCTGACCAGCGGCAACGCCTCGCGCATCCAGTGCCCGGCCTCTTTCTGCGATGACCAGAACATCGGCCGGTAGTCCAGGTCCAGCACGGTGATGCCGACGTTGCCTCGCGCGCGCAACGCGGCCAGCGTCGCACTGCGGCTCGGTTCCTGGCACAGCCCGGTGCCGGTCACCCAGAACACGCCCGCCGCCCGGATCGCCGCCATGTCCAGTTCGGCCGTGTGGATCTCCAGGTCGGGCGCCTTCGGCTGGCGGTAGAAGTAGATGGGGAAGTGGTCGGGCGGGAAGATCTCGCAGAACGTCACCGGCGTCGGCAGGTGCGGCACAGCGGTCACATACCGGTCGTCGACATCGAAACCGCGCAGCGCGTCGTGCAGGAACTCGCCGAACGGGTCCGCGCCGGTCCTGGTGATCACCGCGCTGCGCCTGCCGTGCCGCGCCGCCGCGACCGCCACATTCGTCGCGCTGCCGCCGAGATACTTGCCGAACGTGGTCACCTCGCGCAGCGAGACGCCGATCTGCAACGGATAGACGTCGACGCCGATCCGGCCCATCGTCAGCACGTCGAACGTGCTCATCCGGCCAACTCCGTGACATAGGCGAGGCTGGCCAGCACGTCCTCGATCGGCCCGCCGCCTTCCGGCGGTTCCACTCCGAGCACGGTGTCCTGCTCCATCACGTACCAACCGGCGTAGCCCGCGCCCTCCAGCGACGACACGATCCCGGCGATGTCCACGTCGCCCGCGCCAAGCGGCCGGTAGATCCCGGCCTTCACGGCGGCCGTGTACGACATGTGTCCCTTTTGGACGCTGAGGGCCAGGTCGGCGTTGACGTCCTTCAGGTGCGTGTGCGCGATCCGCTCCGGTACCTCGCGCGCGAGTTTCGCCGGATCGGTACCGCCGATCAGCAGGTGCCCGGTGTCAAGGCACAGGGGGATCCGCGAGGACTCCAGCACCCGCGCCACCTCCGGCTCCTTCTCGATGATGGTGCCGACATGCGGGTGCAGCGTCGCCGTGAGGCCGTGTTCGCGCGCGGCGTCGACGATCCGGTCCAGGTTGGTGAGCAGCGTCCGCCATTGAGGTTCGTCGAGTTCGACGCGTTCGTCGTAGCCGGTCAATCCGGTGTCGGCCGCGAGCACCAGGGTGTCCGCGCCCGCGGTGACGAACGCGGCCAGCACCGCGTCCAGGCCGAGCAGCGCGTCGCGCGCCGGGTCGTGCAGCACCACCGGCACGAACCCGCCGACCGCGCGCAATCCGTAACCCTTGAGTAGATCCACCTTCTCCTGCGGCGCGTCCGGCAGGAACCCGTCAGGCCCGAACTCGGTCGCCACCAGGCCGGCCGCTCGCATCTCACCGAGCACCCGGTCCGGGGTCATCTGATGGCCCCAGCCAGGGACCTCGCACACACCCCAGGAGATCGGAGCACCGGCAAGACGGCCAACGAGTGACATCGGACAGAACCTCCCATTGGTGGTACAAAACGGCACGTTACCGCTGTGACCTGGGTAACGCCGGGTGCGATGCGTCAGTTATACGAACCGGTCAACTCGATGTCAACACTTTGTCCTGACATACTGTCATTCGCTTGTTCTGTTGACCTTGATGCTGCGGTACGGTGCGCATCATGACGTTTTCGCCCGCGTCGATCCCCATCGACCGGAACAGTCCCGTTCCGCTCTACTACCAGGTCGCGCAGGTCCTGGAGCAGGCCATCGAATCAGGCGAACTCGCCGCGGGCATGCGGTTGGAGAACGAGATCGCGCTCGCCGAAAGCCTCGGCCTGTCCCGGCCCACCATGCGCCGCGCCATCCAGTACCTCGTCGACAAGGGACTGCTGGTGCGCAAGCGCGGGGTCGGCACCCAGGTCGTGCACCGCGCGGTCCGCAGGGGCATCCAGCTCACCAGCCTCTACGAGGACCTGGCCAGCGAGGGCCGCGAACCGCGAACCGAGATTCTGCAACTGGAAACCGAACCGGCCACCGACGCCGTCGCCCACCAACTCGGCATCTCCGAGGGCGAACCGGTCATCCGCCTCGAACGCCTGCGCTACGCCGACGGTGAACCCCTCGCGCTGCTGCACAACTACCTTCCGGCCGGCCTGGTCACCGTCACCACCGCACTCCTCGAACAAACCGGTCTCTACCAACTGATGCGCGCCGCCGGCATTCGACTGCACCTCGCCTCCCAGGTGATCGGCGCGCGCAGCGCCACCGCGACCGAGGCACGGATGCTCCAGGAATCGCGCGGCGCCTCGTTACTCACCATGTCGCGCACCGCCTACGACGAGACCGGCCGCGCCGTCGAATACGGCGACCACATCTATCGGGCCTCGGTGTACTCCTTCGAGTTCGTCCTCGGCACCAACTGAAGTCCCCTCCCCACACAACGACGTGAAGGAACAGAACATGCGGATTGGACTGGCCGGCACCGGACGGATCGGTGCCTTCCACGCCGACACCCTGAATCGGCTGGAGGCCGTTGACTCCGTGGTGATCGCCGACATCGACGCCGCCCGCGCCGAAGCGGCCGCCAGCAAAATCGGTGTCGAGTTCGCCCCCGGCATCGACGCGCTGTTCGCCGCCGGCCTCGACGGCGTGGTCATCGCCGCCGCCACCGGCGCACACCAGGAACTGATCGGCCGAGGAGTGGCCGCCGGTCTTCCGGTCTTCTGCGAGAAGCCCGTCGCTCCCGACATCGATGGCACCCTCGCCGTACTCAACTCGATCGGCGACTCACCCGTGCAGATCGGCTTCCAACGCCGCTTCGACGCCGGCTACGCCGCCGCTCGTTCCCTGCTGGCCTCGGGCGCGCTCGGCTGGCTGCACACCATCCGCGCCAACACCTTCGACCCCGCCCCGCCGGCCGCCGAGTACATCAAGACCTCCGGCGGGTTCTTCCGCGACTGCAGCGTGCACGATTTCGACATACTGCGCTGGGTCACCGGCCGCGAGATTGCCGAGGTGTACGCGATCGGCACCAACCGCGGCGCCGACTTCTTCCGTGAAGCAGGCGACGTGGACACCATGGGCGCGGTGCTCACCCTCGACGACGACAGCATCGCGCTCGTC
>DASYBO010000448.1:0-4785 GCA_036500685.1 Pseudonocardiaceae bacterium | reverse complement strand
GCGCGCAGGCCGATCTCGAAACGGGTGAACCACTTCGCGTAGTCGTCGATCCGCTGGATAGCGTGACCGGCGTCGTTTAGCCAGTCGACGAAGACGTCGAGCGAAATCCCGTCATCGTGCGGGTTGAGGACGTTGAAGGTCTGGTATCCGTCGACGGCCTGCGCACCGAGTGTGGCAATCGCCTCGGCGGTGAAGTCGACCGGCAGCCCGTCGTAGTGCGCGCGCTGATCGTCACCGTCGTTGCGGTAGAACGACCTCGGCGCGATACCGGTGACGATGAGGCTGTACAACAGCCGGGTGAACAGATCGGGCAGGTTCAGCTGCCCGATGTATCGGCTGTGGGCGAGGATCATGTCGGACCGGAAGGTCGCCACGGGCAGGCCGCACAGGTCGTGCGCCTCTCGGAGCAGGATTTCGCCTGCCCACTTGCTGGTCGCGTAGCCGCTGGCGTAGCTCTGGTCGAGCCGACGGACCGGGCTGGTGACGCGGATGTCGGCATCCTCGTCGGCGGTCGACACCTGGGCCGAGATCACGGCAACGGTCGACAGGTAGGTGACGGGCTTGATCCGCCTCGTCATCGCCAGCCGGATCACCTCGGCGGTACCCATGACGTTGGGCGCGAACAACTGCTCGTACGGCAGGACGTGGTTGACCAGCGCGCCCGCGTGCACGACCAGGTCGACGGTGTCGGCCAGCCGCTGCCAGGTCCGCTCGTCAAGGCCGAGGTTCGGTTCGGCGATGTCGCCGGCCAGGACCTCAAGGTGCGCCGCCGCCAGGTCCCGGACATGGCCGAGCAGCTCGGCGTCACCGCTGTCGAAAGCCTCGTCGAGCCGCTTGCGCGCCGCGTCGGCATCTCTGCCGCGGACGACGCAGATCAGCGTGCCGCCCGTTTCCGCCAGCCGTTGCAGCCATTCCAGGCACAGGAAGCGACCGAGGTAGCCATTCGCGCCGGTCAGCAGGACGGTGCGGACCTGACCGTCCGGCCGAGCCAGTGTCCTGGCCTCGGCCAGGGTGGCGGCGTCGATGAACTTGTCAAGGGTGAGGTCACTGGCACGCACCTGGTCGCCGCCGGAACCGTCCACCGCGGCGAGCTCCGGCCGTTTCGGCGCGGACCCGAGCGCCGTCTCGATCTGGCTCGCCAGACCCCGAAGGTCGGTAGCGGGGTTGGTGATGGCGCCCACCGGAATCTCGGTGTCGAAGATCTCCTTGAGCAGGTGAGAGAACGACAACGCGGACAGCGAGTCGCCCCCAAGGTCCACGAAGTGCGCGTCGGGCCTCACCGTGGTGGTCGAGCCCCCCAACAGGGCGGCGGCGGCCCGCGCGACGGTGTCGAACACCGGCTGGTCATGACCGACCTGCCGCAGCGCGTGCAGTTCGCCCGTCTCCCGTTCGGCGAGATCGCGGTACATCCGCTCAAGGCGTTCTCCGTACCGGTCGAGGAGCTTCGGCCGCAGCGGCTTGCGGACATCGGAAAGCAGGCCATTCTCAATGCTGAACGGCGTGGGTTCGATCAGAAGATCGCGCGGGAACTCATAAGAGTTCAATTCCGCGGTCTTGGCGATCTGCCGCAGCGAGTCACTCAGCAGCGACCTGAGATCCTCCGCGTCGCGAGCACGCTTGATCGCGTCCTCGGTGGGTACGACCACGGCGAGCAGATAAGCGCGCTCGCTGTTGCCGTAGACGAAGATCTGCCGCACAAGAGGGCTGGTGGCCAAGATGGCCTCCAGCCGGGAGACGGCGACGAACTCACCCTGCGACAGCTTCAGCACGTTCTTGCGACGGTCTACGTAGACCAGCTCGTCCGGCGCGATCTCGGCCATGATGTCGCCGGTGCGGTAGTAGCCGTCCTCGTCGAAGATCTCCGCGGTGATCTCCGGTCGGCGGTAGTACCCCGGAATGATGGACTGCGTCTTGACCAGCAGTTCTCCGCGTGGATGCGGCGAGTCCGTACCGAAGTACCCCAACTCGGGAACGTCGACGAGCTTGTAGTCCAACACCGTTGGTCGCGCCACCTTCCGGTCGACCAGCACAACGCCCGCTTCCGTCGAGCCGTAGAGGTCGTGCAGTGGACCGTCCACACAGGATTCGATGAACGCCGTCATCTCGGCGGATATCGGCGCGGACGAGGTGGCCGCCCACAGAACACGGCCACCGAGGAACCTCTCCCGCAGCTCTGCCATGACATCCGCTTCGACCGCCGCCCGGTCACCCGCGTCACCCGTCCTGCGCTCCACTTCGGTCCGGTACCGATGGAAGATCATGTCGCAGATGCGCGGTGGCATGGCTAGTTCCGTGGGACGGACGAGCGCGATGTCCTCGAACAACGTCGACAGGTCACTGCGGGCGGTGAAGAAACAGGTACCGCCTTTGCTGAGCGTCCCGGCCAGCATCACGCGCCCCATGAGATGACTCAAGGGCATATAGTTGATACCGATGACAGGGAGGTCAGCGGCACTCAGCGTCGGCCGTTGCCACACGCTGCCGATCCGTCGGCCGGTGAACACCGCCCCCTTCGGTGTCCCGGTACTTCCCGACGTGTAGAGCAGCATCGCCGGTTGATCATCCGTATCCTCGGCAAGAGGCGCGGGCGCCAAGGTCTGTCCACACTCGACTAGATCATCCAGCACGTCGAGGACGACCGTGCCAACTGACGTCGTCAACCGCCGGCGCGCCGCTTCGAGCTTGTCGCGCTGGTCCTCAATCTCGGGCTGGTAGTCAAACACGACAAGCCGTCGCAGCGTCGTGCTTTCCAGCGCGCACTCGACTGCGGTATCGAGGAATTCCAGGCTCGACACGAGGATGCTCGGCGTGGTCTCCTCAATGATCGGCCTGAGTTGGCCGACAGACGCACTGGCCTGCAACGACACCACAACCGCACCGAGCCGGACGCAGGCGAGGTCGACCGTCACATAGTCACTGCTGGTGAAGCCGAGAACACAGACGAACTCGCCAGCACGTAGTGGATGGTGGAGGCTGTGGTACCACTCCGCCGCGACCGCGCCGGCCCGCGACCACAGTTCACTGTAACTGATCGTGTCGAACCTCGGCAGCAGGCGCAGCGAGACGCGACCGGTCACAGGGTCCGTGATCAGCTCCTTCGCACGCTCCCCCAGCGCTGGGCGGTCCGCGTAGCCCTCCATGACCGCCGCCACCATCCTCACGAGCGGCGTGCCCGGCCGATGGATCGCGGCAGTGACCGCCTCGAGTGGTACAGCGTCTCGCACCTGCTGATCGTTGGCGCACAGCTCGGTCAGGCGCCTCTCGTACCGCACGTCCGCACGGTTGATCTCGGGTCCGGAACCGGTCATCGTCGTCTGCCTTTCGCAGTCAGGGTGTTCGACCCCTAAATCGTCGGGGAGTTCTTGGTGCTGAACGGCACGCATTCGATCAGAAAATCACGCGGGATCTCATACGAGTTCAGCCCCGCGTCCTTCCGGATCCGAGAGCAGATAGGCGCTTTCGCTGCTGCTGTAGATGAAAATGTGCCGGACCAGCGACGATCGACGTAGACGAGCTCGTCCGGGCCGATCTCGGCCATGATGTCACCAGTCCGGTAATAGCCACCCTCGTCGAAGACTTCCGCGGTGACCTCCGGGCGCTTGTAGTACCCGGGAATGATGGTCCGCGTCCTGATCAGCAACTCACCCCGCGGATAGGGCGTGTCGGTGGCGAAGTAGCCCAACTCGGGAACGTCGACGAGCTTGTAGTCACGCACCCGCGGCCGTATCACCTTCCGGTCAGCCAGCACCGCGCCGGCTTCCGTCGAAACGTAGACATCATGCAGCGGAACACCCACGCAGGATTCGACGAACGCCGCCAGCCCGGCGGGCAGCGGCGCGGATTCGCTGAGCGCCCACAGGACACGACCACCGAGGACCTTCTCCCGTAGCTGCGCCAGCACGTCCGCTTCGAGCGCGGACCGGTCACCCGCGTCGGCTGCCCTGCGGTCCACTTCGGACCGGTAACGTTGGAACAGCATGTCGCCGATGTGTGGCGGCATGGCCAGTTCGGTGGGCCGGACGAGCGCGATGTCCTCGAGCAACGTCGACAGGTCGCTGCGGGCGGTGAAGAAACAGGTGCCGCCGCTAGCGAGCGCCCCGAACAGCATCCCGCGCCCCATCAGGTGATTCATCGGCAGATAGGTGATGCCGATGATGGGCAGGTCGCCAGCCCTCGGCACCAGACCCTGCCACAGGTTACCCAGCATCCGGCGGGTGTACATGGCGCCCGTGGGTGTCTCTGTGCTCCAGGACGTGTAGAGGAGCATTGCCAGCAGATCGTTGTCCGCACAGGTTTCGAACCGGGGTGCGGGCGGCAATGTCTGTCCCCGTTCGAGGACGGCAGTCAGCGCGTCGAGGGTGATGGGGCTACCGGACTCCGCCAGGCGCCGGCGCGCGGCTTCGACCTGCTCGCGCTGCTCGTCGACCTCCGGGTGATAATCGAAGACGACCAAACGCCGCAGCGAACTGCACTCCAGCGCACACTCCACGGCGGTGCCCAGAGCCTCCACGCTCGACGCGAGGATGCGCGGCGCTGTCTCCGCGAGGATCGGTCCGAGCTGGCTGGCCGAGATGCTGGGCGGCAGTGGCACGCAGACCGCGCCAAGTCGGACACAGGCCAGGTCGATCGTCGTGTAGTCGCTGCTGGTGAAGCCGAGGATGCAGACGAACTCGCCCGCGCCGACCGGGTATCGGGCGTTGTGATGCCACTCGGCGGCGACCGCGTCGACCCGGGTCCGCAGCTCGCCGTAGGTGATCAGGTCGAAACTCGGTAGCAGGCGCAGTG
>DASYBO010000447.1:0-4493 GCA_036500685.1 Pseudonocardiaceae bacterium | reverse complement strand
GGTGCCAGTCCTTCGGTGAGCGAGGTGAGTCGGACAAGGGGGGTGTTGCCCACCAGGTCGACAAGGTGCTCGGCGTATTCCACGGGAGGGTTCCTTCCGCTGCTTACAGGGCTATCGAGCGTGAGCCTATGCGGTTGCGGGAAGCGTGCGCGGGGCGGCGGCGGTATAGGTAGTAATGCGGTTGCCAACCGATCCGATATGTCACACCATCCGATCTATCCATTTCGGGAACGGATGTACTGCTTCCGGTGTTTGGATCGGATGTCCAGGCAGGCGGGCTGGGGAGGTGGGCAGGTGTTCTGGAACCGGACGGTTCGGGTGGCGGCGGTGCTTGCCGGCACCATCGGCGGGGTCACCAGCGCGACATGGGGCGTGCTGATGAGGCAGAGCCGATACGCGCAGCAGATGATCGGCGAGCCGGAGGGGCCGCCGCCGGTGGCCGACGGCCGGTACTACCCGGCTGGGTGGGGCGCGACGACGCCCGAGGCGGACGCGCTGCGCTTCGCGGTGGTCGGCGATTCGCTGGCGGCCGGGCTCGGCGCGGAGACCGCGGACTGCGTACCCGGTGTGCAGTTGGCCCGAGGGCTGGCGCAGGAGCTGGGCCAGCCGGTCGACCTGATCACCTACGCGATCGTCGGCGCGACAACGAAAGACATGATCGCCCAGGTCGACGAGGCGCTGGAGAATCCGCCGGACGTGGTGCTGGTGGTGATCGGCGGCAACGACGTGACCGCCAAGATGTCCGTGCGGATGTCGGCCACGCTGCTCGGCGGCGAGGTGGCCCGGCTGCGTGCGGCCGGTGCGGGCGTCGTGGTCGGCACCTGCCCGGATCTGCTACCGATCCAGCCGATCCACATTCCGCTGCGCTGGATCGCCAGTGGCTGGAGCCGCTTGCTGGCAAGGGCGCAGTACCGCGCGGTGCACAAGGCGGGCGGGCTGACGGTTCCGCTTGGCGAGCTGGTGTCGCCGCAGTTCCTGCTGCGGCCGGACGAGCTGTTCAGCGCCGACCACTTTCACCCCAACGGGGCTGGTTACGAGATCGCCAAGCTCGCGCTGCTCGGCCCGCTGGTGCGGGCCGCGGGTGGCGACGCGGAGGAGGAGCCTGCGATGACCGTGACCGAGCCCGCGGTTCGGCAGTTGGGCCAGGCCGAACCGGCAACGTCCTGAGCTACCACTCAGTAATTTAAGGCCAGTATCACAGTCTTCCGGAGCGGCCTTCGTGCGTGAGTTGAGCGACACTGGAGCGTAATAGCTGCATCGACACGAAGGAGTGCCGCCATGCCAGAGGCTGTGATCGTCGCCACTGCCCGTTCGCCGATCGGCCGCGCGGGCAAGGGCTCGCTGGTGAGCATCCGACCGGACGACCTGGCCGTGCAGATGGTGCGTGCCGCTCTGGACAAGGTGCCCGCGCTGGACCCGAGCCAGATCAACGACCTGATGCTCGGCTGCGGCCTGCCCGGTGGCGAGCAGGGCTACAACATGGGCCGGGTCGTCTCGGTCCTGCTCGGCTACGACGACGTGCCCGGCTGCACGGTCACCCGCTACTGCGCGTCCAGCCTGCAGACCACCAGGATGGCGCTGCACGCGATCAAGGCGGGCGAGGGCGAGGTGTTCATCTCGGCCGGTGTGGAGACCGTGTCCCGGTTCGACCGCGGCAGCTCCGACTCCTGGCCGGACACCCGCAACCCGGTGTTCGCGGACGCGTCCGAGCGCGGCACCGCGCAGGCCACCGCCGACGACCAGGAGTGGCACGACCCGCGCCAGGACGGCGCCGTGCCGGACGTGTACATCGCGATGGGCCAGACCGCCGAGAACCTGGCGCTGGTCAAGAACATCTCCCGCCAGGAGATGGATGAGTTCGGCGTGCGCTCGCAGAACCTGGCCGAGAAGGCCATCGCGGACGGCTTCTGGGCCCGCGAGATCGTGCCGGTCACCCTCCCCGACGGCACTGTCGTCGACTCGGACGACGGCCCGAGGGCTGGCGTCACCTACGAGAAGACCGCGCAGCTCAAGCCGGTGTTCCGGCCCAACGGCCGGGTCACGGCGGGCAACTGCTGCCCGCTCAACGACGGCGCGGCGGCGCTGGTGATCATGTCCGACACCAAGGCGGCCGAACTGGGTCTCACGCCGCTGGCCCGGATCGTGGCGACCGGCGTGTCCGGCCTGTCCCCCGAGATCATGGGCCTCGGCCCGGTCGAGGCGTCGCGGCGCGCGCTGGCCAGGGCCCGCATGACCGTTGACGACATCGACCTTTTCGAGATCAACGAGGCGTTCGCCGCCCAGGTCATTCCGTCCTATCAGGAACTGGGCATCCCGCTGGACAAGCTCAACGTCAACGGCGGCGCGATCGCGGTCGGCCACCCGTTCGGCATGACCGGCGCGCGCATCGCGACCACGCTGCTCAACTCGTTGCAGTTCCACGACAAGCAGTTCGGCCTGGAAACCATGTGCGTCGGCGGTGGCCAGGGCATGGCCATGGTCGTCGAACGCCTGAGCTGAGTTTCGTGGCGGGCCGGTTCTTCCCGGCCCGCCACGGCTTTTTACAGCTGGGCCAGGTAGAAGCGGTTGCCCTGGTCGTCGACGCAGTCGGTGGAGCGGCCGTAGGGCTGGGTCTGCGGCTCGTTGGCCGAACCGCCCCCGGCCCGGACCCGCGCGATCGCGGCGTCGAGGTCGTCCACGACGTACTGCGGCACCACCATGGTTTCCCGCTGCCCACCGGCCACACCGGACAGTGGCCGGATGCCGTCGATGGTGAACCGGTCACCGCCCAAACGGCCCTGCGAGAACGTCCAGCCGAACACGGCGGTGAAGAACGCCCTGAACCGCGCGGAGTCGATCACCTCGAAGGTCAGGTAGACGATCTCGCCGTTGCCCGCGTCCGGCGCGGGACCGCGCTCGGCCGCAGGGGACTGGAAGATCGAGAACGGCATGCCCTGGTCGTCGGCGCACATCGAGGCGAGGCCGTAGGGCTCCTCGGTCGGTTCCTCCGCGGTGCCACCGGCCGCGCGGATCCTGCGCACGGTCTCCCGCGTGTCCTCGACGGCGAAGGAGATCAGCGTGCCTTGCCGGCCCTGGCCGCCCCACATGCCGATGTGCTGGTTGGGCAGGCCGGTGACCTGTCGGCCCTGGTCCACGCTGCCCAGGTCGAACCGCCAGCCGAGCACGCTGCCGTAGAACGCCTCGGCGCGGGTCACGTCGGGCACCCACACCGACGCGTAGCCGACGTCGCCCTCGATCGGCGGGGTCACCTGGGTGGTGTTGCTGCTCATGGTCTCTCCTGTTCCTCGGAGCAGCGTCTGCGCCAGTTGTGCGCGCAGCGCGGCGGCGAAGGTCGGGTCGGGGTCGACGGGCAGCACCGGTTCGTACAACGCGTCGAGCGGGTCGTGCGTCATCGTCCGGCCCTCCCCTCGGATTCCGGCGTTGTTCTGTCTGAATAGGACGATCGGAACGCGGTTCTCGCACGTACCAGCAGGGCTTCGGTGGCGTGCACGGTCCGGCCGAGGTGTTGAGCGACCTCGGATACCGGCAGGCCGTCCAGGTAGCGCAGGGTCAGCGCGAGCCGGTGCTGGCTGCCCAGCCTGGCCAGGACTTCCTTGGCCAGCAACGCGTCCAGCTCCTGCTCCCACGGGTCGACGCAGTCGATGTGCTCCCCCGCCAGCACTCGCAGTTGGCGTTCGTCGCGTTCGGACCGTCGCCAGTGGTCGACGAGCTTGTGCCGCGCGATGCCGATCAGCCAGGCCGTGCTCAACTCCTCGGGCGGATTCGTAGCAAGCGCTTTGACGGCGGCCAGGAACGTCTCCGAGGTGAGGTCCTCGGCCAGCGCCACCTGGCGGCACCGGGTCAGCAGGTAGCCGTACACCTCGGGCAGCGCCGTGTCATAGAGGTCGAGCAGGGCGACACCCGGCTCGGGCACCATCGCCGGCCGCGAACTCACCTGTCCACCTCCTCGAACCGCCGTCCTCGCACCTACATCAACACATCGACCGGCGAAGCGAAACTCCGACGCTGTCCGAGCGAGTTTTTTCGCCGAGGTTCTACTGTGATGTCGTGCGAAGAGGCTTGGCCTGGGTGGTCACCGTGCTGGCCGCGCTGCTCGTGCTCGTCGCGGCGGCCGGCACGTACTTCGGCTTGCGCTACCGCGCCACGAACGAGGCCCTGGCCACCGAACGGGCCCAGGACGCGGCACGCTCGGCCGCACTGGACGCGGGCGCGCGCTACGCGGTCGACCTCAGCAGCTACGACTATCGGAACCTGGACAAGAGTTTCGCCGCGATCACCGCGAACTCGACCGACGCGTTCGCTCAGCAGTACCAGCGGTTCAGCAGCGGACTGCGCGGCGCGCTGGTCAGCGAGAAGTCGGTGGCGACCGGGACGGTGTTGAACGAGGCCGTGGAATCGGCCAATCCGACCAGGGTGATGCTGCTGGTGTTCGTCGACCAGACGGTCAGCAACGCGAGTACGTCGACGCCGCAGGTCAATCACAACCGGATGGA
>DASYBO010000446.1:0-20958 GCA_036500685.1 Pseudonocardiaceae bacterium | reverse complement strand
CCGGATCCTGACGCATGGACAAAGGCATGGGACGCCGCAGGCGCACTCCAGGCCCAGTACGCCGAGCGGGATCTGCGCCGAGGACACCGGCGCAGCGCGAGCGAGCGATATCTTCGGGCGGCGAACTACTACCTGACCGGCGAGCGGCAGACAGCGCCGGGCCCGGCGAAGACCAGCAGCTACCAGCATGCGCTCGAAGCCTTCACCAGGGCGGTCGAGACCATGCCCCGCCCGCTCGAGCGCGTGGAGATCGACTCGCCCGACGGCATCCTGCCCGGCTACCTCATCCCCGCCCGGACCCAAGGGCCCACCGGCCGCGCGCCGGTCGTGATCTTCTACAACGGCTTCGACGTCACCAAGGAACTTCTGTACGGGATCATCCGCGAGGAGCTCGCCGACCGGGGCATCGCCTGCCTGGTCATCGACGCCCCCGGGACCGGGGAGCCGCTGCGGCTGCGCGGCATCGCGTCCCGTCCAGACTACGAGGTGCCCACCACGGCGATCGTGGACTACCTGGCCGCGCGCCCGGACATCGACCCGGCACGGATCGGCCTGCTGGGAATCAGCCTCGGCGGCTACTACGCACCACGCGGCGCCTCGTTCGAACACCGGATCAAGGCCTGCGCCGCTTGGGGCGGGGTGTGGGACTACGGCGCCCTCTGGCAACACCGCTGGGAAACCCGGTCGAAGACCACCCCGGTGCCGTTCTGGCAGCTGCCCTGGGTGATGGGCACCGAGACGATGGAGCAGGCAATCGAGAAGGTCAAGGCGTTCACCCTCGCAGACGCACTGCCCCACCTGACCCAGCCGTTCTTGATCGTGCACGGTGCCCACGATTCGATGATCCCGCTGCCGCACGCGCAGAAAGCGATCGACGCTGCCGGCTCCAACGACAAGGAACTGGTGGTGTTCGATGGCGTGGACGGCGGTGCCGAGCACTGCAGCATGGACGACCCCGACCCCGCCCGGCAGTTGATCGCTGACTGGTTCGCCGACCACTTGTGATGGGGGACATCGTGCGCCGGTTGACGGTCGCCAGGTTCGCGTCATCTCAACAGCGACTCGTCACGTCGACGAATGCGGCCAGCTCTCGCCGATGTCTGGCCCGGTCGGCTGATAGACGATCTCCGTAATGCACTCGTCCGCGAAGGCAGCGAGGCGTTCGGTCAGCTGTGTCGCAGGCGACCGAACTGTTCCGAGAAGCCGGTGCCGTGGCGAACTTCGCCAGATCCAACGATCCCGTGCACCGAACGACGAGGACAGGGGACTGGCCGATCTCGTCGTCGACGGGCGCAGCAACAAATCCGCAGCACGCAACTTTCCTGTCACCACTGGCGGAGAGTCAGGAAGCGGCGAGCTTCTCCAGCGCGTGGGCGGTCTCGCTGCCTGGCGCCGCGGTGTAGACCACAATCCGGAGGTCGTGCTGCTGTGTTGTCAGGATGTCGCAGTCGAGGTGCAGCAACCCGAGATCCGGGTGTGCGAGGATCTTGTCCTCCTGCTCGTAGGCCGCCACCCGGCAGGTGTCCCATAGCTCGTCGAAACGCGGACTGACGGCGCGGAGGTCGGCGATCAACCGGGCGAGCCGCGCGTCGCCCGGGTAGCGGCCGGCAGTCGACCTCATATCCGCCGCGATGATCTCCTCGTATCTGCGTTGTTCATCATTGCTGCGGACGACGCGGACCGGCAGGCGGGTGAAATACCGCCAGGCCATGTTTCGTTCGCGCTCGGGCCGATCGAGTGGATCGCCCATGACCGCGGTCCACAGGCGATTCCACTGGACGGGGTTCCACCGGACGTCGTACACAGCAGCTGGGCTGCCTGACAGCTGCCCGATCATGCGGGCGACGCTGTGCGGCAGGGTGTCACCGACCTGCCTGTCGCCGGGCACCGGCTGCCCGGCCAACCGGAACACGTGTGCCCGTTCGCTCTCGCTCAGCCGTAGCGCCCGGGCGAGCGCGTTCAACACCTGCGGCGAGGGCGCGGTCGCCCGGCCCTGTTCGAGTTGCACGAGGTAGTCCAGCGACACCCCGGCGAGCTGTGCGACCTCCTGACGGCGCAGGCCCCGCGCGCGGCGGCCGGTTGCGGTCGACAGCCCGAACTCCTCGGGGGTGCGTTGGTCGCGCCAGCTACGCAGAGTCGGACCGAGTTCGGTGATCGAAACCGCCATGGTCCGAGCTTATAGCAAAGTACTGTGCCTTTGCCGTCGCTCGGATGGGTCGCAAGTGCTCCGAGCGACTAATGACCCGAGCGCTCTATGGCACACATCTGTGCGTTAACATCGCATTATGGCATCGGACGACACGCGACAGACGCGACCAGGCGGTCGCAGCGCGCTGGTGCTCGCCGCCATCAGGAACGCGGTCGAAGAGCTGGTCGCCGAACGGGGTGGCGAACGGCTGACGGTACCGATGGTCGCCGAGCGTGCCGGGGTGAACCATTCGAGCATCTACCGTCGGTGGGGCGACATACGGACCATGATCAACGATCTCGCCACCTACCGGCTCGACCCCGGTCGGGAACTCCCGACCAGCGGCGACCTGCGCGCCGATCTGACCGCGTGGGCGCAGGAGATCGCCGAGCACTATCGCGACCCCACGCACGCGGCACTGCTGCGGGCGGGTGCCGTGGGTGCCGGTGAGCAGGAATCCGACTGCCTGCGCGACCGCCGCGCCGAGGCGGCCACGCTGGTCGCCTGCGCCCCGCAAGGGGTCACCGGTGATGACGTGATCGACCATGTCGTCGCGCCCATCATCTACCGGGTGATCTTCCTGCCGTGGACCCTCACCGATTCGACCGCGGCGGACCTCGTCGCCAGGTTGCTCCGCGGAGCCAGCGGCGACCAGTTCGAGGACGAACCTGACCGCCTGCGATGTCACTGACTTGGCCCACCAGACCACTGGGTGACATGGCTATGCACCGATTGAACTGTTCTGCATAACGAAACCGGCTCAGGCCCATGCTGGTGCTCTTCGCGGTAGACGACATCCCGTACCAGCGGCTCGTGTTCTCATTACGCCAGTGATTCCGGACCCGCCCAGATCTGTTCGGGCGTGGCCTGCTCGGCGGTGAGGAGGGATTGTCCTGGGTGCGGCGGTCGCCGAGGCCATCGCGGTGGTCTTGTTGCTGGTGGTGCTGAGTTTCGCGGTGATGAGACCCCGGGGATGGCCCGAGGTCATCGTCGCAATGCCCGCCGCCGTGCTGCTGGTCGCGATCGGGGTGATCTCGCCGCCGCACGCCGCGGCGGAGCTGGCGCGACTGGCGCCAGTGGTCGGGTTCCTGGCGGCAGTGTTGGTCCTGGCACAACTGTGCGATGACGAAGGACTGTTCCGCGACGCGGGCGCGCTGATGGCCCGCGCGTGCCTGGGCCGGCCACGTCGGCTGCTGGTGTTGGTGTTTGTGATCGCCTCGACGGTCACGGCGGTGCTGAGTCTGGATGCCACGGTGGTGCTGCTCACCCCGGTGGTGTTCGCCACCGCCGTGCGCGTCGGTGCCCGTCCCAAACCGCACGCCTACGCGTGCACCCACCTGGCCAACACGGGCTCGCTGCTGCTGCCGGTGTCCAATCTGACCAACCTGTTGGCGTTCGCGGCCAGCGGGTTGTCCTTCACCCGCTTCGCCGCGCTGATGGCGCTGCCCTGGGTTGTGGCGATCGCCACCGAATACGTCGTGTTCCGCCGTTTCTTCGCCACCGACCTGAACGCGGCCACGAGCAGGGTGCCCGCCATCGACAAGCCCGGGAAATCCGGAGAGCCCGAGGAGTTGGATGTGCCGGTGGCGGTGCTGGTCGTCGTTGCGGGCACGCTGGCCGGTTTCGTGTTGACCTCGCTGGTCGGGGTCAACCCCGCGTGGGCCGCGTTCGCCGGTGCGGTTGTGCTGGCCATCCGCGCCCTTGCCCAGCGCCGCACCACCGCGGCCGGCATCGCGCGTGCGGCGAACCTGCCGTTCCTGGCGTTCGTGCTGGCGTTGGGTGTCGTGGTCCGCGCCGTGGTGGACAACGGCCTGGCCGGGGCCGTCGGGCACGTGATCCCCCACAGCACGACCCTGCTCGCGCTGCTGGCGATGGCCGCGGTGGCTGCGGTGCTGGCCAACGTCATCAACAACCTGCCCGCCGTCCTGGTGCTGCTGCCGCTGGCCTCGGCGGCGGGGCCGGGCCTGGTGCTGGCGACCTTGATCGGGGTGAACATCGGTCCGAACCTCACCTACGTCGGCTCATTGGCGACCCTGCTGTGGCGCCGGGTTCTGCACGAGCACGGCACCGAACCCGACCTGGCCGAGTTCACCCGGCTCGGACTGCTGACCGTCCCCACCGCGCTCGTTGCGGCGGTGGTAGGCCTGTGGGCTGCACTGCATGTGATCGGAGGCTGAACCCATGACTATGACCGTGGTCGTCTGGATCGTCGAGGGCAGCTGGCCGGCCTGCGTCGATGCCGCTGCCACCCTCGCGCCCGCCGATGCCGACATCGTGTTGCTGCACGTGACAGCCGAGGAGATCCCCGCTGCCGCGCATGGCGCCTACGCTGGCCTGCTCGGCCGCGGCCATCCCGAACGCGACCCCGGCCGACGCGTCGAGGAGTTGGCGGCGACCTCGACCGAGGACCTGCTCAGCGTCGCGGCGCAACGTCTGGCGCGGCCGTCGACCCGGCTGCTCCGGCCGGGACGACCCGAGCGGGAAGTCCTTGACGTCGCCCAGACCGCGCAGCTGCTCATCGTGGCCCGCGACGGCGACCGCGTCCGGCTGGGACCGAAAAGCCTCGGCAAGGCGAGCCGGTTCATCGTCGACCACGCGCCCTGCCCGGTGCTGCTCGTGTGGCCACAACCAGCACCCGGCGTCGGCACGATCCCACCCACGCCGCCCCGCCCACCACACCACCGCTAACACTCCAGCCACCTCGCCGAACCGCGAACCTCTTCTGTCCACATCAGACTGTCACTGTCCAGAGGTCAACGGACATCACAGAGATGCGTGCAGAGCACCCGCGCGGTCGGCCGCCACGCACCCACATCCCATACAGCAACCGCCGCCGCGGGCGAGGCTGACCGCCACACCGGCGTTTGCCAAGAGGCGTGGGTTGGTATGCCCAGACCAGGACCAGAGGACCTGGGAGGAGACATGCGGCAGCTAGCTGTTCCAGAGCGGGTCGACGCGGCATCGGTGACCGACGTGCTGGACGGCCGATGGGCCGCGTTGCGGCGCGAGATACGCCCGCACCTGGCCAAACTCGCGATTCCGTCGGCGGAGGATGCGAGCATCGACGACTATCGAGCGGTCGTGTCCGACCGGTTGCGCGAACTCGCGGCCACGGGCTGGCAGCGCCTTGGCTTCGACCGCGAACATGGTGGCCACGCCGATGCCGGCGGCTCCGTCGTGGCGTTCGAGATGCTCGGATTCGCCGACCTGTCGCTGATGGTGAAGGCCGGCGTCCAATGGGGACTGTTCGGCGGCGCGGTCCAGTTGCTCGGCACCCGCGAGCACCACAAGCGCTACCTGCCGGACATCATGGATCTCACGCTGCCCGGCTGCTTCGCGATGACCGAAACCGGCCACGGCTCCGACGTGCAACACCTCGGCACGACCGCGACCTACGACGCGCAGCGGGACGAGTTCGTCATCGATACGCCGACTCCGGCCGCGCGCAAGGACTACATCGGCAACGCCGCGCGGGACGGGCGGGCCGCGGTGGTGTTCGCGCAGCTGATCGTCGACGGCGAGGGGCATGGGGTGCACGCTTTCGTCGTGCCGATCCGCGCCGCCGACGGTGCTCCGCTCCCTGGGGTGTCCATTGCGGACTGCGGAATCAAGGGTGGGCTGAACGGTGTCGACAATGGACGGTTGAGTTTCGGCGGGGTTCGGGTGCCGAGGACCGCGCTGCTGGACCGCTACGGCACCGTGAGCGAGGACGGCCGCTACCACAGCCCGATCGACAGCGACGACAGACGGTTCTTCACGATGCTCGGTACGTTGGTGCGCGGCCGGGTCAGCGTGGCCGGGTTCGCCGGCAGCGCGACCAAGCGGGCCCTGGCGATCGCGCTGCGCTACGCGCAGAAGCGGCGCCAGTTCACCAAACCGGACGGTACCGAGGTGGTGCTGCTGGACTACCTCGCCCACCAACGCAGGCTCCTGCCCGCGCTGGCCACCAGCTACGCGCTGCACTTCGCGCAGGAGGACCTCGTCAGCACAATGCATGCGGTGCAGTCCGGTGGCGAACCCGACGAGCGGCGGCAGCGCGAACTGGAGGCCCGCGCCGCCGGCATCAAGGCGGTCACCAGCTGGCATGCGACGACGACCATTCAGGTGTGTCGGGAAGCCTGTGGTGGCGCCGGATATCTCGCTGAGAACGTGCTCACCCGGCTGAAGGCGGACACCGACGTGTTCACGACCTTCGAGGGCGACAACACGGTCCTGCTGCAACTGCTCGCCAAGGGTTTGCTGACCAGCTACCGCGACCACGTCAACGACCTCAGCGCGCTGGCCACGGTGCGGTTCATGGCCGAGCAGGTGGTGGATACGGTGATCGAACGGACGGCGGTGCATTCGGTGACCGAAGCGATCCTCGCGGCGGGGCCGAGCCGCAACGACGCCGATGCCCTGTTCGACCGCGCCTGGCAGGTGCACGCCTTCGAAGACCGCGAACAACACGTACTCGACGGATTGGCGCGCAGGCTGCGCCGAGCCTCGGGTGCTTCCGCGTACGACGCATTCGAAGTGTTCAACAAGGCCCAGGATCACGTGCTGCGCGCCGGTCGCGTCCATGTCGACCGGGTCGTGCTGGCGGCGTTCGTCGCCGCGATCGACCGGTGCGCGGACGAGCGGGCCGCGGCGTTGCTGGACCGCGTCTGCGACCTGTATGTGCTGAGCACCATCGAGCAGGACCTCGCCTGGTTCCTCGGCCACGACCGGCTGACCTCGGCCCGCGGCAAAGCCGTGACGAGTGCGGTGAACGAGCTGTGCGCCACGTTGCGTCCGCATGCGGCCACCTTGGTCGACGCGCTCGCCATCCCCGAGGAGTTGCTTGACGCCGCGATGCTCCGCGACTGAGGGCAGCTCGCCGGAACTGTGCCGTATCAGAGCCTGCTGGCCCGGGTAATCGACCTGGGAGAGGAGGTCTGGTACGTGATGACACGGACATCGGACTCGATTCCGCACGGGGCGCTTGCGGGCATCGGCCTCGTCCTGGCGATGTGGACAGCCGCGCGAGCCCTGAACGGCATCACGTGGCGACGGCCGAGCACTGGGAGGCCACGATGAAGCGGATTCTGCTCGTCGGCGGTGGGTACGTCGGCCTGTACACGGCTTTGCGGCTCGAACACCGGCTTGCGGCGGACGACGTCGAGGTGACGCTGGTCGACCCGGAGAATTTCATGGTGTACCGGCCGTTGCTGGCCGAGGTGACCTCGGGCACGCTGGAGCCACGGCACGCGGTTGTGCCGTTGCGTGCCGCACTGCGCCAAAGCCGGCTGGTCGCTGGTCGCCTGACCGATGTGGACACCGATGCGCGGGTGGCCACCGTCGAGGTCTATGACGGCGAGCAGCTGCGGCTGCCCTACGACCACCTGGTGCTCGGTGTCGGTGCGACCGCTCGGCTGCTGCCGGTACCCGGTCTGGTCGAGAACGGTATCGGCTTCAACTCGGTCGCCGAGGCCATGTACCTGCGCGACCACGTGCTGCACCAGTTGGAACTCGCCTCGGCAGCGACCGACCCGGTGCGCCGGGCACGGGCGTTGACCTTCGTCTTCGTGGGCGGTGGTTACACCGGCGTCGAGGCGCTGGCCGAGTCGCAGGACATGGCGGCTAGTGTGCTGCGCGGCTATCCGCGCCTACGCCGCGAGGATCTGCGCTGGGTGCTGGTCGAAGCCACAGATCGCGTTCTCGGTACGGTCCCGCCCAGCCTCAGCGCGTACGCGTTGCGGGAGCTCGAACGCCGCGGTATCGACGTACGGTTGAACACCCGCCTTGATTCGGTCGAGGACGGCGTCGCCCAACTGTCCGGCGGCAGCGAGCTGCCCACCGACACACTCGTGTGGGTGACGGGCACCAAGCCGAACCGGGTCATTGCCGACGCGGGCCTGCCCACTGACGACAAGGGCCGAATCCCGGTTGACGACCGGCTGCGCGCCGATGGCCTTGACGGCGTCTGGGCCGCGGGCGACTGCGCGGCCGTGCCGGACACTGTCGCCGGTGGACTGTGCCCGCCGACCGCGCAGTACGCGGTGCGGGAGGCCAAGGCACTGGCCGACAACATTGTCGCCACGCTGCGCGGCCGGCCGACGCACCCGTTGCGCTACCGCAACCGAGGCGAGTTCGTCACGCTGGGTCGGCACAAGGCGGTCGGCGAGATGCTCGGCGTGAAGGTGCGCGGCTTGTTCGCCTGGGCGGCCCGGCGCGTGTACTACCTGAGCCAGATCCCGACCTGGAACCGGCGGTTGCGGATCTGCGCGGACTGGCTGATCGGCATGCCGTTCCGGCACGACGTGGTCAGCCTTGGCTCCCGTGAACAGCCGCACGCGGCCTTCCAGCAGGCGGCGCCGCATTGATCGACGGGAAGGAACGAGCTGATGAACAACGACGGTTATGTTGGGTTCCTGCTGCTCGGCGTCGTGTTGATCGCCGTGGACGGCCAGGTGCTGTATCGGAGCGGTCGCCGGTACCTGGCGTCCGCGTACGGTGAAGGTGGTGGGGCGGGCTCGGTTGGCCGGCTCGTCGCGATTCTGTTCTACCTGGTGATGCTCGGCGTGCTTGCCCTCGTATCCACTGTGGACGCTCCGACGAGCGGATCGCTTCCGCAGCTGGTCAACCGAATCGGGATCCTGCTGCTGATCATGGCGGCCGGTCACGGAATCGCGACGTGGATGCTGGCGACGCTGCGACGTCATCAGGAGAACCAGCGGTTGAACGAGAAGCTCACCCGCCAATTCGAGGATCGTGGACCGACTGTATCGGTCGACCGCACCGGTTCATCGGCCGGCAGTGAGAGCGACGCGCATACCACCGTGTCGTTAGCGCAACCCGATCGCCCGATCTACACGCCCTCAGGCCAGCCGTACACCGCGCCGCCCTCACCTGGCATCTTCGGTGGCAGTCCGCAACAGGACTGACGTTGCCCTTGCGATGTATCGACCCACCGGCTGGCGGGTACCCAGAAGGAATGGTCCTGATCGAGTCAAGGAGGGCAGGTAGCGTGTCCGGGACGATCCAGGTGCTGAGCGCACCCGCACCAGAGCGGCCGATGCCAACAGAGCCAGACGAACCGATCGTGCCCGATCCGGCTCCGGCTGTCCCGCCGCCATTTGAACCGCCGGCCGAACCACAGCCCGAACCGGTCCGTCGTGACCCTGGCGAGCCGCCGGTCAAGTTCACACGGCGTGGCCGGTCCATAGTGGATGGTCGATTGCCGGCTCGACACGCATGATCCCTGTTCTGTTCTTCAGGATGCCATCCCGCACATCGGGCGTACAAAGATCGCCGACGTGACCAGGTGACGCGGATGGCCACGCACTTCGGCTTCGACACGCCGTGAATGTTTCGACCTGCCGTGCAAAGGGAACTCCGGACGTGGTTGTGAGTTCGTTCCATCGCGCCTAATGTGGAGTTCGAGGGCACGGTTGATCAAGCAGCCACCAGGCCATCCGACGAGCCGCCGGGAATTGCCGGATCTTGCACGGTCAGACGGCGACGGGAAGTCCAGGTTCCTCACATGCCAGTAAGAAAAGATCAACACGATACCGATTATGAACATCTGTTGCCGCTGTTTCGGCGTCTGGCGGATGAGTCAGTGCCCGCGCTGGAGCGGCGGCAGGTTCGCGATGAAATCGTGGCGGGCCACCTTCCGCTCGCCGAGCACATCGCGCGGAAGTATCAACATCGGGGCCAGCCGATGGACGATCTCCGTCAGGTCGCCAGAGTCGGCCTGATCGGTGCGGTCGATCGTTTCGACCCTGACCGCGGCACGGATTTCGTTGCCTTCGCCGTGCCGACGATCATGGGAGAGATCCGCAGGTACTTCCGGGATGCGACCTGGATGATCTCGGTACCGCGCCGGCTCAAGGAGCTCAACCGATCGGTTGCCCGCGCCGCCGCCGAACTGATGACGGAGCTGGGGTGTTCGCCTCGCCCGCAGCAGATCGCCACCCGTCTGGGTATATCGCTGGAGGCTGTGTACGAGGGGTTGCAGGCTGGTATGGCCTATCACGCGGACAGCCTCGACGTTCCGGCCCGAGCCAACGATGACGGTGAATCCCGACAGTTCGGTGTCGCCGATCCGGGGCTGGATGTCGTCGAGAACCGGGAGACGCTGCAGAGCGCTCTCGCCGAGTTGCCCGACCGGGAGACCGAGATCGTGCGGATGCGGTTCTTCGAGGAGTTGACGCAGCGCGAAATCGCCTCACGAATCGGCATCTCACAGGTGCACGTGTCGCGCCTGATCACCAGCAGTGTCGCCCAGCTACGAGAAGCGTTCCTGGTCCAGGAGAGCTGACGCTCGCCACCGCCGGACCTGGTCGTGTTGGACGGCGAGGTGTCCAACTCCGCCTACAGTTTACGGGGCTCGGGGTTGGACGCCGTTCGTGCGCGGTGCTGTACCCGTTGGACGCCAACCAGACGGCGCAGCTCGTGGCCGAGATGGCGAACCGCGACGGGATTTCCTAATCTGGGGCCGACGCTTTCTGACCCGCGTCGGCCGCACCGCTCAGGACTGATCGGACTTGCTGCGTACGGCTACCACCGTCAGGACAACACCGGCGATGGTCGCGATCCCACCCGCAACCATGTTTCCTGTCCACGCCGCGGAACTCAGTGACGGTCCCGCTGCGACACCCGCCGGAGCGATACCCGAGCCTTGCCGGGTCACCCACGGCGCAGCGATCACCCAAGCCCCGATGATCGGAGTGATCCAGGCGATACCGCGCAGACGGTCGAACGACCGGGTGTAGGCCAAGCCCAACAGGGCCAAGACGATCCCGGCGACGAGGTTGCTCGCGGCGACGCCGACCTGGCCGATGGGTTGCACGACCCATGGCGACAGAAGCAGGTACAAACCGGCGAGCGTGATCAGTCCGCAGCTCACCGGGATAACAAGTGAGACGCTCGCTCGTGGTGTCTCATGACGGCTTTGCGTTGTCTCGTTGCGACTTGCCATGTCTGTCCACCTCCATAAGCGAAGTGTTCCCGAGCGCGCACGTGCGGAAACGTCGCTCCCGATCGGCGTCAGGGTTCACCAGTTCGGGCGATGCCCGCCAACGGCGAAGAAAATCGGCTCGTCCAAATTGATCGCGACAGGTCAGCGGGACAGTGATCGCCGGACCAGAGCGGCGGCGAACCGGCCGAGATCCTCGGCCGGCACCAGATCCGCCAGTGCGTTGGGGTCGTCCGGCAGGTCGGCTGCGCGGGCGGCGGCCAGTGCCCTGCGGTCGAAGCTGGGGCGCAACCCCGGCCAGACCGTCTGGGCTTCGCGGCAGAAGATTTCCGCGCCCACCGGCCCGATGCGAGGGAACTCGGTCAGCCGTTCGCGGATGGTTTCCGGTTCGTTGCCTGCCGCGTCGCGCAGCCCGCGTAGGTCGCCGTGGTATCGGTCGATGAGGAGTTTCGCACCGTCGGCGAGGTAGGTCGCGGTGCTCTCGTCGTAGCGCTTGTACCCGCCCCGTCCCAGTGCGTCGACCCGCTGCTGCCAGGTCGAATCGAGGATTGCCCGCGGGGTGCGCCAGCCGGCGTGGAATAGTTCGCGTGCGGCAGCCACCGCGATGTCCGCCTTGATCCGCACCGACAGCAGGACGGTCAGCACCAGCAATTGGTAGAGCGGGGCGGGCTTGTCCCGCAACGTGATGCCGGCCTGCTCGGTGTAGGTGGTGCCGTACTGGTCCAGCAGCTCTCGCACCCGGTCCTTGCGGCTCATCTGGTTGGCATACCCGCCAGCAGGCTGGGCAACCCTGGTGTGACCGTGACAATGCGCGATAGAGTGTCGTCAATTCGATGACATGGCAGGCGTCAGCCAGGAGACGACATGGCGAGCGGAAGTGCGGCGTCGACATCGCCAACGGAAATGGTCCGGGAATTGCGGTCGCTGCTCGATGCGGTGCACGCGGGTTCGTTTCCGGAAGGACAGTCCGACGCCGCCGTGCTCGTCGATGCGCTGGCCACGTTGCGGGACGTGCGCGCGGTCATCGCCGCCTGGGAACCTGAGCTGGTCGCGGCCGCACGCGCGGCGGGGGCGAGTTGGACGTCGCTCGCTCCGGCGCTGGGCGTGACCAGCCGGCAGGCGGCCGAACGTCGCTATCTGCGCTCCCAGGCCTCCGGTAACGACGAGTCGACCAAGGAAGCGCGGGTTCAGGCCACGCGCGATCGTCGAGCGGGTGAGCGGGCGGTCATCGCGTGGGCGCGACAGAACTCCGCCGAACTCCGCCAACTCGCCGGTCAGATCGGCGGACTGGCCGGCCTGAGCGCGGCGGGCCGACGCGGTGCCGCGCGGGTACATGTCGAACTCGCAGGCAACGACACGTCGTCGCTGCTCGGTCCGCTCTCCGCGATGCGATCGCATCTGGCCGACGATCACCCTGCTTTGGCGGCCAGGATCGCCGAGATATCGGCGGACGCCGATCAGCAACGACGCAACGCCGTGAACAGTCGCAAGTCGGCTGCGTCGGGCGCGGTGGACGAGCGCGGCCAGTAGTTTTCCGGGGCTCAGGTCTCGTTCCGGTAGGCGACGAATATCGCGACGTCGTCAGCCAGCGACCTGGTGCCCACGAACCGGGCCATCAACCACGCACAGGCGGCGTCGGCGCGATCTACGGTCACGATGTCAAGCAGAGCGTTCAGTCCGGCGTCGATGGATTCGCCGCGGCGCTCGATCAGTCCGTCGGTGTAGAAGCACACGAGGGCCCCGGGTGGCAGGTCGATGGTCTGGCAGCGGCGCGGCCTGGTGCGCAGGTCGAATCCGATCGGCGGGTCGGGCGCGAGGTCGACGAACTCGGTCGGTCGGCCGGGCACCGCGATCACCGGCGGCAGGTGCCCGGCAAGGCATAGCCGGAGCCGGTTCTCGGCGAGGTCGATCACGCCGTAGGCGACCGTGGCCATGGCGCCCGCCTCGAAGTGGTTGGCCTTGTGGTCCAGTTTGTCGAGCACCACGGCGGGGGAATCGTTGTCCAACGCGTACGCGCGCAGCGCGCTACGTAGCCGCCCCATGACAACGGCTGATGCCAGGCCGTGCCCGGAGACGTCGCCGATGACGATGCCGAGGCGGTCGCCCGGGAGCGTGAACACGTCGTACCAGTCGCCGCCCACGCCGAGCTCCGCGCTGGGCACATACCGGGCGGCGAGGTCGAAACCGGGGACCACAGGTAGCTTGCCCGGCAGCAGGCTGCGTTGCAGTGCGGTCGCGGCCGCGCGTTCGGCGCGCGACACCTGCGCCTGCGTGGCCAGCGCGAGTCGATCCGCCGCCACTTGGAGCAGGCTGACGTCGATGTCGCCGAATAAACGCGACTCGCGCGAGCCGACGTGCAGCACCCCCATCAGCCGGCCTCCCGCCAGCATCGGCACCCCGAGCAACGAGTGCAAGCCTTTCTCCCACAGCAGCGGGTTGAGCACCGTTGTCGTGTCGACGTGGTCGATGACCACGGGTTTGCGCGTGGCCGCGACCGTACCGGCGAAGCCACGTCCGAACGGGATGCGGACGCCTTGCCGAACCTCTTCTTCGATACCAATAGCCGCGGCCGCGATGAGGTGTTCGGATGCCGAGTCGTACTGCAACACGGTGGCCGTGTCGACGCCGAGCAGTTCGCGGATCCGGGCCAGCATCTCCTCCGACATCAGGTCTATGTCCAGCTTGGCAAGTTCCGGGTCGGTGATGGCTTCGATGCCGCGCAGCCGTTCCTCGGCGTGCTCCTCGGCGTCGTCGGTGCGGACGGTCTGCCGCTCGGCTGCGCTCGGATGGTTCGGCGGGACCGACCACACCATCCGTACGGTGGTGTCGCCGTCGGTGTGGGTCACGGTCAGCTCGTCGGCCGTGCAGTCCGTGAGCAGTGGCCCCCGTCCGCCGGACGCGCCCGCGCTGGCGGATCCCCATTGACCCCGCGCGGACACGGTCGCGGTGAGGGTGTCCGCGCATCGGTTGATCGACACGGCCACCGGTCCGAGATGGTCACTGCGGTGGGTGCGCTCAGCGGCGTTCGCCAGTACCTCGTACATCGCCGAAGTGATGCCTGCGACCAGATCGGCGGGCAACCCGGCACGCTCACCCCAGCCACTGATGGCCCAGCGAACCTCGCCGAGGATGGCAGGATCGGCCGGACCTTCCCAGTGGAAGGCCTGATCAGCCGATGTCATTGGTCGAGCGCTGTTTCGAGGCTGGAATAGATCGCGAGGTCGCCGATGAGCCCGGTCAGCTCCAACGGGCGCAGCACGACCCGGTCGCTGGCCACCACTCGCAGAGCCACACCGGCGCCGTTGCGGTGCGCGAGCACCAGCACCGCGATGCCCGCCGAGGACAAGAACTCGGCCCCGGTGAGGTCGATGACCAGCCTGGCCGGGCGTTCCGCCAATGACTGCCGGACCGCGTCCTCCAACGCCGGGGCGGTGGTCATGTCGATCTCGCCTGCCACGGTGAGCACGATCGCGTCAGGTAGGTGCTTCACGATGACGATCGGCACCTCGTCGCTGGCTCTGAGTGCAGCCGAATCTGTTGAATCCGCCTGGCGGAATCCATTCACATTGTTCATCATGCCGGGATCTGACCTCATCTGCTAGCCAGGTCGTCAGGTGAATACGAGTCTGCTTGATCCACAACCACACCCCGCTTGTCATCTATTAGTTGACGCTAGCATTGTCATCGGATAGACGACAAGCGAGAGTTGCTCTCCGGCATTCTGGATCGAGCAGGTATGACCGGCCCCGTTTGGTGGCAGTCCAGGTCTCACGCCGGGCCACTTTTCGCGAACCGGCTCGATGTCGGTAGGAGAAGTCGGCAATGGACAACTCGGATGCCTTCTCCCGCGCTTTGCGCGGCTACTTCGCGATCGTCGCGGCCGCACTGGGCATCGGCCTCGAATCGTGCACACTGGACACCGACTCGCCAGCGTCGGCCTACCTGGCGGTGGACCAGAAGGCCGCCGCGTTCCCCGAACGGGATGTCGCCGTTCTCTGGGACCAGCGGCACGGCTGGTCCGTCGCGGTGGAGACCCACTCCGGGGAGGACCTGATCGTGCTCGCCTATCTGGACACTGACACCGTCGTCCCACCGGCCGACCTGGTCGCTGGGTTCGTCGAGGCGATTTGTGCCGGTGACACTCGGCGCGGCAGGTCGGATCCGCCCGCCATCGGGAATGACGCTGATCGGCGAAGCCTCTTGGTCGCCCTGAGCGCGTCCAACTCGCCGGCCGCACCACTACCAGGCGGCGCGATCCCGCCCACCGCGCGGAACTCGACCGGTGTGTGCGGACCAGGTGTCCGATCAGGCGTATAAGACGCGGCCAGATGGGTACAGGGGATTAGGCCCGCTTCGCCATCCGAGCCATCGGGAACGTCCGGCCGCTACTTCGAGTGCGCTATGTGGACGGACGCAGACTGTCCGCGAGGTGGTCGTTCATCTGAGCGGACGAGGCAACCTCCAATCGGTGATCACCGACTTGAGCGACATGGACGGTGTGCTGGCCAGTCGGTCCGGGCGTCCTCGGTTGTGGCCTGAGGCGGAGGCGCCTAAAGTGGCCGTAGGTACGGTTGATCAAGCAGCCGCCAGATAACCCAGCAGCGCAGCCACCCGAATTGTCCGGCCATGTGCAGATTTTCGGACGCGGGTGGGGGCGTACTCGGATGTCCGGAGGCTTCTCATGCCAGCAACCCAGAAACCGCGCGATACCGATTATCACCATCTGCTGCCGCTGTTTCGTCGCCTGGCCGACGGGTCGCTTTCCGAGCAGGAGCGTCGTCGTGTTCGCAAGGAAATAGTGGAGGGTCATCTTCCGCTGGCCGAGCACATCGCACAGAAATACCAGAACCGCGGGCAGCCCATGGAGGACCTTCGGCAGGTCGCCAGGATGGGTCTGGTCGGTGCGGTGGATCGGTTCGATCCCGATCACGGCTCGGACTTCGTCGCGTTCGCCGTGCCCACGATCATGGGTGAGGTACGGCGGTACTTCCGAGACGCGACCTGGATGGTCTCGGTCCCGCGCCCGCTCAAGGAACTAAACCAGTCGATATCCCGTGCGGTCTCGGCCCTGGCCATGGAATCGGGGCGCTCGCCCCGGCCACAGCAGATCGCGGCTCGGCTCGGTATCTCGTTGGAGGCGGTGTACGAGGGGTTGCAGGCCGGCATGGCCTACCACGCGGACAGCCTGGACACCCTGACTCCGCACTCCGAGGAGGACGGCTGTCGACCGGTTGAGCTCGGCGCAGCCGATCCCGGGCTTGACCTCGTGGAGAATCGGCAGACGCTGCGCAGCGCACTGGCCGCGTTGCCGGAACGGGACGTCGAGATCGTGCGCATGCGGTTCTTCGAGGAGCTGACGCAGAGCGAGATCGCCGCCCGAATCGGTATTTCCCAGGTACACGTCTCACGACTGCTCGCGAGCGCCGTGGCGAGGTTGCGGACCGCGTTCCTACCTGAGGAATAGCCAAAGCCCTGGACTACTGAGAGCTCGACGACCAGCCGAACGAAGCTGGTCAGGAGGGCGGTTGCCGCCACCTGCCGAAACTGAGGCGGAAGACCCGCTCGGACGCGGTGCCGTCGATCCCGTGGTCGAATGAATCGGCGAGGGCCTCCAGGACACGCATACTCAAGCCATCGACCATCGGTTCGTCGTCGGTCGGGCGTACCGGCGCCCGGGCGTCGATCCGCACGCGGCTCGGTTCGACGACCAGCCGCAGGGTCACGATGTCCTCGGGGGTGCAGTTGGCGAACGTGAGCGCGCACACCTCGTCGACAGCGAGCCGAACGTCATCGATGAAGTCGAGATCGTGGTTCGCGCGCATGGACCAGTCCGCGATCAATGCCCGTAACGCCGGCACGTGATCGCGGACGGCGAGCATGCGGAGTTCGATCTCATGTGGCCCCAGCGCGGTTGGTCCGGTCGCTGGTCTCGACTGGTGTGTGTCGCTCACCGACGACTCCTTCGTCCTCCACCCGGCCGCCGGCTGTCTGTCGGACCGCTGGCATGTCGTCGCTGCGTCCACGATAGCCGGGCCTGTATCGCGAGAGGGTTCGCACCCGCACGGCGGTGAACCGGCACCGGACGAACCGTCACTCAGGAGGCTTGCCGCGTCACGTTGGCGATAAACCTCCAGGTCGTGTCTGATCGGCCAGTCGGCCGCAGCGGCACCGAGCAGTTGCCGGACGAATCCCGGATGCGGCGCACGGTATGAACGAACGGAGCGGGGGTATGTACTCAGTGTCCGTTGTTCCTCGCTATCCGGACGGCCTGTCCGCGTTTCCCAGCCCGGCATCGAGGCGGTCACCGCGTGAAGGCCAACACAACGAGAGACGGATCATGTGAGCAGTCGCGTGTCACGGCCGCCTGAATACCCCGGCAGCGGCCAGATATACATCCCTTTCACTGAGGCAGATGAATGTTTGTCGATCTACACAGGGTGGCATTCCTACGACGAAAAGCTGTCTCGTTGAAGAAAACGAAAGGGTGAAGGAACAATGGTGCTCATTCTGTTGGTGCTGTTATTGGCGATCGTGCTGGGTGGCGTTGGCTTCATGGTGCACGCGCTCTGGATAGCCGCGGGTGTCGTGCTGGTGTTGTGGCTGCTGGGCTTCGTGGTCCGGGCCGCCGAAGGCGTCGGTGGCGGGCGGCGGGCGCGCTGGTACCGCTGGTGACCGGAAGTACCCCAGGTACAGCAGGAGACGTGGTGACTGACTCGCCTGTTGTCGTGGTCACTGGGGCCAGCGGCGGTATCGGCCGGGCCACGGCGGTGGCGTTCGGCCGGAGGGTGCGCGGGTAGTGTTGCTGGCCCGCGGCAAGTCCGGTTTGGACGCCGCCGCCGAACCTGTCCGCGGCGCTCGTCGAGGACGGTTCGGTTCGGGTTCGCCACCTGGTGGTCGTGTTCCGCATGGCTGGTCATTCGTGCTCACCTCCGCCAGAAAGGCTTCCTAGAGGGCACCCGGCGGACAACCCGGCTATCCGGATCGGCGTCCGCGCATAGCGGATCAACGTCGTATGAACGCCACCGGCCCGGGTACTCATGAGGTGTGACGCCGTCGCCAAGGCGGCGGCTGGAGAGGAGGGTTGTCATGCCGCAGCAGGCGTGGAGCGACAAGCGGGAACGCCAGTACCAGCACATCAAGGACAGCCAGCGCGAGCAGGGCGCCAGCGAGGACCGGGCCGAGGAGATCGCAGCGCGCACGGTGAACAAGAACCGGGCGCGGTCCGGCGAGTCCAGGCAGGCCAGCAGGTCGTCCACCCAGGACATCTCGTCGCAGCGGCGTGGTGGCCTGCGCTCCGGCAAGGGACCGGGCGGGCCGACCAAGGCGCAGCTGTACAACGAGGCCAAGAACAAGAACATCAAGGGCCGGTCGAAAATGTCCAAGCAGCAGTTGGCGCGCGCCGTCGGCCGTGGCTGAGGCGAACGGGGAGGTGACCGTGATGCCCGATGGCATCGATCGGCAACTCCACCGCAGGACACCGGCCCGGCCGACCAGGCCGAACAGGACCCGGCCGCACTAAGCAGCGCCGAGGGTCTTGACGAGGACGCGCTGGCTGCCGATCCGCTGGAAGGCGGCGAGGACCGGCCCGAGCGGCGGCCTGCCGACCGGCACGGGGGACGACACCGGTCGAGGAGAGCCAGGGCGAGCCGTTTGATCGTCTGGCGCGGGAAGAACCGACAACGGAGGAGGCGAACAACCGTGACCGTGGATAAACCCCCGTTCACCACGACCGACGCCGGTATCCCGGTGGAGAGCGACGAGCACTCGCTGACCGTCGGCCCGGACGGTCCGATCCTGTTGCAGGATCACTACCTGATCGAGCAGATGGCCCAGTTCAACCGTGAGCGGGTGCCCGAACGGCAACCGCATGCCAAGGGCAGCGGCGCGTTCGGCCGGTTCGAGGTGACCAATGATGTCAGCGCCTACACCAGGGCCGCGGTGTTCCAACCGAACACGAAAACCGACATGGTGGCGCGGTTCTCCACGGTCGCGGGGGAGCGGGGGAGCCCGGACACCTGGCGCGACCCGCGTGGCTTCGCGCTGAAGTTCTACACCAGCGATGGCAACTACGACATGGTCGGCAACAATACGCCGGTCTTCTTCATCAAAGACCCGATGAAGTTCCAGCATTTCATCCGGTCGCAGAAGCGGCGGGCCGACAACAACCTGCGCGACCACGACATGCAGTGGGATTTCTGGACCCTGTCACCGGAATCGGCGCATCAGGTCACCTGGTTGATGGGCGACCGGGGCATCCCGAGGTCGTGGCGGCACATGAACGGCTACAGCTCGCACACCTACATGTGGGTGAACGAGGCCGGCCAGAAGTTCTGGGTGAAGTACCACTTCCTGACCGATCAGGGTGTCGAGTTCTTCACCCAGGACGAGGGCGATCAGATGGCGTCGGCCGACACCGACTACCACACCCGTGACCTGTTCGAGGCGATCGAGCGCGGTGACCATCCCAGTTGGACGCTGAATATGCAGATCATGCCGTTCCAGGATGCCGCGAACTATCGGTTCAACCCGTTCGACCTGACCAAGGTGTGGCCGCACGCCGACTATCCGTTGGTCGAGGTGGGACGGATGACGCTGGACCGCAACCCGACCGACCATCACGCCGAGATCGAGCAGGCCGCGTTCGAGCCGAACAACCTGGTGCCGGGCATCGGCCCGAGCCCGGACCGGATGCTGCTCGGCCGGCTGTTCTCCTATGCCGACGCGCACCGCTACCGGATCGGCGCGAACTACCGGCAGCTACCAGTCAACGCACCCGTCGCTCCGGTGCACAGCTACAGCAAGGACGGCGCGATGCGCTACACCAAGGCGACCGATCCGGTGTACGCGCCCAACTCCAAGGGCGGTCCGGTGGCCGATCCCGCGCACTACGGAGAGCCGGCAGGCTGGCACACCGACGGCGACCTGGTGCATGCCGCCTACGTATCCCACGAGGAGGATGACGACTGGGGCCAGCCCGGCACGCTCGTTCGCCAAGTGATGGACGAGGACGCGCGGCAGCGACTGGTGGACAACGTGGTCGGCCACCTGCTCAACGGTGTCAGTGAACCCGTGCTGGAACGGGCCTTCGCGTACTGGCGCAACATCGACAAGGATGTCGGCGATCGCATCGAGACCGGCGTGCACGAGAACAAGAACGAGAAAGATCCCAAGGCCGAACAGCAGTCGAATCCGGCCCGCAGCAGCATGCAGCGCAAGGCCTGACCGGCCCTGATCGAATGCAGTCGAGGCCGCCGAACTGGTTCGGTGGCCTCGACCGGCCAGTGCAGCGCCTCCTGCCGGGCACCGCGTTCGCCCGAGGTGTCAGGCCTCGTCGATGATTTCGTCCGTTGGCTGCGGCCGGCGCTGCGGACGGGCGGCGATCTGGAGTTCGTCGAACAGCAGCTCGCCAGGCTACGCGAACATGGTGCATGGTGGCGGCGCATACGGCAGCGCGCGGTGTTCGACGAGAACGCGAAATGCGCCTACTGCTGAAAAGCCTCGTTGCGCGAATTCACGCCCAACGAGGCTTTTCGGCTCGGAACCGGCCAGTCAATTCTTCTTGAATGCGTCCTTGACTTTCTCGCCGGCCTGCTTGAGGTTGCCCTTCACCTGATCGACCTTGCCCTCGGTCTCCAGCTCCGGGTCCTCGGTGGCCCGGCCGACGCCTTCCTTCGCCTTGCCCTTCAACTCTTCAGCCTTGTTGTCGATCTTGTCACCAGTGCTCATGTCAATCCCTCCGTTCTTCGCTGACACTGGCCGCATACCCTGATCCGGCGCACGCGATACCAGTCGGTTCGGGGAATGAAGCCGCCACAAGGGCTATCTCCTT
>DASYBO010000445.1:0-6022 GCA_036500685.1 Pseudonocardiaceae bacterium | reverse complement strand
GGTCGAGGACCCGGTTGTGCTGTACGCGGACCTGCCGCCAGAACAGGCCGACTGGCTGCGCCGCAGGGCTCGCCGCGAGTCGGGGCTGCTGGAATCGTGCTTCGGGCTGATCACCGAGACCCGCGCCGAGGGCATCGCGATCACCGATCCCGAGGACTACCTCACCGACCTGGTCTTCCCCGGCGCAAGCACGGTCAGCCGGATCGCCCTGTTGGCGTTGCCCGAACTGCTACTCGACGCCGACGAGGCAGCGCGCGCCGACGGACGCGTGCCGGTCGAGCCGGAGGCGTTGCGCGCGGTGTGTGCCCGTCTGGTGGAGGACTATCCTGCTGCGTGGTCGAAGCAGGCCACCGAGGACATCGGCCGCCTCGCCGCGGACGTGCTCGACCTGCTCGACGCGATGGGGCTCGCCGTGTTCAGCGAAGATCACGGTTGGCTGCTCAACCCGGCAGCGCACCGCTGGCTGCCCGAACCCGACGAGCGGCCCGCGCGCGAGCTGCCGACACCCGAACCACCGGCTCCCGAGCCGGAACCTGGCTGGTCACTGTTCGACCACAGCGATGACACCGAAACGACCGGGGAGGCCGGAGCATGACGGCGGCAGGCGCGGACCGTTGGCGGCTGCACCGTGGCGGCATCGTCAACATCTGGCAGTACGACGAGCAGGAGTTCGACTTCTCCGGCGGTCGCGCGGTTTTCCAGGGCACCAACGGTTCCGGTAAGTCGCGCACCCTGGAGCTGCTGCTCCCACTGTGCCTGGACGGCGACCTGCGCCAGTTGGGCTCCAAGGGTTTCGACACGGTCAGCATCCGACGACTGATGCTCGACGACTACGACGGCGGCCCGAACCGGATCGGCTACGCCTGGGTCGAACTGCGCAAACTCGCCGCAGACGGTCGCGAGAAGTACCTGACCTGCGGCCTCGGCCTGAAGGCATCGGCGGCTTCGCAGCAGGTCAGCGACTCGTGGCGATTCGTCACCGAGGCGCGGGTCGGGGTGGACCTGCGGCTGGCCGGGCCGGACCGGGTCCCGTTGGGCCAGGTGCAGTTGCGCGAGGAGATCGGCGCGGACTGCGTCCTGGAGGACGCCGCGTTCCGGGCCAGGATCGCCGAACTGGTCTACTGCATGCCGGCCGTCCGGTATGGCGATCTGCTGCACCTGCAACGCACCCTGCGCAACCCGGACGTCGGCCTGAAGGTTCTGGAAGGGCAACTGGAGCAGATCCTGTCCGACGCACTGCCGCCACTGGACGCGTCGATGATCGAACAGCTTGCCACGTCGTTCGAGGACCTTGAGTCGATCCGCGAGAACATCGGCCGACTGTCCACTGCGGACACCGCGTTGACCGCGTTCCTCAGTAGCTACAACGGCTACGCGCTCAGTTCGCTGCGCGGTGCCGGCGAGCGCGCGTCGGCCGCGACGAACGCGCTGCGCATCGAACGCAACGAGACCAGCAAGCTCACCAAGCGACGCGAGGAACAGGCGCTCGCGCATGCGGCGTCGGTGTCCACTGTGGAGGAATTGGAGGCGCGCGGCGACGAACTCGAGCGGGCCATCGACTCGCTCAAGGAACTCCCCGCCTACCAGGGCCTTCGCGACCTCACCGACCGGGAACGCCTGGTGGCCGCCGCGCGCACGGCGGCAGGCAACGCGGTCGACGCGGCCAGCAAGCACCGCACGCACGCCGACCGCGCGGTGGACACCGTGCTGACCGTGCTGCGCAGGCTCGACCAGGACACCGAAGCGGCCAGCGAACTGATCTCGGTGACCCGCCAACGACTTTCCGCCGCCGGTTTGGATCCAGCGCTGTGCCCGCAGGTCCCGACCGCGCCGCCGGCCGAGGCCGGCGTGCTCACCGAACTGGTGCGGGCCAAGCCGGACCCGGAGGCCGCACCGGTCGAGGTCCAGCGGCGGATCCCGCCCGAGGTGCATCCGGAGACCTACGAGGCGGAACTGCGGGCATCAGCGAAACGCGCCGAACAAGCCACCCAGATCGCCAACCAGCGCGCGGCCCTCACCCTCTCGCTGCACGCGCGAGCCCTCGACGCGGACAAGCAGGCGCAGTCGCTGGAAGGTCTGCGCCAGGCCGCGCGCACCGCACAACTGGAGGCGACCGAGTCGGCGGGCAGGCGCAACGAGGCCGGTCAGCGACTGGAGGACGCGGCCGCGACCTGGTGGGAGAAGGCGCGCGGCTGGGTCGGTTCCGGCCCGTTCGCCGAGACCAGTGCCCGCCCGCCGGAGCCGCCGAGCCTCGACGACCTGCGCGGCGACGCGGATGTGGCGCGAGCCGCGCAGGAGGCGGCGCGCGCCTGGGCCGCACCGAGGTTGCAGGAACTGCGCCAGGCCGTGCTGAACGCGACGCACCGGACCGAGGAGATCGCCGCCCGGATCGCAGCGGCCGAAGCCGAACTGATCGGGTTGCGCGGCGGCGTCGACGCCGTTCCGCCCCGGCCGGCCTACGCGCGGGTGGACCGCGACGCCTCCTCCGGCGCGCCGTTCTACCGCCTTGTCGACTTCGCGCCCGGCCTCGACGACCGTGAGCGGGCCGGTGTGGAAGCGGCGTTGCAGGCCAGTGGATTGCTGGCCGCGTGGGTGCTGGCCGACGGGCGCGACGGCGCGGTGGCCGATCCCGATGTGGCCGAACTTCTTGCCACGCCTGCCGATCCGGCCGCAGGGCGCACGTTGGCCAATGTGCTGGTGGCAGCGGTCGAGCCGGGTTGCCCGGTGCCGACCGAGGTGGTGGAGCGGGTGCTGCGCGCGGTCGCCCTGATCGACGACGCTGCTGCGGCGCGGCGCGGCTTGGCCGTATCGACAAGCGGGCAGTGGCAGGCTGGCGTGCTCAGCGGCGCGCTGACCAAGCAGGCCGCGGAATTCGTGGGCGCGGGCGCCCGACAGGCCGCCCGACAGCGGCGGATCACCGAACTCGGCGCGCACATCGAAACCCTGGACACCGAACGCGCTTGCGCCGACGCGGAACTGGCCGCGCACGCGGACCGAGTGTCCGCTGTGGAGCGTCACCTCGACGCCTACCCCGACGACCGGGGGCTGATCGCCGCGCACGCGACGTTGGCCACCGCCGTGCGCACGGCGACGGAAGCGACCGAGAAGGCGGCGCGGCTGCGGTCCGAGCAGAGCGCCGCAGACGACCGCCACCAGGCAGGCCAAGCCGAGTTGATGCAAACCGCCGCCGAAGCCGGTCTGCCGGCCGACACGGACACCTTGCACCAGGCAAATCAGGCCGCGGTGGCGGCGCGCGGCAGCGCGGAATCGTTGCGGGACACGCTGATCGGCCGCTGCGTGCGCACCGTCGCCGATCTCGCCGACGCGCTGCACGACCACCAGGCGGCCGTCGACGACCTCGACGACGCCGCGCGCGGGGCCGAGGAACGCTGCGCGGAGTTCGCGCGGGAGGCCGGCGCGCTGGCCGACCTGACCTCGGCCATCGGCGGCGACGCCGAAGAAGTCTCCGGGCGGCTCAGCGAGTTGGAGGAGCAGCGCCGCACGTTGCGCACCGACCTCCCGGCCGCGCGTACGACCGCAACCGAACTGTCCAATCAGGTGGTGAAGACCGAAACTCTCTTGGAGGGCAAGGAAACCACCATCGAGGCGAAGATCGAGGCCGCGAACAACGCGGAGTCTTCGTTCCGCGCCGCGCTGGCCGCGCCGGGCGTTTGGAGCGCAGCGCTGGCCGAGCCGACCCCGATCCCGGACGACGTGTCCGAGGCGATCGCGCTACTCGGCGCGGTCGAGCGGCGTGCGGTCAGCGAGGAGGTGGTGATCACCAAGTTGCAGGCCTTGCAGACGGCATTGGCCGGCAGCAACGAGATCACCCCGCAGCGGCACGGCGGCGTGCTCACCATCGTCGTCGCGGGCGAACAGGGCCCGCGCCCCGTCACCGAGGCGGCCCGCGAGGTCAGCACCCAACTCGCCGAGCAGCGCGGCTACCTCGGCGAGCGCTACCAGGACATCTTCGCCGCCTTCATGCTCCGCGACCTGGCCGAACGGCTGCATGGCCAGATCAGCGTCGCCGAGGACCTCGCGCGGCGGATGAACGAGGTGCTCGACGTCGCCCGGTCCAGTCAGGGCGTGCACGTCCAGTTGGAGTGGCAGCCCTCTGCGGCCCTTGACGAGACCATCCTGGAGGCGTTGAAGCTGCTGCGCATGCCCTTCGCCAAGCGCACCGAGGAGCAGGACGAGATGCTCAGGCGCGCGTTCACCGAGCGGATCGACGCCGAGCGCGACAGCCATTCCGGCGGCTACCCTGAGATCCTGACCAGAGCTTTGGACTACCGGTCCTGGTACACGTTCACGGTTCGCGTCCGTGACTCCGGTCCGGACGGCAAGCCACGCACCCGGCGGATGCGCCAACTGTCCTCCGGTGAGACCCGCCTGGTGTCCTACGTGACCCTCTTCGCGGCGGCGGCGGCGTTCTACGGCGCGGTCAGCGGAGCGACCCCCGAGGCCGGTCCGCTGCGACTGGTGCTGCTGGACGAGGCGTTCGAGCGCCTTGACGACCCGACGATCGCGCGCATGCTCGGTCTGCTGGTCGACCTGGACATGGACTGGATCATCACGTGGCCCTCCGGTTGGGGCGTGTCGGAGAAGATCCCGCGCATGCACATCTACGACGTGCTGCGCCCCAAGTCCGGTCGCGGCGTCGCGTGCACGCACACCACTTGGGACGGTGCCGCCCTCGCCCAGTCGGACGACTAACTTGCCGGAGGCGAGATGGCGCCGAGTTTCTGGAGCATGCCGAGATCGTCGCGGACGGCCCAGTGCTCGGTGATCTTCCCATCCATGACCCGGAACATGTACGCCAGCTCGACGGCGACCTGGCTGGTTCGCAAGCAGAAGTCCGCTGATCGGAAATGGCCAAGAGCCACCGACACCATGACCGCTCGACTCGCGACGCCCGCGCCGCGAGCCCAGCAGTGATGGGGTCAGTAGCTCTGATGCGAGGGCGGCTCGCCCTAGCTCTGCGCGATGCGGATGGTGTTGCCAGCTGGGTCACGGAACGCGGCGTCGCGCACGCCCCAGAACTGATCGGCCGGCTCTTGCAGGACCTCGGCCTCCTTGTTGGCCGCGACCTTGTCGAAGGTGTCGTTGAGGTCGTCGGACTGGAAATTCACCATGCCCAACGAGCCCTTGGCCAGCAGAGCGGCGAGCGCGTCGCCGTCCTCCTTGGACCGGCCTGCATGGGGTTCGGACAGCACGATCTGGATCTCGGGCTGGCTGGCGGTGACCAGGGTGATCCAGTGGAAACCGTCATTTTCGACTTCCCTGGTCACCTTCAGGCCCAGAGTGTCACGGTAGAACTTGACCGCCGCGTCGACGTCGTCGACGGCGATGTGTACGCCGCTGAGGGAAACGCTCATGTCAGGAAGGCTATGCGGCTGCGACGGCAGGTGCTTCTCGAAAACTATTTGGTTGCGGACGGGCCGCGTTCGCGGCGCGGCCGGGTGAACGCCATGGTCTGGCAGGTGTGCATGCCGCGCAGTTCGTCGTGGTCGTGGGCCCGATAGGTCGACGGCGGCTCGCCGACCAGCTCGGTGAACCGGGTGGAGAACGAGCCGAGGCTGGTACAGCCGACCGCGAAGCACACCTCGGTCACGCTCAGCTCGCCGCGCCGCAGCAGTTCCTTGGCCCGCTCGATGCGCCGGGTCATCAGGTAGGCGTACGGCGTCTCCGAGTAGACCTCGCGGAAGCGCCGGGCGAAGTGCGCGGTGGACATCAGCGCGGTCTTGGCCAGCGCGGGCACGTCCAGCGGCTCCGCGTACTCGCGATCCATCCGGTCACGGGCACGACGCAGCCTGCGCAGCTCGTCGAGGTCGACCTCCATGGTGCCCATTGTGCATCGCGGGGATGTCACAGGGCGCGGTAGCGCGGTGTCTTGTGGCCGAACCCAGTGCGACGAAGGAGCATCCATGATCGAGAACACCAAGGTTGTCGTGGTCGGCGGCGGATATGCCGGCGTCATGGCGGCCAACCGACTGACCCGGCAAGCCGACGTGACGGTGACCCT
>DASYBO010000444.1:0-4614 GCA_036500685.1 Pseudonocardiaceae bacterium | reverse complement strand
GTGTCGGTTGGTGGAGATCGACACCACCGCGCCGGACGGCTACCCGGTGCACGGTTTCGTGGTCCTGCCGGACGGGCCCGGCCCGCATCCGGTGCTGCTACATGTCCACGGCGGCCCGTTCGCCCAGCACACACGCGGCTTCTTCGACGAGGCGCAGGTGTACGCGTCCGCCGGTTACGCGGTCGTGCTCGGCAATCCGCGCGGTTCGGCCGGTTACGGTCAGGCGCATGGCAAAGCCGTTGTCAACGCGATGGGCACCGTCGACGTCGACGATCTGCTTGCCGTGCTCGACGCCGCACTCGCCCGGCCGGACTGCGACGAGACGCGGGTCGGCGTGATGGGCGGCTCGTACGGCGGGTTCATGACCGGCTGGCTCGCCGCGCACCATCCGGACCGCTTTGCCGGGGCCTGGTCGGAGCGCGCGGTCAACTCCTGGGAGTCGCTGTACGGCACGTCCGACATCGGCTACTACTTCGTCGAGGTCTACCTCGGCGCCGATGTCGAGGAGCAGCGCGCACGCAGCCCACTGACCCACGTCGACAAGATCACGATGCCGTTCATGGTGGTGCATTCCGAACAGGACTGGCGCTGCCCGCTGGAACAGGCGCAGCGGATGTACGTTGCGCTGCGCGCCAACGGCACCGAAACCCAGCTGTTGCTCTTCCCCGGTGAGGGCCACGAACTGAGCCGGTCCGGCCAGCCGCGGCATCGCGTGCAGCGGCTGCGGGCGGTGCTCGACTGGTGGGCCAAGTGGCTGCCGGTGTGACCACGTGGCGGGTGCGCCGCGCCGAGACAAGCGACGCGGCGCCGATCGCGCGCATCCAGATCGCCGCCTGGCGCAGCGCGTACGCGGACCTCGTGCCGGCGGAGTTCCTGTCCGGTATGGACACTCCGGAGCACGTAGAGGTGTGGCGGCAACGCGTCCTCAGCCCCGAACCGTATGCCACCTTCGTCGCCCTCGACGAGCAGGACGTCGTCGCCGCGTACTGCACGGTGGGTGTTGCTGAGCTGATGGCGATCTACGTCGACCCTGCGCGACAGCGCGGCGGCGCAGGCCGGGCGGTGCACGACGCCGGGATCGACCATTTGATTCAGCACGGTTTCGAAACGGCCGGGTTGTGGGTGTTCACCGCGAACAGCGGTGCCCGCGCGTTCTACGCAGCGTGTGGCTGGATCCCGGATGGACAGACCAACGACGACGAGATCGCCGGCGCGCTGATTCCCAAGATGCGTTATGTGCGGCAACTTCGGGCAGCGCTCTAACGAGTGAATGCGCTCGTTTGATCAGGCGCTATCCCCGGTAGTGGTGCTTACCATCGCTGCGGCCCCACGCTCCATCGGTAGCAGTTTCTCCATTAATTGCCTACGTGCAAGGAGGATTCATGTTCCGCAAATGGGCTTTCGCGCTGCCGCTAGCCGCCGTCGTGGCCGCAGCGGTCGTGGTGCCCTCGGTCGTGTCGTCGGCCGCCGCGGCGCCTGCCGCCGCCACACCGGCCTGTACGTCCAGCACCCCGTCGGTCGCCGCCCTGTCCACCGCGTTGACCAACGTTCAAACCGCACTGGCACCGACCCCGGACCCGGCCAAGCTGGCCCCGGTCGCCGGTGACCTTTTCAACGCGGTCATCGCCGCGCAGGGGGCAGGCTGCCTCGCGGCTCTGCCATCCTCGTCGACCACGTCGACCCCGACCAATGCCCCGACACCGACGACCCCTCCCGTCCCCACCAGCGTGCCGACCCCGCCGAACCCGCCGAGCGCACCGGCTGGCGCCCCGCAGGCCGCAACGCCGGCCGCTTGCCAGTCCGACGCGGTCTCGTTCCTGTCCTCGGCTCTCGGCCTGGTCAGTTCCGCATTGGCCGCCCCGCCGAGCCCGACGGCGGTGACCACCGCGCTCAGTTCGCTGGCCACCTCGGTGACCGGGGTGAACACGGACAGCTGCCTGCCGGCCGCCCTCCCGGTGCCCGCATTGCCGCCTGCACCGTAATCACGCAAGGAAAAAGCGGGGCCGGTTCATGCAGAACCGGTCCCGCTCCCGTCAACCCAACAGGGTGTAGTTCAGCTCCTCGCAGATCCGGGCCAGCGGCAGATCGAGACCGGGATGGTCGAGTTGGACGAGTACGTCCGGGGTGAGCGGCAGGGCGTCGCCTGCTGGCGGATCCCACAGGCACACAGCGGGATTGCCGGAGTCCATTGAGGACCGGTACCACAGGCCGTCAAGGCCCGGGTGCGCCAATCGAATCGCGCGGGCCCATTCCTGGGTCCGGTCGCGCGGGCCGCTGCTGATCTCCTGCGACGCGCCCGCCCGCGTCGGCCACAGGCCGACCAGGTCGAGCAGCCGCAGCGTCCTGGTCGGCCGGAACACCACGAGGAAGGGCCTTCGGGTGATCCGGTCCACAACGGACGTGTCCTGGAAGACCTCGGCGACGCTGGTCCGAACGGACAGTCCGAAGTAGAGCACGCCGTGCCCTGGCGCGTCGGTTGGCCTGCCGCGCGGGCCGGGCGGGTGCGGATCGAACCGCGCGTGCGGAAGCGGTCCGGCCCTGCGGAACGTGTTCCACTGTTGGGGGTGCCGGCCGGCCACGGTGAACACTCGCACCAGGCGCGTGGCCGGGTGTACGGCCACGATGTCCTCTTCTGGGCGCAGCAGGGTCGCGAGTTCAGCGGGTTCCGGCGGCTGGGGAAGCCGTGCCATACGGGTCCAGTCGTCTCCAGGTTCGTTTCAGCTCAGGCCGGGGTGCCCAGCATGGCAGCGAGTCGCGCGACGCGCTGGGGATCGCCGCCGGCGGCGAGCCATTCGTGCGGGGTCACCGGCCGGGTACCGGCCAGCAGGTCCTCCTGCACGGTGGTCATGAACGCGGCCACCACCAATGCCGGTTGGTCGCTCGGGATCGCGGCCAGCACCACGTCGAGGCCGGGCAGCACGCCCCGCTCGGTGAACTGCCAGGCCGGCAGCCGCCAGCCGCCTCGGTCCTTCCAGCCCATCAGTGAGCCGTCCGCGAGGCGGTGCCGAACCCGGCTGGTGTCAACGCCGATGGCCGCGGCGGCCTCGCCGACGGTCAGCGCGGAATCGTGCAGTACCGCCTGTTCGGCGACGGCGCGGGCGCGCCCGTCAGCTTCGTTCTCGCGGCGGGGGCGCAGGTCAAGGCCGACGTCGGCGAGTGCCTCACGTTCGGTCGCGCTGAACTGGGTTGCCGGCTCGGTGTTCGGCGGGCTCAGCCTGCGGGCCGCGTCCTCGACATGCGTGAGGAACTCGGTCGGCGAGACCCGCAAGCCCGCCTTGGCCAGAACCTTTTCCAGAGCCAGCGTCATACGGATAGAGTAACCCTCGCGTGCGGTTTCGTGCGGAGTTGTGGGGGATTTCACCGGAAACTGTACGGACCGCACACAATCAAACACGCTCGGTGCCTGGATTTCGTCAGGCTAGCGTCTCCAAAGGCTGGTGACCAGCCTAACCGAAGGATGGGAATCACACCGCGCGTGATCGATCCACCCAATAAGGGGCGCGCAGGTCTTTCTTGAGGATCTTGCCGGTGGCGTTGCGCGGCATCTCCGCGATCACCTCGACCGACTTGGGCACCTTGAACGAGGCCAGCTGGCTCTTGGCCAGCGCGATCAGTTCGGCCGCGTCGACGGTGGCACCGGGCGCCGGTGTCACGATCGCCTTGCCCACCTCGCCCCACGTCTCGTCCGGCACACCGATCACGGCCACGTCGGCGACGCTCGGGTGTTCGCCGATGACCCGCTCGATCTCGGCCGGGTAGATGTTCTCCCCGCCGCTGATGATCATGTCCTTGACCCGGTCGGAGATGAAGACGTAGCCGTCCTCGTCGACATAACCCGCGTCGCCCGAGTGCAGCCAGCCGTCGGACATGGCCCGCTCGCTGTCCTCCGGCCGGTCCCAGTAGCCGGCCATCAGCTGCTCGGTCCGCACCATGATCTCGCCGACCTCGCCCGGTCCGAGCGGCTGCGCGGTGACGGGGTCGGCCGCGACGATCTCGACGCCCTTCAACGGCGTCCCGGCCGAGATCAGCCGGTGCTCGTTGGCGGTGTCGCGGTGCGCGTCCGGCATCAGCACGGTCACCGCGCCCGACGCCTCGGTCATGCCGTACACCTGGTAGAAGTTCGTCGGGAAGGTGGCCATGCTGCGGCGCAGCAGCGGCAGCGGCATCGGCGAGGCTCCGTAGACGAGGCCGCGCAGCTTCGACCAGTCGCGCTCGCCGATGCCCGGCACCTGGAGCAGGAAGCCGAAGATCGCCGGCACGAGGAACGCGTGCGACACGCCCTGCTCGATCATCTCCTCGGCCAGCGCGGGCGGGTTGATGTCGCGGACGAGCAGTTGGCGCGCGCCGTAGTACATGGTGGCCAGCGCCCAACTCGACCCGCCGACGTGGAACAGCGGCATCGCGACCATGGCCACGCTGTGCTCGTCCATGGCGACCGAGTCGGCCATGCCGTTGGCGTGCGCGGTCAGCCCGCGCTGGGTGAGCATGGCGCCTTTGGGGAAACCGGTGGTGCCGGAGGTGTAGAGCTGTAGGAAGGTCTCGCCCTCGCCGACCGGGGTCGCGTCGGTGAGCGGTTCACTGCCGGCCAGCCAGTCCTCGTACTCGTCGTGCTCG
>DASYBO010000443.1:0-6593 GCA_036500685.1 Pseudonocardiaceae bacterium | reverse complement strand
CTCGTCCCCGGACGAGGTGACCAACCGTGCGCGGCCCTGTGCGAATCGTTGTCCGGCAACGGTTTCGACGGTCAGGTGATCGTCGAAATCAGTACGAGAAGGGCGCCCGGACTCGCCGCGCGAACCCGTGATCTGGCCGAGGCCCTGCTGTTCGCCCGACTGCACATCGGCCGCTGACTCCCCCAGTCGGGACGGCGGCCACCTGCTCGCCCACGCCGTAGAGTGCGCGCTGTGAACCCACTCCGTTCCCTGATCCTGGCGGCCGCGGGCAACGACACGATCGCGAACCTGGTGGCCACCGCTGCGTTGTCCCGCGCCGTGGTGCGCAGATTCGTGGCAGGAGAGGCGAACGCCGACGCGGTCGCCGTCACCGAAGCGCTGGTCGGCGCGAATCTCGACGTCACCCTGGACTACCTCGGCGAGGACACCACCGACGTCGCACAGGCCGACACCACCGTGCGGGCCTACCTGACCCTGCTCGACGCGCTGGCCGAACGCGGCCTCACCGAGCACGCCGAGGTCAGTGTGAAGCTCTCCGCGCTCGGCCAGAAACTGGACGAAAACCTGGCCAGGGACAACGCCGCGACCATCGCGGCAGCGGCGGAACGGGTGGGGACCACGATCACCCTCGACATGGAGGACCACACCACCACCGACTCGACTCTCGCCGTCCTCGCCGAACTGCGCAAGGAACACCCGAGGACCGGCGCGGTCCTGCAGGCGTACCTGCGGCGCACCGAAGGCGACTGCCGCGACCTCGCCGGCACCGGCTCGCGGGTGCGGCTGTGCAAGGGCGCCTACGCCGAACCCGACGCGGTCGCCTTCGCCGATCGGCACCAGGTCGACCTGTCGTATGTGCGCTGCGTCAACGTGCTGCTCCGCGGCCAGGGCTACCCGATGTTCGCCACCCACGATCCCCGGCTGATCAAGGTCATCGACGAACGCGCCCGCTGGTATGACCGCAAGCCCGGCAGCTTCGAGTTCCAGATGCTCTACGGCATCCGCCCGGACGAACAGCGCAGGCTGGCCGCCGACGGCGCCAAGGTCCGGGTGTACGTCCCTTACGGCGTGCAGTGGTACGGCTACCTCATGCGCAGGCTCGCCGAACGTCCGGCCAACCTCGGCTTCTTCCTCCGCGCGCTGGCCACGAAGTCCTGAGCGCACAACCTTTTTCTCAGATCGATATTCCATGATCGATCCGGGGTAGGGTCGGTATTCCAGCTCTGGTTTCAGCCCTGCCAGCAAGGAGTGTGTTGTGACTGGCCCACGTTCCACCGTTGCGGGCACGTTCTCGGCCGTGAGTGCCGTTCGCCCGCTCGGGGACGGTACGTACACCGTTGACCTGCCAGCGGATTGGACCGTCGGCGGCAGGCCGCACGGCGGTTTCCTGCTGGCCCTGCTCGGCAGAGCCGCGGCGCACGTGGTCAGCTCGGCGACCCCGCGCGACGGCACCGAGGCGGCCGATCCGCTCGCGGTCAGCGCCCAGTTCCTGCGTCCCCCCGAGGTCGGTCCGGTCCTGCTGCGCACCGAACTGCGCAAACTGGGCCGCACCGCCAGCGTGGTCTCGGTCAACCTGGAACAGCGCGGTCGCAGCTGCGTCGAGTCGACCGTCACCATCGGCAGGCTCACCGACGACCCCGTCGCCTGGACCGACCTGCCCGAACTGCTGGCCAAACCCGGCCCGGACGCCGTCGACCTGAGCACCGTTCCGGCCGCGAGCGTCTTCCGGCTCAGCCGCACCTGCGAGATCAGGATCGACCCGGCCAACGCCGGGTTCCTCCAGGGTCGATCGGGTGACCCGCTGAGCCTGCGCATGTGGGTCCGGCCCCGCTCGGAAGCCCCCGACGTGCTGTTCGGCCTCGTCGCGGGCGACGTGTCCATGCCGGTCACGTTCAACCTCGGCCGCTACGGCTGGGCGCCCACCGTGCAGTTGACCGCGCTGCTGCGCGGCAACCCGGCCCCCGGCTGGCTACGCGTCGAGGTGAACTGCCGGGCCGTGCACGGCCAGTGGTTCGACGAGGACGCCACGGTCATCGACTCCACCGGTCGCCTCATCTGCCAGGCCCGCCAGCTCGCCCTCACCCCCCTGGAGCGCTAAACGGGAGGTGGGGTGCGTCTGGCACCCTGGTGCGCATGACGAGGATCGCGGTACTCGGAGCGGGGAAGATCGGCGAGGCGCTGCTGTCCGGCCTGATGCACGCCGGACGCAACGCCGACGACCTGCTGTTCACCGAGCGCTATCCGGAACGCTGCGCGGAACTGACCAAGCGCTACGGCGTCCGCGCGGTCACGGTCCCCGAGGCCGCCGCCGAGGCCGACGTGCTGGTGGTCGCGGTCAAACCGCAGGACATCGATCCCCTGCTCGTCGAACTCGCTCCCGCATTGCGCGCGGGCGCACTGGTGGTCTCGCTGTGCGCCGGCCTGCCCACCGCCCTCTACGAGAGCAGGCTGCCGGCGAACACCCCCGTCGTCCGCGTCATGCCGAACACGCCCATGCTGGTCGGCGAGGCGATGAGCGCCATCTCCCCCGGCCGGCACGCCACCGCGGCCCACCTGAACACCGTTGAGGAAATGCTCGCAGCCGTCGGCCAGGTCGTCCGGGTGCCCGAATCCCAGCAGGACGCGGTCACCGCACTGTCCGGCTCCGGCCCCGCGTACTTCTTCTACCTGGTCGAAGCCATGATCGACGCCGGCATTCTGCTCGGCCTCCCGCGCAACATCGCCGAACAGCTCATCGTCCAGTCCGCCGTCGGCTCGGCCAAGATGCTCGCCGAGGGCAACGAACATCCGGTGATCCTCCGCGAGGCCGTGACGTCCCCCGCCGGCACCACCATCATGGCCATCCGCGAGTTGGAGAAACACGGCGTCCGCGCGGCCATGCTCGCCGCCATCGAAGCCGCAAGGGACCGCTCGGTAGAACTGGGCAAGGCCCACGCCCTCGCCCCCGAGCCCCGCAAGGACTGACGCCTCCCCGCCTCCCGCCTCGGGCGGACACGCGAGGGCGTCGCGCGAGTTGTCACTGCCACCGGTCGAGTGAATCAGCCCTGCTTGGTGCGCTGTCCGCATGGGCCACAGCCGTAATTGTTCTTCCCGCCCGTCGCAGTAGTCCCACCCGTCCCGCTACTCTCGACACAGCACGTGCGTGTCCGTTCCGTCGGTGGGGAAGCCGACGGCGCGACACGTGTCGAAAGGCGCGGTGACGCATGCCGTCGCAAAGCAGGACACAGAGGGAGACGAGCGGGCCGACCAGTCTCGGGCAGGTGGAATTCCTGACCGTCGCGGAAGTGGCCGCCATGATGCGCGTCTCCAAGATGACCGTCTACCGGCTCGTGCACTCGGGTGAACTACCGGCCGTTCGGGTCGGCAAGTCGTTCCGGGTGCCTGAGCAGGCCGTCCACGACTACCTGGAGAACGCCTATTTCGATGCCGGCTGATCCGGCCAACGGGCCGGCAACCTACGCCCGGCGGGAGAGGCGCTGACCGCCCAGGTAAACTGGGTGGCCGTTCGTGTCGCGTGCCCTGGTGTGCGTGAGCTTCCGCGTTCAGGGCGTGCCTTCCTGGGTGAGTCCTTGCTCGGAAGCCGCCGCTCCTGGCTGGCGTCGGCACGCGAAAGCCGCAAGGAACCATCAACAGCGAAGGAACCCGCATGGGCTCGGTCATCAAGAAGCGCCGCAAGCGCATGTCGAAGAAGAAGCACCGCAAGTTGCTGCGGAAGACTCGTCACGCGCGTCGCAAGCAGGGCAAGTGACCGAGCGTAACCAGCTCGCGGGCGCTGCCGTCTAGGCGGTCGTTCGCGGGTGGTCCGGCCCGTCCGGGCTCCTGGGTGTTCGACGTAGGCGCTACCCGCGCCCGCCGTGTCGTGTTCCGTCGGCGGGCGGTGGGTGGCGCCTACGTGTCGTTGCGCACCGATGTGTACCTCTACGTGCGCACAGCCGATCGGGTGTACCGAAGAACACCCTTGTGACCTGCGTAAATCTGCCGTGAACGACAGCGTTGTCAACTGGCCACCACGAGTAGCATCGGGTTCTGCGCCGAGCACCGGTTAGGGGTTGATGATGGCGCCCAAGGTCGTCCTCGTCACCGGGGTCAACGGTTACCTAGGTGGTCATCTCGCCGCCCGGCTGGCCGAGGACCCCACGATCGAACGCGTGATCGGCGTCGACGCCGCAGCGCCATCGCCCGAACTGGCCAAACTGATGGGCCGGGCCGAGTTCGTCAGGGCGGACATCCGCAACCCGCTGATCGCCAAGGTGATCAGTACGGCCAAGGTCGACACGGTCGTGCACGCGTCGAACACCGCACACCCGGCCGGACCGAGCGGTCGGGTGCTGCACAAGGAAATGAACGTGATCGGCAGCATGCAGCTGCTGGCCGCGTGCCAGCGATCGGCTCTGGTCCGCAAGCTCGTGGTCAAGTCGACGGCGGCCGTCTACGGCGCGGGTTCCCGCGATCCCGCGGAGTTCACCGAAGACATGGCTCCCAAGGAGTTGCCCTCCAGCGGTTACGCGAAGGACAACGCCGAGATGGAGGGCTACGTCCGCGGTTTCGGCCGCAGGCGTCCCGATGTCGCGGTCACCACGCTTCGTTTCACCAACTTGATCGGGCCGCAGGTCGACACCGTCCTGACTCGATACTTCGCGCTGCCGGTGGTGGTGCCGACGGCGTTCGGTCGAGACGCGCGGTTGCAGCTGCTGCACGCCGAGGACGCGCTCGCCGTGCTGCACCGGGCGGTCACCCACGACCTGCCCGGTGTTTTCAATGTCGGCGCCGACGGTGTTCTGCTGTTGTCCCAGGCGGTCCGGCGTGCGGGCCGGATCCCGCTCGGCGTGCCCGAGCCGATTCTGGCGCCGGTGAGCAGGCTGTTCCGCAGTACCCGGCTGGTCGATTTCGGGCCGGAACAACTGCGCTATCTGAATTTCGGTCGCGTCGTCGACACGACGCGACTGAAGACGATCTTCGGCTTCACCCCGCGCTGGAACACTCGGCAGGCTTTCGACGACTACGTCAACGGCCGAGGATTGCGTCCGGTGCTCGATCCCGGTCGCGTCGCGGCCATGGAGAACAGCGTGCTCGGCCTGGCCGAGCTGTTGCGCTGAACGTGTGTCCACACAGCATTGAGCGGAAAGGACGGCGGCAGTGGCGGAAGCGCGTGTGATCCCACTGCACGGCAACACCGAACCCACCGAGACATATCCGCCCCGCACCAGTGCGCGGCGGCGCCCGACGCCGATCCAGCGACGTGAGCCCGCGCCAGTGGCGACGTTGCCCACCGGCGGAACGTCGAGCGGTGACAAGGTCGCCGACTTCCTTCGATTCCTACGGCACCGACTTGCCGGCGACTACGAGATCGACGAGTTCGGGTTCGATGTCGAACTGACCGACACGGTGCTGCTGCCACCGTTGCGGCAGCTGTACCAGAAGTGGTTCCGGGTCGAGGTGTTCGGAGCGCAGAACCTGCCAAGGCAGGGCGGCGCGCTGCTAGTCGCCAACCACTCCGGCACCCTCCCGTTGGACGCGGTGATGACCTCGATCGCGGTGCACGACAACACCCCGCGCCGCCGCCATCTGCGCATGCTCGGCGCCGACCTGGTGTTCCGCACTCCGGTCGTCGGCCCGCTCGCGCGCAAGTCCGGCCAGACGTTGGCCTGCAACGCGGACGCTGAACGGCTGCTCAGCGGCGGCGAACTCGTCGGTGTGTGGCCGGAGGGCTTCAAGGGCATCGGCAAGCCGTTCCGGGACCGCTACAAGTTGCAGCGCTTCGGGCGGGGTGGCTTCGTCTCCGCGGCGCTGCGCACCGGGGTACCGATCGTGCCGTGTTCGATTGTTGGAGCGGAGGAGATCTACCCGAAGATCGCGGACATCAAGCCGCTCGCCCGGCTGTTCGGCCTGCCCTACTTCCCGGTGACCCCGCTGTTCCCGCTGCTCGGCCCGCTCGGCGCCATCCCGCTGCCGTCGAAGTGGTACATCGAGTTCGGCGAACCCATCGCGACCGACCAGCAGGTCATGGGTGCTGCGGACGACCCGATGCTGGTGTTCAACCTGACCGACCAGGTTCGCGAGACCATCCAGCAGACGCTGTACCGGCTGTTGTCCCAACGCCGCAGCGCGTTCCTCGGCTGAGGCGGGCGGCTCGCTCGGTCGGTCCGGGATGAATCGGGCGTTACCGGCCAACCGCCGAATCGGCTGCTGCGCGGCCGCCCGCTCGGTACGCTCCCGCCATGACCCAAGCGCAGGCTCAGCAGTACCCGATCCTGGTCTCGACCATGAACGACGTGCCCGGCTACCGGGTGGCCAGGGTGATGGGCGAGGTGTTCGGCCTCACGGTGCGCAGCCGCAACGCGTTTTCCAACATGGGCGCCGGTTTCAAGGCGCTGGCCGGCGGTGAACTGAAGGGCTTGTCCAAGCTGCTCGCCGACTCGCGCTACGAGGCGATCGAGCGGCTCTGCCAGGAAGGCATGGCGCGCGGCGCCAACGCCATCCTGGCCATGCGCTTCGACTGCAACGAGATCGGCGGCACCGCCAGCGAGGTCGCCGCGTACGGAACGGCGGTCTACGTCGTGGCCATCGACGGACAGCAAGCGCCGCAAAGCTGA
>DASYBO010000442.1:0-10297 GCA_036500685.1 Pseudonocardiaceae bacterium | reverse complement strand
GCCCGGTCGTGAGGCAGCAGCGGACCGATGCCCAGTTCGCGGTGCTCCGCAAGGTCGAGGAGCGGGTGCTGTGGCTCTCGACCGCGATCATCCACCACGCGAACCGGGTGCGGCCGAACCCGTCGGGCCTCAAGGTGGGTGGGCACCAGGCCTCGTCCGCATCGATGGTGTCGATCATGACCGCGCTGTGGTTCCGGCACCTGCGGCCGCAGGACCGGGTCTCGGTCAAGCCGCACGCCTCACCGGTCCTGCACGCGATCAACTATCTGCTCGGTGAGCTCGATCCCGCCTACCTGACCCGGCTGCGCGACTTCGGCGGACTGCAGAGCTACCCGAGCCGGATCAAGGACCCGGATCCGGTCGACTACTCGACCGGGTCGGTCGGCATCGGCGCGACCGCGCCGATCTGGGGCGCCCTGTCCCGCCGCTACGTGGACAGCCTGGCCGGCAGCGCCGGTACCGGGCGGCAGTACTCGCTGGTCGGCGACGCCGAACTGGACGAGGGCGCGGTGTGGGAGGCCGTACTCGACTCGGGGGTCGGCGAACTGGGCGAGATCGTCTGGCTGGTCGACCTGAACCGGCAGTCGCTGGACCGGGTGGTGCCGAACATCGCGGCCGACCGGCTGCGCGGCATGTTCGCCGCGGCGGGCTGGCAGGTGATCACCCTCAAGTACGGCCACCTGTTGCAGGAACTGTTCGGCCTGCCGGGCGGCGATGCCCTCCGGCAGCGGATCGACGCGATGACCAATCCCGAGTACCAGCGGCTGTTGCGCTGTGACGCGGCCGAACTGCGCAAGCGCGTGCCGGGCGACGGGCCGGACGACGAGCGGATCGCGGAACTCGTGGCCGGGCTGGACGACGCGACCCTGGTGGAAGCCGTCGCCAACATGGGTGGGCACGACCTGGCCGCGCTCGACCAGGCGTTCACCGAGATCGACGACACCCGCCCCACGGTGATCTTCGCCTACACCGTGAAGGGCTACGGCCTTGCGACCAAGGGCCATCCGCAGAACCATTCGGCGCTGCTGTCCGACGAGCAACTCCGCGAACTCGCCGCGCGCGTCGGCACCGACCCGGACCAGCCCTGGCAGAACTTCCGCGCGGACAGCGCCGAGCACGCGCTCTGCGTTGACACCGCGACCCGGCTGCGCCGTGAACCCGTCGCGAGCCAGGCGCCACCCTCGGTGCCGGCCGACATCGGGCGGACGCCGACCGGGGTGGCCACCACCCAGGCCGCGCTGGGCCGGGTGCTGCTCGACCTGACCAGGCAGGCGCCGGACGCGGCGCGGCGGGTGGTCACGGTCAGCCCGGACGTCAGCTCCTCGACCAACCTCGGCGGCTGGGTGAACAAGGTCGGGGTGTGGTCGGCCGGTGAACGGCGCGACTGGTTCGCCGACGACGCCGAGACCATCCTGCACTGGCGGGAGAAACCGACCGGCCAGCACATCGAACTGGGCATCGCCGAGGTCAACATGGTGAGCCTGCTCGGCGAGCTCGGCGCCACCTGGAGTCGGTGGGGCGAGCCGCTTTTGCCGATCGGCGTGCTGTACGACCCGTTCGTCGAACGTGCGCTCGAACCGTGGTCCTACGGCATCTACGCGGGCGGCCAGTCGATCCTGGTCGGCACGCCGTCCGGGGTTTCGCTGGCGCCGGAGGGCGGCGCGCACCAGTCGATCAAGACGCCGTCGATCGGGTTGGAACAACCCGGTTGTGTCAGCTACGAACCGGCGTTCGCGATCGACACCGAGTGGTCGCTGCTGGCCTGCCTTGCCCAACTCGGCAGGCCCGATGGCAGTTCGGCCTACCTGCGGCTGTCCACCCGCCCGGTCGATCAGGCCCTCGCCGACGTGCCGACCGATCCCGCGGCGCGGGAGCGACGGCGTCGGCAGGTGGTCGCGGGCGCGTACCTGTTGCGCCGCACCGAAACGCCGAGGGTCACCATCGCCGCGATGGGCGCCGTGGTGCCGGAAGCCCTTGCGGCGGCGCAACGTCTGCGCCAGGTCGGCATCGCCGCCGACGTCGTCTGCGTGACCAGCCCGGACCTGCTCTACCGCGCGGTGCGCGCCCGGCAGGGCCACGAGAGCGCGGAAACCTGGATCCTGGACCAGGTCTTCCCGGCCGAGCGCGCCACCCCGCTTGTCACCGTCCTGGATGGACACCCGCACACGCTGGCCTTCCTGGCCACGATCAACCGCGTCGCCACGACCGCGCTCGGCGTCACCCGGTTCGGCCAGTCGGGTTCGCTGGCTGAGGTGTACCGCTACCACAACCTCGACTCGGACAGCATCATCCGGGCCGCCCTCGACCTCACCAGCTGAGCGGAATCATCAGCCCAGATTGACAACCTCGGCTGATGAACTCTAGGCTGGCCACATGGCCCGACGCTCCACAGCGGATGAACTGGCGGCTGACCTTTTCGACGGCATCAGCCTGGTCGTCCGCAGGATGCGGCAACACCGCGCACCCGATGAACCCACCCTGCCGGAACGCGCGGCACTGTCGCGGCTCCATCGCGGCGGACCGGCGGCCTCGGCCGAACTGGCCCGGTACGAGCAGATCACCCCGCAGGCCATGGGGACCACCCTGGCCAGCCTGGAAAGCCGGGGCCTCATCGAGCGCAGCGCCGATCCGCACGATGGCAGGCGGATCATCGTGTCGCTGACCGACGCGGGCCGCGATGTGCTGCGGCACAAGCGCGACACCCGCACCCGGCAGCTCACGGACGCGCTCGAGGCCGGGTTCACCCCGGCTGAACTGGACGCGCTGCGCACCGCCGTGCCACTGCTGCAACGTCTGGCCGACCACCTCTGAACAGCCAGCCACCAAGGGGAATCATGTCCGACACGCCCACCATCGACCCGACCCGCACCGCGCTGCTGGCGATGGACTACCAGAACGGCATCGTGGCATCGGCGGCGGGCGCGGGCGCCGACGCCGCGCTCGCGCGCACGGCCGACGCGATCGCCCTGCTCCGCAAGGCAGGCGCCCGGATCGGCTACGTGCGGGTCGCGTTGACCGACGAGGACATGGCCACGATCCCGGCCACCAGCCACTTCGCCGCGCTGGCCACCCCCGAGCGCCGCGACTACCTGCACGCCGACTCGCCGTCCACCGCCATCGACGAGCGGATCGCGCCGGAACCCGGCGACATCGTCGTGCGCAAGATCCGCGTCGGCGCGTTCTCCACCACCGACCTCGACCAGCAACTGCGCGCCGCGGGTGTGGACACGCTGATCCTGACCGGTCTCAGCACCAGTGGCGTTGTCCTGTCCACCGTTCGCGACGGCTTCGACCGCGACTACCGGATCATCGTGCTGGCCGACGCATGCGCCGATTCAGCTCCGGGTGTGCACGAGTTCCTCACCGAGCAGATCTTCCCGCGCCAGGCCCAGGTCATCACCTCGACCGACTTGGCGGACCTGCTGGGCTAGTCCCAGGGCCACCGGAGGTCCAACGCGACGAGCAGCAGCGCCGCCACAACGAGCACGCACCAGGCGAGCGCACAACGGAGGAGTGCCCACCCAAGCCCGCGCATGGCTCAGGTGAGAGCGGCGCGGGCGACGGCCGAGGGCTCGCGGCCCGCGAACAGCCAGCCGCCCGCGGTCGCCACCACCGGCAACCCGACCACGATCGCGAGCAGGGCCACCACCGGTGGATGGCCGAACGTGTTCAGCTCGGACCGGTAGTAGGTGAGCAGCCCCAGGTAGGCCACGCCGGTGCCGACCACCGCGCCGAACAGGGCCAGCGATCCCGCGGTGAGCGCGGCCAGCCTGCGCCGAGTGCCCGCCGACGCGCCGACCGCGGTCAGGGTCCGCCGCTCACCAAGGGTTTCCCGGCGAATCAGGCCGACGGTCATGGCCAGCACGCCCAGTGCGATCAGGATGCCGACGCTGGTGGCCCAGTTGCCGAGTTCGGCCGCCGAGGGCACGTTGGACGCGGTGTCGATCGAACTGTCGGTCCGCAACGCGGCCGTGCGAGCCAGGTTGATCTCGTCCGGGGTGAGCGGTCGCGGCGTCGTGATCAGCCAACCGTCCATTGCGGACACTGCGCCCAGTGCGCGCATGGCGTGTTCGGTGATCAGCAGGTTCGGTTCCCGGGTGTCGGTTGGCAGAGTGGACATGACCCGGACCACCGGATGCGAGATGGGCCGCTCGACATCGGTGAGGTCGTGGCCGACCACGGCCAGTTGGACGTCGGTCATGCCGGCCAGGCCGGTCTGCGCGGTGAGCAGGTCCGCGTCGGCAGGCACCGAATTCGGGTCGATCCCGTAGCGCCGCAACACTTCCGGCGTAGCCACGTCGAGCCTGCCGGTGGTCGCGGTGAGGGTGCCCGCGTCGATCTGTTCCAGGATCACGGCAGACCTCGCGACCGCCGGATACGTGGCGCGGGCCAGCGGCAGCACCGACGTGGCGTGCAGCGTGCCGGCGAGCGCGGTTACCGTGTCGCTCTCCTCGGCGCTCGGTTTGCCGAGCACGCCCGCGTAGAACCCGAGTTCGTTACTGGCGAGGTTCGGTCCGACATCGACGACGGAATTCGTGGTGCGACCGGTCAGTTCGACGGTGATCCCGGCGGCGATCGCCACCGCGATGCTGATCGCTGCCAGGGCAGCACTCGACCGGGCCCGGTAGCGGGCCAGGTCGCGCAGGGCGATTCTGGTCGCCACCGGCGTGCGCGCGCCGAGCCTGCCCAGTCCGGCGATGATCAGCGGCGCGAGGAACAAGCTGCCGAGGATGGTCAGCAGCAACCCGGCCACCACCAGCCACCTGGATTCCAGCTGGCGCACGAAGGCCAGCCCGACAAGTCCGACCACCATCAGCCCGAACCCGGCCGCCGCGAAGCGACGCGCAGGCGCGGGCGTGCTCGGCCGGTTGGCCAGCGCGGTCACGATCGGCATCCGGGCCGCCGCGCGGGCAGGCCACCAGGCCGCGACGATCGCGGTCACCACTGCGAGCGCCAGCGCGGCGATGACCAGCCACCAGGGCAGCGCCAACCGGTCGATCCGATGCTCACCGAGCCCTTCAACGACCGGCGCATAACCAAGCCAGCCAACGAAACCGACCACCGCGCCGATGATCGCGGCGACCCCACCGACGATGGCACCATTGGCCATCATGACCAGGCGGATGTGCCGGTCGGTCGCGCCGAGCGCACCGAGCATGCCGATCGCGCGCAGCCTGCGCTGAGCCAGCACGGCGAACCCGGCGCTGGCCAGCAGCCCGATGAACATCAGGCCGAGCGCGCCGATCGCCAGCATGATCGCGTCCGTTGCGAAGTCCGGCTGCGGTGAGTAGCTCAGCGTGTCGATGGCGTCGGCCGGCGGGGTGAACCGGCCGCGCTGTCCGTTGAACAGCAGGGTGATCCGGTTCGGCGCGGGCAGTTGGCCGGGGGCGACGAGGGCGAAGTCCTCGATCAGGTTGTTCGGGTTCTCCACGATGCCGACCACTCGCAGGCTGCGTCCCGCCACCGGCCAGGTGTCGCCGACATGCAGGTTGAACAGGGTCTGCGTGCCGATGGTCACCGCGACTTCGGCCGCGCCGCGCGGGTAGCTGCCAGAGTCCAGCGCCAGAGTCGGGCCGCCGAAGGGCCCGTTCGGGTCCTGCGCGCGTAATTCCACCTGGTCGGTCGAACCGGTGCGCAGTTCCTGGTGCGCGACCACCGCGACCGGGCCGACCTGCGCGGTGAGCCCGGCGACGTCGGCGGACAGACGCTTGTCGTTGCCAGGCAACGTGACCATCGAGTCTGCGGCACCGAACGTGCCGAGCGAAGTGGCCGTCGGTCTGGCATTGGTGACCGTGGGCGCGGCGAACACGATCGCGGCGACCGCGAGGGCCAGCATGGCCAGGGTGAGCAGTTGCTGGCGCCATTCGCGGCGGAACATCCGCAGCGCCCACCGCACCATCGCCCGCAGGGCCGGGGCGCCGCTCACCCGTTTCCTCCGGTGGCGAGCAGTGATTCCGGACCGGCCAGTGGCGCGGTCTGGTCGACGATCCGGCCGTCGCGCAGGAACACCACCCGATCCGCCCACGACGCCAGCTGCGCGTCGTGGGTGACCAGCACGCCCGCGATGCCGCGCGCGCAGGCGGCGCGCATCAGCCGCAGCACGGTCTCGCCGTTGGCCGAGTCGAGCGCGCCGGTCGGTTCGTCCGTGAGCAGCAGCCGCCGCTCCCCCACGATCGCCCGCGCCACGGCGACCCGCTGCCGTTCACCGCCCGAGAGCTCATCAGGGAACCGGGACGCCACGCCGACCAAGTCCAAATCGGACAGTGCGCGGCGCGCTTCGCCCCGTGCGCGCCGGGCCGGGATTCCGTCGAGTTCCAGTGGCAGCGCCACGTTCTCGACCGCGGTCAGGCCGGCGAGCAGGTTGAAGTCCTGGAACACATAGCCGATCGAGCGACGGCGCAACCGGGCCCGCTCCCCGCGCGACATGCCGAGCACGGACCGGCCACCGACCAGCACCTCCCCACTGGAAGGCTCCTCAAGGCTGCCGGCGATGGTCAGCAGCGTGCTCTTGCCGGAACCGCTCGGCCCCATCACCGCGACCAGCGCCCCCGGCTCGACCACCAAACTCACCTCGCGCAACGCATGCACCGCGTTCGCGCCGAGGCCGTAGGTCTTGGATACATTGCGCAGCGTCAACACACTCATGGCTTGACCCCCATTCGCCTGCGCACCTTCGGCATCGGCGCGGTGCCCGCCGTCGGCTCCTCGACCGACGCGCGGCGGATCCGGCCATCGGCCGCGTCCAGCCAGCGCACCACCGAATCGAGCCGGAACAACTCGGCGTCCACCACGAGCGCGAACCCGAGGTCGGGCTGAGTCTCGTCGTTCTTCAGCCTTGTCCACTGCTGCATCAACTGGACCAGATACCTGCGGTGCGCCTGGATCATCTCGTGCACGTCGGTGTCGGCGACGCGCATGGCGACCAGGATCTTGATCACCAGCTCGTCGCGCGGCGGCGCGGAGAGATCCGGCGGCGTGTGCAGCCACGTGGCCAGTTCGCGCCTGCCGTCATCGGTGATGCGGAACGCCTTCTGCGGCCCGTCGGCTGCTTCGTCGTCCGAGGCGACGAGCGCGTCTCGCTCCAGCCGTTGCAGGGTCGTGTACACCTGCCCGACGTTGAGCGGCCACACCTGGCCGGTGCGCGCCTCGAACTCCTCGCGCAGCTGCAGCCCGTACTTCGGACCCTCGCTGAGCAGCGCTAACAGCGCGTGCCGAACACTCACAAGATCATCCAATCCGGTAGCATACTCGGTATGCTACCGGGCATCTTCGAGATTGTCACCGGCGCCCCGTACGTTCGGGCCACGACAATCAGGGGGATGCGATGCCGAAACGAGGTCCCGCGCAGTTCATTCGCGGAGTCCGGGTCGATCCGATGGCGAAAACCGGCGGCTACCCGTTCAACCTCCCCGCGGTCGCGCACCTGATCCGCGCCAAGGGTCTGCCGTTCAATCCCGGCGTCACGTTCCTCGTCGGCGAGAACGGATCGGGCAAGTCGACGCTCATCGAGGCGATCGCGGTAGCGGCCGGGTTCAACGCGGAGGGCGGCAGCCAGAACTTCCGCTTCGCCACCCGCTCAACCGAATCCCTGCTCGGCGACTACCTGATCCTCACGTGGGGCACGACCAAGCCGCGCACCGGTTTCTTCCTGCGCGCCGAGTCCTACTACAACGTCGCGTCCGAGATCGAACGCCTCGACCGCGAGGACCGGGCACATCCACTGCTGCCCTCCTACGGCGGGGTTTCGCCGCACGAACGCTCGCACGGTGAGTCCTTCCTCGACCTGGTCACCCACCGGTTCGGGCCGAGGGGCCTCTACCTGCTCGACGAGCCCGAGGCCGCGCTGTCCGTGCGCGGCTGCCTCGCGGTCATGTCGCGATTGGCCGAGGTGGCGCAGCAGGGCAGCCAGATCATCGTGGCCACCCACTCGCCGATCATGCTGGCCCTGCCCGGCGCGACCATCCTCGCCATCACCGACGACGGCGACCTCGCGGAAACCGCCTACGACGACGCGCTTCCGGTGCGGCTGACCCGCGATTTCCTCACCTCGCCGCAGCGCCACCTGCGGCATCTACTCGCCGACGACGACTCCTCGGCTTCGCCGTGAACGTCGCCAGCCCGGTGTCGATGACGCGGGCCGCGCGTGTGACCTCCGCCGTGACGGCCCTGCGAACCTGCGCGGGCGTGCGGATGCCGTCGACGTGCTTGTGCAGCGCGGCGAACTGCACCTGCCACAGGCCGACCAGCGCGGTCGCGGCGATGCGTGGTTCCGGGTCGTCGGGGGCAAGTCCGGCGCGCTCGGCCAGGGCGTGCGCAGCGGTGGTGATCAGCTGGTCGGTCTGGTCCCACTGGTAGGCGCGCAGCGCGGGCGTGGTGTCGATCAACGCGCCGAACCGGCTCAGCCTGCCGCTGGCCACGGCGAGGTCGGGTTCGGCGGCCAACCACGCGGTGATGGCGCCGAGTTCGCCGGCCAGGATGCGCAGCGCCGACTCGGTCGGGGTGTGATCTGGGTCGGCAAGGCCGACGCGCAGCGCGGCGATTGCCGTGTCCGGGTGGTCCAGGATCAGGGCTTCCTTGCTGGGGAAGTAGTTGAAGACGGTTTTCTCCGACACCCCGCACGCTTCGGCGATCTCGCTGACCCGGACGGCGTCGAAGCCTCGGGCCAGGAACATCTCGGTCGCGGTGTCGGTCAACCGCTGTCGGGTCTCCCGCTTCTTGCGCTCCCGCAATCCTTCGGTCCTGCCGGTGGCCGCTGTCCAGTCCACGGTCCGCGCGCTCATCGGTCAAGCATAGATCGTGCTAAATTTACAGTGACAGTAATTTTCTAGTCCAGGTAAGTTCGAGGGGAGACCGCGAAATGGCCATCAGCAGCGCGGAACTGGTCAACATCCTGCTGTCCGCCCTGGTAACCGGCGTCTTCTGGGGACCGTGGGTCGGCCTGACCAGATCCGTCGCCACCTTCGCACCACCGGCGTTCCTGGCCATCGGCCACCGGCTGAACCTCAACCTCGGCCCGTTGATGACCGTGCTCATGCCGATCGCGCTGCTCTCCGCAGTGCCGACCCTGGTGCTGTCGTTCGGCACCCGCCCTGCCACGTTCGCGCTCACCATCGCCGGCCTCGCCCTGTACGTGGTCGCGTTGCTGGTCACCGTGATCATCGAGGTCCCCATCGCGAACCGGATCAAATCCTGGACCGAGCCGACGCTGCCAACGGACTGGCAGAGTCAGCGGGATCGCTGGGCGAGCGTGCACATCATTCGGGTGGCCTCGGGCATTGTCGGCCTCGGACTGCTTGTCGCGGGCGCCGTCTACGGCTGACCGTCGCGGCGAAGTCCGGTCAGCACAGCGAGGAACTCGGTCACCACCCGGCTCTGGTAGCCGCCGGCCCGCCGCACCGCGACCACCGGGATGCGTGCGTCCATGCCGGTCACGTCGATCACCCGCAGGCTGCCGATCCGCAACTCCTCCCTGATGTTGTTGATCGGCATGAGCGCGACACCGAGACCGGCCTCGATGAGTCGCTTCTGCGCGGTCAGGCTGTCCACCGTGGTGATCGACGGGTTCGGCAGGCCGGCCGCGGCCAACTGTTGTTCGAGCAGACCACGGAACGAGCCGGATCGTCCGCGCTCGGCCGGGAAACCCAGCCATTTCTCGGCCCGCAACCCTCGCAGGTCCGGCACTCGCGCGGTGGTGATCGAATGACCGGCCGGGACGACGACGTGCAGCTTCTCGTCGCCGAGCGGGATCGACTCCAGTTTCGGGTCGGTGTCCTCGTGGTAGCGCAGGCCGAGGTCGGCTTCGCCGTTGCGCACCAGCACGCTCACCTCGCGACTGGTCGCGGTACGCAGATCGACCGATACATCGGCGGAACGAGCGGTGAATTCGCGCAGCGCGTCCACGATGTGCGAATCGGCCAGGGTGCCGACGATGGCAAGCCGGAAGGTCTGCGCGACGTCGGCCCGGTCGCGCACTGCGCGCTCGCCGTCGCGGATCGCCGCCAGCGCGGCCTCCGCGTACGGCAACAGGGCGCGGCCTGCGTCGGTCAGCGCGACCCGCCTGCCCACCCGCTCGAACAGCACCGCGCCAAGACTCTGCTCCAGTTCGTGAATGCGGCGGCTGATCGCGGGCTGCGATCGGTGCAGTCGACGAGACGCCTCGGTGAATCCGCCCACCTCGGCGATGCACACGAACGTCTCGACCTCGTCGAACGTCATGCCATGAGTATTCCTGATGGATGAGGCGAAAGACTATGCATTTGTATGATGGGTATTCGCTCGGCATAGTGAGGTCATGACC